>CAMCTL010000015.1 GCA_945878515.1 Flavobacterium psychrophilum | reverse complement strand
TATTTGTAATCTATTTGCTACCAACATTTAACCTCTACGAGGTATGCTCCGTTAGGAGCAAAATGTTGGTAGCCACAAAACAAGTTACCCGCCTTTTAATGTCCTGTAGGGACTATATTTGTTGGGCTTTTTAGTTTTTCTAAAATTTTAATCGGACAACAGTGTTTAGAAATATAAAATAATCCAATTTTTACTCCTTCTCCTTCGGAGAGGGTTGGGGTGCGGGTAACAATAAAAAACTATTTTATATTTCTGAATGCTATAAAACTACTCTTTGTCTTCGCTTTCTCCTTGCTCTGCGGCAGTAGCATTTTGTTCAGCCCCAACAGTCGGAGCTGCATTCGCTCTAATTTCAGTGTGACGAACTTCTCCACCAGTGGTTCCTGTTTGTTGTGCAAAATACACACCGATTATTGCTACTACAAGAGCAACGTAAGAAACAAATTTAGCGTTGGCTTTGTTTTTATAATTCATAAACAAACCAATAAGAGAAATTACTCCCAAAGCATACAGAACAATAGCCAATTTCTCGGCCATTTCCTCATGTTCGTGAATGATTTCTTTTCCAATGGATGGCATATCTTCTACCAATTCCTCTGCTCCTTCGCCTGTTCCCATACTAAATGCGGCGAAAATTGCAGCAATAACAAACAGCACATATGCGGTGTTTTTTACCGTGTTGTTTTTTAAAATAATTCCTGTAATCAAAATGCCTAATCCAAAAATCGTCCCGATAATTGGAAAATGGTTTACTACCAAATGTAAATGTGCGTCGTTCATAATTTTGTTTTTAAATTGTTTTTCTTATTAATGCTTGTTAAATTTATAAAATTTAATGTATAAATGATTACATAATTTTTAGATTTTATTATATAATTATTATATTTACTTATCCCTTTTATCAACAAAGGCTTCGACAAGCTCAGCCTGACAACATTCAGAATATCGATTAGGAACCTTGATGTCTCCCTAAGCTTGTCGAAGGGTTTCTGTTAAGAATCGTCAATAAAGACTCGTTCTCCAAATATTAATAAAAAGGATAAGTCAATAAATTTTAATCGGACAACAATAAATTATTTTATGTTCTGTAAAGAATCTTCATGCTGATGAATTGGCATCAATGATATTTCTGTGCCCGATTCTCCATTAGTTGAATAATCAAATGGATTGTCTAGGTCTTTTATCAAAAACACCATATAATAGATCAAAAAAGTAACAATTACCGTGAAAAATAACGAAACATAAAAAGGTTCTATTTTGATAATAATAAGTCCTATCGAAATCATACCACCCATTATTTCTACAATTGCGTAGGCTGAACTGACAAAATCTGTTTCTCGAATGGTATCAATTCGCATGAGCATTTTTCTAATGGCATTTTGCTCATTTTTCATTTTGATAATATAAGGTGCTTGCAAGCCCTCGCTGTCCAATTGGGCAAAAAAAGTATTCATACTGCTAATTTTCTCCAGCATTGCAGTTGTGGTTTCGATTTTATAAAACCAATCTACCATTGATTTTACAAAACTCTTTTGAAAGGCAATAAACTCAAGAGCAGTTGGTGAATTTTTGGATTTATAAACCGTCAAAGTATCATCTAACAATGTCTTCAATGAAGCCGCTATTTCTGTTGGAATTTTTTCACTTTCTTTATAATCTGAAAGTACTCCGCTACTTAAAAATCCTATTAAAAAAATCGTTCCCGCTACTAAACTGGTAAATAAGGCATTCAAATCCATAATTTCTAATGCAAATTGATTCGCTACAAACTTCAATATTGCAATCATAAGCACTAAAGGAATTATTTTAAATGCGATTGACCATTTTTGCCAATATTTTTTTCTTTTTAATTTAGGTAAATAACTGTTATCCATATTTATTTATGCTGCTAATGAAACGCCTATTAATGTTCCTATTCCGTAAGTTACTGCGGCTGCTGCCAATCCAAAAGCCACTTGTCGCATTCCTGAAAATAAAATACTTTTTCCTGTCAATAATGTGATGGCGGCACCAATGCCAAAAAGTCCAACAACACTGCTGGCAATACTCAAATAAATAGCCTCTTTACCGTCCAAAATCATAAAAGGATATAAGGGAATTATAGCGCCAATAGCAAACAGAATGAAAGAGGCAATGGCAGCTTCCCAAGCAGAACCGCCCAATTCTTCTTTGTCTATTCCTAATTCTTCGGTAATAATGGCATCTATGGCAGTTTCAGGATTTTCGAAGGCTTTGTCTGCCAATTTTTGGGCTTCGACTGCGTTCATTCCTTTGGCTTGATACAACAAAACCAATTCCTTTTTTTCTTCTTCTGGTGACGCTTCTAGTTCTTCGGTTTCCAAATCGATTTGGCGTTGGTTCAATTCTCTCGAACTTTGCACCGAAAGCCATTCGCCTAAAGCCATCGAAATCGCCCCAGCCATTAATCCAGCTATTCCGGTCAATAAAATAGTGTCATTGGAAACTGCTGCTCCGGCAACGCCCATAACCAAACTCATATTGGAAACCAGTCCATCATTCGATCCTAAAACCGCTGCACGCAAAGCATTTCCTCCAACGGATTTGTGGCGACTTTCGAATTTAGACAACAATCCGCCTGAAACATTCAAAGCGGCATTATTGTTTACGGCTTCAATAATATTGAGGTGGTTGTGCTCGAAACCGTTAGGCTTCTCCCCTTTTTCAATTTTGTTTATGATGGTATTTACGGCAAATTGCTTTTCAATATTCGACAAACTGCTAATGATGGAATTGTACCCAAAAAGTTTACCCAATTTCAATTGGAATTTAGCCCTTGACGATGCTAAAGGCATAACGTGATTCGGGTCAAACTCTCTGACTTTATCTAGGATATGTTTAGCATGACCTTTTTCAATATCGGCTAAACTTCGTAAGACACGACTAAGATTGTCATCAGATTGTATGGTTGCTATGCTATCATAGAGAAAAGCAGTATCAACTTCTGTTTGTAGTTGTCCTTTTAGTTTATTTAAATCCATCTTATTTTTTTAATTTACCAAATCAAATACACCTTTTACCAGTATTTTAGAGGAAGCGTTAATTTGATTATCAGGTATAATTTCTACATTATTTTCTGACTTTTCACCCACGGTTATAGGAACTTTTTTAAATGACAGCATGTTGTTTTTATTATTATCCAATAAAAGTACGAAATTTTTGTTGTTTTCCGAAATTAATGCTTCGGTAGGAATCGATAGTCCTTTCTTTGAGTTGGTCTTTATCTTGGCTTCAACGAACATTCCAGTGAGTAATTTTTGTTTGATATTGTCATCTAAATGTCCGTGAACATTGATGGTTCTGTCATTTCCTTCTATTGATTTTCCAACCAAATGCACTTCGGCATCAAAAACTTCTTTGGTAGCTTCGGGAACAGTAAAACTAATTTTCTGCCCCATTTTTATTTTCAAAATATCTTTCTCAAAAATGGCTAATTCTAAATGTAAATGATTGGTATCTACAATTTCTAAAATCACGTCCGATGGGCCAACTGGCATTCCAACATTAGCATTCATTATAACAATATCTCCCGAAATTGGTGCAAAAATGGTGACAATTGAAGTCAATTTTCCTTTTTCGACATTGCTTGGATTAATGTTCAACAATTGCAATTTAGCTCTTAAACTTTGATACATTCCCAAGGTTCTTCTGTAATCACTTTCGGCTTTAAGGTAATTTTTTTGCGAAGTAATTTTCTCATCATACAGTGTTTTTTGTCTTTCGAACTCTGATTTCAAATACTTTATCTGCTCGGCAACTTCAAGATAATCTTTTTGAATGTCAAGATATTCGGTGTTTTCCAATGTTAACAGCGCCTGACCTTTGGTCACTTTATCTCCAACCAAAAGTTTGGTAGCTTTAACATAGCCGCCAATAAACGACGTCACTTGTACCCTATTTTGCGGTGGAACATCAATTTTTCCGGAAGCACTTATGGTCACATCAAAATCCTGTTCAACTGGATTGGCTATTTCCATTCCTGACGATTGAAATTGATCCTTGGTAACTGTAATTAATTCGTTATCTTTTGTCTTTGATTCTTCGGTTTTAGCTTCTTTACAAGAAAACAAAAGTGATGTTATTGCGATAATATATATGATTTTTTTCATTAGTAACTTTTTAAAAATTAAGGTATTGTAAATCTAATTGGGTCTTATTGAATTGCAGCACATTGTCTAAATAGTCCACTTGAATGGTTGTAGCATTTTCTAAACTTTGAATGTATTGAAAGAAATCTATTTCGCCTTGTTTGTAGCTTCTGTTGCCTACTTTAATGATTTCTTCTGATAATTTTTTTCCATATTGATTGTAATAATTGATTGCTTCCTGATATTTGGCCAATTCATTTACTTTTTGACTGATATACTGATTTATTTTTTGTTCTTCGTTTTGTTTTTGTTGCTCCCAAGATTGCAATTCCAATTGGGCGACTTTCGACTTGGCTTTGTTGCCAAAATAGAACAACGGAATTCCAACTCCAACCTGAAAACCATATAATGATTGCGATAATCCAGTATTTTTTCCTTGGAAATAATCTAGATTCAAATCAGGCAACCAATGTTGTTTTTGCAAACTAATTTGGTTTTTATAATTTTTTGTAACACTTTCTAAATAGTTAACATACAATGACTTACTTGTTTCATTATTTATGTTATTAACCGGTTCGATTTGATTCTCTGTAATTACCAATTTTTTTTCCGATTGAACCAAAGATTGCAAGATTTCGTACTGTGCTTTTTTGTCATTCTCAATTTGAGAAAGCGTGGTACTAATCTTTCTGAATTTGGCTTGAGCCGTAATCTTTTCGAGATAATTGGTTTCTCCCAATTCAAATTTTCTATCGCTGGCTTTGGAGAAATTTTGATACAAACTGTCCAAATACCGATACAATTTTTCTTGATGTTGCAAATAAACAATTTGATGGTAGGTTTTGGAAACATTGAATGTCAGCTTATTTTTTTGAATTTCAAAACCGGCTTTTTCTTTCTCGTATTCGGCAGTATTGACGCTTTTTTGCGCACCATAAACCGTTGGGAACGCAAAACGTTGTTGGATACCAAAAACCTTCAATGGTTGATTATTTACAGCCAAATTATTTTGATCATAGCTGTAATAAATATTGGTTTTGTCAAAAGTATAAGCAGAATTAATATTGGCTTTCATTTTATCAACTTGCAATTGTGCTGCTTCTATTCCTTTACTGTTTTGCAATGCTTTGGAAATCAATATGTCAAGTTCAGGATTTGTCTTTTGAGAAAAAGCAAATGAGCTGAACATCAAAGCAAAAAACAGATAAGTTTTATTATGAATTTTGAACTTGGCTTTCTTGAATTTTTTTCCATCGAAAACTTTATACAAAATAGGCAAAACCACCATCGTTAAAATTGTCGCGGTAAACAATCCACCGATGACCACCGTTGCCAAAGGACGTTGCACTTCAGCACCTGCCGATGATGAAATCGCCATTGGCAAGAATCCCAATGCTGCTGCAGCTGCTGTCAAAATTACGGGACGCAATCTATCAGTTGTTCCTTTTAAAATTAATTCGTCCATATCTTTCATTCCGCTGTTCTTTAATTCTTTAAAGTGTTCTATCAATACAATTCCGTTAAGCACCGCAATTCCGAAAAGTGCAATAAAACCAACGCCTGCCGAGATGCTAAAAGGTAAATCACGCAACCATAAAAACAATACGCCTCCCACCGCCGAAAGCGGAATGGCAGAATAAACCATCAAAGCTTCCTTAATGCTGCTAAAAGCAAAATACAACAAAATAAAAATCAAAAACAATGCTATAGGAACTGCAATAGCCAAACGCGCTTTGGCACTTTGAAGATTTTCAAATTGTCCACCATAACTCACTGTGTAGCCCACTGGCAGTTTAATTTTTGTATTGACAATATTTTGAATATCAAGCACAACGCTTTGCAAATCTCGGTTCCTAACGTTAATACCCACCACAATTCTGCGATTGGTATTGTCTCTGGATATTTTTGCTGGTCCTTCGGTATATTCGATATTCGCCAATTCACTTAACGGAATTTGTTCACCATTTGGAACCGCAACATAAAAATTTCGCAAATCTTCAATGTCTCTTCGATTGGTTTTGTCCAAACGAACGACCATATCAAAACGTTTTTCACCATCGAAAACATTCCCTACTGTTTTTCCAGCAAAACCAAGAGCAATAATTTCATTCAAATCGGCAATATTCAAGCCGTATCGGGCAATTTTGGAACGGTCATAACTAACTGCCATTTGTGGTAAACCTTCTGTTTTTTCCATAATTATATCCGATGCGCCTTCAATATTTTGAATGGCTTTTTTGATTTCAATGGCTTTCTGCGCCAATACCTCTAAATCTTCTCCAAAAATTTTCACAGCCACGTCGGAGCGCGTTCCCGATATTAATTCGTTAAAACGCATTTCGATGGGTTGCGTAAATTCTATATCCATATTTGGAATTTGTTTCTCGATGGCAGCTTTTATTTTATCGGCCAATTCGTCTTTGCCTGATGCGGAAACCCATTCAGATTTTGGTTTCAACTTGACAATAACGTCGCTTTCCTCCATACTCATTGGATCAGTTGGCACTTCGGCAGCGCCAATTCTGCTCACGACTTGCTCTACTTCGGGAAAATTTTTGAGGATAATTTTTTCTATTTTTGTTGTTGTGGCAATCGTTTTTGTCAAAGAAGTTCCAGTTTTTAAAACAGGTTGAATGACAAAATCACCTTCGTCCAATGTTGGAATAAACTCTCCACCCATTGTTGCAAATAAAGCCATAGCCATAAATAATAAGCCAACCGCTCCATACATTACTTTTTTGGTATTGGCCAAAGCCCAAGTAATTACAGGCAAATACCAAGATTGCATCAGTTGTATTAATCTGTTGGAAATGGATTTTGGATTTTCTTCTTTTGGTTTTAAAAATAGTGAAGAAACAACTGGAACATAAGTAAAACAAAACAGCATTGCTCCTACCAAAGCAAAACTAAAAGTCATTCCCATTGGTTTGAACATTTTGCCTTCGATGCCTGTCAACGAAAGAATTGGAATAAAAACAATCAGAATAATCAATTGTCCAAAAATGGCGGAATTCATCATTTTCGAAGCACTTTTATAAGTAATTTGGTCAATTTCTATCTGGCGATCTTCTTTGGATAAAATTTCTAAACCTTTTGATTTGTGCGCAATTTGGAAAGCAATAAACTCGACTATAATTACCGCTCCGTCAATAATAATCCCAAAATCGATGGCTCCTAAACTCATCAAGTTGGCATCGATTCCAAAAATATTCATCAATGAAATAGCAAAAAGCAAACACAACGGAATCACCGAAGCCACTACCAAACCCGAACGCCAGTTACCCAACAATAAAACCACCACAAAAATCACAATCAAACAACCCAAAATCAAGTTTTCAGCAACAGTAAAAGTGGTTTTTCCTACCAATTCGCTTCTTTCCAAAAAGCCATTGATGTAAACGCCTTGTGGCAAACGTTTTTGAATTTCGGCAACTCTATTTTTAACATCGGTAATTACTTGTTTGGAGTTTCCTCCTTTGAGCATCATCACTTGACCCAATACTTTTTCGCCTTCGCCATTGCCTGTTATGGCGCCAAAACGATTGGCATTTCCATAACGAACTTGCGCTACGTTTTTGACATAAACTGGTAAACCATTCGTGTTTTTGACTACAATATCCTCAATGTCCTGAATGGATTTAACTTTTCCTTCGGCACGAATAAAATAACTTTGATTTGTTTTTTCGATGTAAGCGCCACCAGCAATGCTGTTGTTTTTTTCCAAGGCATTGAATACGTCCAAAGTGGTTATATTCATTGCTTTTAAACTAGAAGGAACAATCGCAATTTCGTATTGTTTGAGGTATCCTCCCCAAGTATTTATCTCTACAACGCCTTTGATACCGGACAATTGGCGTTTTACAACCCAATCTTGCAGTGTTCTTAAATCGGTGACGGAATATTGAGATTTGAATTCGGGTTTTACTTCTAATGTATATTGATAAATTTCGCCCAAACCAGTCGTAATTGGTCCCATTTCGGGAGTACCAAACCCTTGCGGAATTTTTTCGGAAGCGGTTTTAATTTTTTCGGCTATGAGTTGTCTTGGAAGATAGGTTCCCAAATCATCGTCAAAAACGATGGTTACCACCGATAATCCAAATTTTGAAATGGATCGAATTTCTTTGACTCCAGGCAAATTTGCCATTTCAATTTCAACTGGATATGTTATGAATTGTTCAATATCTTGAGTAGATAAATTGCGAGATGTTGTAATAACCTGAACTTGGT
Source organism: Flavobacterium psychrophilum (assembly GCA_945878515.1). Lineage (GTDB taxonomy): Bacteria > Bacteroidota > Bacteroidia > Flavobacteriales > Flavobacteriaceae > Flavobacterium > Flavobacterium psychrophilum_I. Next base: position 23,929 of record CAMCTL010000015.1, on the reverse strand, counting down.
TATTGGTCACATCTGGCACTGCACCAATTGAAATTTGGGTAATGGAATAAAGTCCAAACCCAACTACCAAAAGGGTAAAAAGCAAAATAATTAGTTTATTTCTTAAGCTAAAAGCAATAATTTTTTCGAGCATATTTTCTTATATTTTTTTGAATTATGAAGTGATCTAAACTTCATTACAAATATATTTAGAATGTAAAATTAAATACTTAAGAACCAATTAAGATTTGCTTATGGGAAACTTAAAAATACTGTGGTTCCAACGTTTTCCTTGCTCGTGATTTTTATGTCAATTTGTAGTAAAGTACAAAGCCTTTTCACTATTGACAAACCGAGTCCAGTTCCTTTAATTCCGGTATGTTCAATTGTTTTTGAACGGTAGAATTGGTTGAATATTTTTTGCAAATCTTCGGCAGGTATTCCTATTCTTGAATCAATGATATGGCATTCAATACTTTCTTTTTCATCGGTTAGGAAAATCTTCAATTCGGAATTTTCATTGGAATACTTTAAAGCATTCGATACTAAATTATTGATAATGATGGACAATAAATAGGCATCTGTCTCTACATAATATTCCTTGCTAAAATCAGTTGAAATCTGAATCTGCTTGGCTTGAATTTTCGTCGAATAGCGAGAAATACTATCCAAAATTACAGCATTCAAACATACTTTTTCGATTTTCAAACTTTTACTTTGGTTTTCAAATCGGGCCAAAAGAAGTAACTGATCGACCATGTGGTTCAAACGGTCAACTTCGGACACACAAAAAATTATTTTTTCCTGATATTCGTTTTGATTTCTTGGTTTGCGAATTAACACTTCCAAAGTTCCCTTGATTACAGTTAAGGGAGTTCGCAATTCGTGTGAGGCATCTGAGGCAAATTGTTTTTCTCTTTCAATCGTGTTTTCAATTCTATCCAACAAATTATTAATGGTTTGAGAAAGCGTATAGAGTTCATCCTTGTTTTGAGGCAATGGAATTCGTGATTTCAAATTGTCTCTGGTAATAATATTTGAAGTTCTAATAATCGAATTTATTGGTTTTATGCTTCTTCCAGCAATTAACCGTGCAATAACAAAAAGCACCAATAAAATTAAAGGATAAGTTAAAATTAAAATTTGTGATAAATTATGCAGTACCATTTTTGCATCTTCTAAAGACATGGCGACCAACAAATACCCTTTTTTAATCGATTTTCTATAGATTGGAACTTGAATTTGTCTAATCGATTTGGAAACTAATGTCGTGTCAAAGAACTTATTATCGACAACATTTGGATTAAAGATTAAAGTATGCATTTTTAGATTGGGAGATTTTTCGGCAAGTTTTCCTTTCTCATCATAGAATTGCACAAAAACTGGATTTACGGCTACGGTATTGTGTTCACGTTCTCTCCATTCGTCACTGTGAATTAAACCAATATGATTTCCTTTAATTTCAACTTCTGTTAAATGTTTGCTAACCTCGCTATTAATATCATCATTTATATGAGAAAAAACACTGATTTTTACAATGGAGTATATACCAAAAAACACCACAAAAATTAACAATCCAGTGGTAATGATATAGTGAAAAGCTATTCTGTTTTTAAATGAAAGTGGACGCATAATCAATTAATCATTGGCAATATAACCAACGCCGCGAATGGTTTTTATATAATCTTTATCAATTTTTAGATTGAGTTTCTTACGAATGGCATTCATAAAAACATCAATAACTCCCGTATCATATTCGAAATGAATGTCCCAAACATCCTCAATAATCTGGGTTCTTGAGCATACTTTTCCTTTGTTACGAACCAAATAACACAGCAGTTCAAATGCGCGTTGTGTTAGACTAACTTCGTTTCCATCTACAAATACAAGGTGTTTTGTCAGCTGAATTTCGATTATACCCAATTTTAGAATTTCTGGTTCGGTTTGATTTCTAAAATGAATTTTGATGCGTTCTACTAATTCATCAAAGCTAAAAGGTTTTTTGATATAATCATTTGCGCCAGCTTTAATTCCTTCGATGGTTTCTTGAACAGTATCTTTGGCCGTTAAGAAAATAATTGGAGTAATTTTATCTTTGATTCTAATCGATTTACAAACGTCTAGTCCGTTCATTTTTGGCAACATCCAATCCAAAAGAATGATATTCACTTTTTGGCTTAAAGCCAAATCAAGACCCGTTCTTCCGTCGTTTGCCACCAAAACATTATAGCCCTCTTCTTCCAAACCTTGTTGGAGAAAATTGGCAATTCCTATCTCGTCTTCTACTATTAAAATTTTCATCCTTGTTGCATTAATATACTTTAAAACAATATAATGTTATTGACCTGTCCCTTTTATCAATAAAGGCTTCGACAAGCTCAGCCAGACAACATTCAGAATTTCGATTAGAAACCTTGATGTCTCCCTGAGCTTGTCGAAGGGTTTCTGTTAAGAATCGTCAATAAAGACTTGTTCTCCAAATAGTAATAAAAAGGATAAGTCAATAATGTTATTCCAATGTCGATATTTAAACTTCAATAACAACAGTAAAAATAGTATATAAAATCTCTTTTAAGGTGCTGCATATAACTATTTAAGTGAAAATTAAGTTATCCTGATCGGTTTGGGTTTAGAATATGAAGTACTAAAATAAATAATTAAATTTCTTGCATTCCACTGTTGCTCGATAAAATTAAATTTAAAGACAAAAATCTACTAGCGTCAAATATTTATAGTCAACTGAAAAACTAAATAGTTTTACTGTTCTGTCCGAAATTGTGTGGGTGAAAGTTTCAACCACAAATTTCACAAATTAGCACGAATTCCAAATTGTAAGATGCAAGAATTTGTTTTAATTTGTGGTAGCTTATTTTTAGAAATATTTTCTAAAACCTATTCTTTGTAAAAATATCTCCAAAAGTGTTTGCTAATTGAACCTAAATCTACCGTAAAAGAGGTCAAAAAAGCCTCTTTTTGGTTATAAAAGAAAAGTGGTGCGCGAATTTTGAATAAAACATTTGACTTATCCCTTTTATCAACAAAGGCTTCGACAAGCTCAGCCAGACAACATTCAGAATATCGATTAGGAACCTTGATGTCTCCCTGAGCTTGTCGAAGGGTTTCTGTTAAGAATCGTCAATAAAGACTTGTTCTCCAAATAGTAATAAAAAGGATAAATCAATAATGTTATTCCAATGTCTATATTTAAACTTCAATAACAACAGTAAAAATAGTATATAAAATCTCTTTTATAGTGCTGCATATAACTATTTAAGTGAAAATTAAGTTATCCTGATCGGTTTTGGGTTTAGAATATGAAGTATTAAAATAAGCAATTAAATTTCTTGCATTCCACTGTTGCTCGAAAAAATTAAATATAAAGACAAAAATCTACTAGCGTCAAATATTTATAGTCAACTGAAAAACTAAATAGTTTTGCGGTTATGTCCCAAATTGTGTGGGTGAAAGTTTCAACCACAAATTTCACAAATTAGCACAAATTCCAAATTGTACGATACAAGAATTTGTTTTAATTTGTGAAATTTGTGGTAGCTTATTTTTAGAAATATTTTCTAAAACCTATTCTTTGTAAAATTATCTCCAAAAGTGTTTGCTAATTGAACCTAAATCTGTCGTAAAAGAGGTCAAAAAAGCCTCTTTTTGTTTATAAAAGAAAAGTGGTGCACGAATTTTGAATAAAACATTTAAAAAGCATGCACCAAATAGTTACAAAAAAACTTTGTATGCTTAAAAAAACAACAGTTTAAGCTTTTTCGGAAAACCTACTTAAACGACGATTTTGAAACAACTTCCTTGTTCTTATTTTATCTCTGAATATCAGTATATATTTATTTTAAGAAAACTTTTAAAAAGAATAAGTTATAGTTGTATTGTGACCAAAATAGTAACCGAAAATTTAAGTATTTTTACCAAACGTTAGAAATCTAAATTCTAGCTTCGTTCTGCATTTGAATGTAAAAAAGAAAAAACAATATGTTTCGCCACAAAGGTAAATACAGAACATTTGCTCACGATTTGAGGTTGGCCATTTTGCTGTCTTTTGTTGCTGGATTAGTCAATATTACAGGCGTTTTAGCCATAAAAACTTTGACCACAAATGTAACTGGGCACTTCGCTTTTTTTGCCGAAGAAATTATGCGACAGGATTATGCCACTGCCATTACTTTTTTACTATTTACAGTTTTCTTTCTGTTGGGCTCGTTTTTATCGAGTTTTTTGCAGGAATTCATCGCACTAAAAAATCCAGATTGGTCTCACATTTTGCCAATTACTATCGAAATGATTATTTTGATTGCGGTTGGTTTTTTTGGAAATAATGAAGGTATATTTACGCTAAACGGAAAGTGGACAGCCTTTTTTTTGCTACTTGCTATGGGAATACAAAATTCTTTGGTTACCAATATTTCTAGGTCAACGGTTAGGACAACTCATTTGACAGGATTATTTACAGATTTGGGAATAGAACTATCGCAATTATTTTTTTACGAAAAACCAGAAGAAGTTAAAAAATTGAAAACCAATATATTCTTAAGATTATCCATCATTTCTTTCTTTTTCTTGGGTTGTTTTCTGGGAGGAATTATTTACCAAATACTCGAAATGAAAACGCTTTTTGTGGCTGCATTTGTGCTTCTTGTCGCGCAATGGTATGATTATTTGCGACTAAAGTTTCATTTAATTTCAAGGAGAACATTTCACAATTAAGAACTTATAGCATCCCATTGTATTTCCTTATAAACCACTCCGAAGCTAGTGCAATAGCGATCAATACCAATAGCCAAACCCAATCAATTAGTGGCGTTTTGGCAACTACTTCCTTTTGAACAGCTTTATAACTGTCGTTTTCTAACAATGATTTTATTAAAGCATCAGCCTGATTTGGATAATAAACTTTGCCTTGCGTTTGCGACGCCAATTGCGATAATTTTTCAACATCTGGATTGACAAATTGTTTTTCGATGTCAAAATCTAAGATTTCAAATTGACCGAAATAAGTTGTTTTTGAATTCAATTCTTGGACTGAAAAATTATAAGCACCAGCCGAAAGCCCGTCTAAATTGACTTTAAATAAATTATTACCCTTTAATAAATCGTAGTTTTTGGTTTGCTTTGTTTTCCTATTGGTTACCGAAATAGTCAAACGCGCTTTTTCGTCAAATTCGTAATTTTTATTGAAATATTGTGCCGAAATTTCAATGGCTTCTCCTGAATTATAGAAATTTTCGTGATTCACTACCAATGATTTTTTGGAATCATTGGATGCCAAAAATTGGATTATTTTATCTGCAAAAACGTCAAACTTTTCAAAAGATTGATGGTCAATGTGACTTTGCAAACGCCATTTCCAGATATTTTCTCCCAACAAAAAAGCCGAACGTTTTCCTTGGTTTTCGGCGAAAGCCAATAAAGGCGAATTGGTGTCAATATTCCTTATTTTGGATGAAAGCAAAGTTGAAATTGCTCCGTTTGTACTAACCTTTCCGAAAAGGTTTTGCAAAGGTGGAAAATTTTCAAAACCCAAATTATCTGTTGCAAAAAGATTAAATTGGGAACTGAGTTCGGCTAGATAATCTTCTTTTTGACCACTCATTTTAAAAACCAAATTAGATTGTTGTTGGTTCAAAAAATTGAAATCGGTGTTTGTTCCCGTAATAATAAACGTATTGATTCCAGCTAATTTATTATTTTCAAAAACCGACTTGAATTCTGTTGTAGGTTGGTACAAAATCAAAACGGCAAAATCTTTCAAAGATTGAATTGCCGAAGGTTTAACGATGGATACCTTTCGTTGGGCGTTCGATTCAATGGCTCGTTTTAATGCACCAATATCGGGATGATTTATAGCCGAAACAATCGCTATATTCGTTTTTTGGTCGATAATTTCAACGGCAAAATTCTTAGTATTGTTATAAATGTTTTTCTCTTTTTCTTTGGCAGAAATCGTGGCTTTAAATACTTGCAAACCAACTTTATCTGCTGGAAGCAAAACATTAACGATTGAAGTTCTTTTGGATGAAGAAAACGAAATATTTTGCTTTACCAACACCGAATTCCCTCGCGAAATACTAAAATTTGCGGTTACACTTTTGTTACCTGAGTAATTCAAAAATACTTCCACAGGAAATTTATTCTTCTGAAAAGCATATTTATTGACGTTCAATTGTGTTAATTTCAAATCTAAAAACTTTGTTGTATCGCCAACAACTAAAGGAAATACTTTGTTGTTGGCATCAAAAGAATAAACATAATCATTGCCCGAAGTTTGGTTTCCATCGGAAATCAAAACCGTTGGAAAAATGGTGTTTTTATAAATGCTTTTTAGATTTTTGGCAACCTCATCCAAATTGGTTTGAGTTCCTTTAAAATCAATTCCATCAAGCTTTTCTGATGGTTGAAATTCGCTATCAAATTGATACGTTTGCACATCGAATTTCTCTTTCAAGTCTTTGTTTTCGGATAATTTTTGATACAATTCTAACGCAATTTCTTTGGCTTTCAAATCAACAATTGAGTTGGAATTATCAATTACAATGGGCAAAGGAGTTTTGATAATCTCCAATGTTTTTCTACTCATTATTGGATTAATCAACAATAGCAAAATTCCGAAAATGGATAAAAAACGCAAAAAAGCCAAAACCAAATTCACTTTCGACTTGGTTTTGGCTTTGTAAAAATATTGAAAAAACGACAAACCACTTGCTATTGCTAAAGAAAGAAGAAGAAATAGAATGGTGTTTGTTGTCATGTTTTTTGGTTTAGAGTTTATGGTTTATAGTTTATGGTTAGCGAACAATAAACCATAAACCATAAACAACAAACTTTCTAAGTAAGCATTCCTCCACAAACATTCAAAACTTGTCCGGTAATATAAGCACTCATATCTGATGCCAAGAAAAGACAAGCATTCGCAACATCTTCGGTAGTTCCGCCACGTTTCAATGGAATTCCTTCTCTCCAACCTTTCACCACATCTTCGCTTAATTTTGCTGTCATTTCGGTTTCGATAAATCCAGGAGCAATTGCGTTGCAACGAATATTTCGAGAACCCAATTCCAATGCCACCGATTTTGTAAACCCAATAGCACCCGCTTTTGAAGCTGCATAATTGGTTTGCCCTGCATTTCCAGAAACGCCAACCACTGAACTAATATTGATAATCGAACCTGCGCGTTGTTTCAAGAAAGTCCTTTGAATGGCTTTGGTCATATTGAAAACCGATTTCAAATTGACATCAATAACTTGATCAAAATCAGCCTCGGACATTCGCATCAACAAATTGTCTTTGGTAATACCTGCGTTGTTTATTAAAATATCCACCGTTCCAAATTCAGCCAAAACCGCATCAACAAAAGTTTGTGCTTCGTTAAAATCAGCAGCGTTTGATTGGTAACCTTTGGCTTTTATTCCTAAAGCGTTCAATTCATTTTCTAATGCTAATGCCGATTCTACAGATGAGCTATAAGTAAATGCTACGTTTGCGCCGTGTTTAGCAAAAACTTCTGCAATTCCTTTTCCAATGCCACGACTTGCGCCGGTAATGATGGCTACTTTTCCTTCGAGTAATTTCATTTTTTATAATTTTTTTTATGAGCTAATCCTGCTATCCGCTTCAATCTTTTGTGTTTTTAAAGGAAAAACACAAAAGGATTTCCACTACTATCAGGGCTAATAATGTGCGCCAAATATAACAATAATTGTGGGTTTCAAAAAAAATACTTTTTCAGTTACGCCTAACAAAAAATTTGACTCGGCTAACGAAACACTTTCAAATTTAGATAAAAATTTCTTTCTGCACTTTTTAGTTTTCGATGTACAGCCCAAAACCAAATGCTAACGTCTCGCTCGTTTAAACTGTAAAATACTATTCTTGTTGGACATCATGCTTTCCACGCGAAGGGATTCGCGCGTGAGCGGGGTTTCATTTTTCGTGCTACGCACGCAACGAAGCCTTAACTGTTGGGCGATGTAATAACATTTATAAAAATGTTAAACCAATTCTTTTATTTAAGCCCAATTCAAAAAGTCTAATTAGAGTCGAAAGTTGAATATTTCCTTTTCCATTTTCAATTCTTGAAATGTAACTTTTTTTAGTTCCAGTTTTTTCCGCCAATTGTTCTTGGGTTATTTTTGCTTCTTTTCTTGCGTCTTTTAGCATTTCACTTATGATAAACATTTGAGAGTTTTCTTCATATGTATTTCTGCTTTCAGTTCCAATTTTTCCGTGTTCAACTTCTATGAGTTGATCGAAACTATTTATGTTGTTATAATTTTTCATAATTCTAATTTTTTGTTTTCAAAATATTCGTTTTTTAATTTTTCCGCTTTTTCCAATTCATTGTTTGGTGTTTTTTGCGTTTTTTTCTGGAATCCGTTGAATAGGATGACCAAATTTCCTTTATCAAAGCAGCAGAAAATCCTATAAATATTCGACTGATATTCGATTCTTATTTCATAAAGTCCATCAGTTCCAGTTAAATGTTTCAAAAATTTTTCAGGAACTTTTTCGACTTGTTTGATAAGTTCTAAAACATACTTTATTTTTTCTTTTACCTTTTCATCTTGCATTAGGTAAAATTCCATAAAATGGTTTTCGTGAAATTTTATTTCTCTATTCATTTTACAAAGTTATCTCAAAAGTTAACTAATCGCAAATGTTTTTGATGTTTTTTTGAATATTTCTTTTTAGCAGAATGTCGAAATATTATATCGCACAATGTTTTTCATCTTGGCTAAGTATATGAATTTGAATAACTTAATTTCAAATTTAGATAAAAATTTCTTTCTGGACTTTTTAGTTTTCGATATATAGCCCAAAACTAAATGCTACTGTCTCGCTCGTTTAAACTATAAATTATAATTTTTGTTGGACATCATGCTTTCCACACGAAGGGATTTGAGCGGGAGCGGGGGATTTAATTATCCGTTACGTTTGTTTCCCCTGTTTGGTTAGGGCTCTCAAGTCTCAATTTTTCAATTTGATTTATTGTTAAGCCTGTCAAGTCAGAGATTGTTTGGCTGTTGTAACCTTTCAAAATTCCATTAATTGCGATATTTTCTTTGATTTTAAACTCCGCTTCATTTTGTAATGAAAACATTTCGCTTTCTTTTAAACTCAAACTATCCATATAGCGGTTATAGCCATATTGATCTTCTTTTTCAAGACGCATAATGTCCAAGACTTCGTTGGCTTCTTTTAATCCTTTTGCTTTAAAGTCGTCTTTTACTTCGCTATTTTTTAGGAAATAAACCCATTCGTCAAGCGTATCTTTTGCAATATCATTAAACTGATTTACTTTCAATAGATAATATTCTGGAAAAATATCAGCAACTTCTTGTTTTACAAACGTTTGTTTTTGTTTTTCTGACAAACTTAAAATATCATTTTGGTGTATGCCTATAAAATCTGTTCTACCACGGTAAATATAATCTTCTCCTTGTCCCACATCAAAGTAAACAATATTGATGGAAATTACTTTCTTAATGTTTAAATATTTATCACCAAATTTATGATTTTCCGAAATGGCTTTTGATGTGCCGTGAGCCATTCTCTGACCCGAGCGATAGCGAACGGGCGAAGCAAAATAATCAATTTCGTAGGTACTTTGAATTTCTATGATAATTAATTCATTTTTTGAATTGTGAGTAAGAATATCTACACGATTAAACTTGTCGTCTTCGGTTTCTTGATTGCCTTCACTTTCGAGAATATGTTCGATTTTGATATTATCAAACAATAATTCGCTCAAAAAGCCTTCGAGCACCACAAAGTTAGCTTTGTTTCTTAAAAGTCTTTTTATAGCCCAATCAAAAGATATTAATTTTTTACTCATTATTTCTGTAATTTAATGATGCAAATTTACGTAAAAAATGGTTGAGGGGAGTTGATTTATATCCGAACCAGCGGGACTGTCATGTGCCGTATTTTTTTATTAGTAATTTCAATTCCACTTCGGTTAATATTCTAATTGCGGTTTTCTTATTTGTATTTAATTCGTGTATTTTTTGAATTTTTGACCAACCATAATCTTCTCCAATAATCACATAGTTTATTTTACTTGTTATTGCTGGCTTTAAAAATCCACCGTTATTTAAAATTAAATTCTCAACATTTTCTCTGCCAAATATAAATTTTCCTGTTACAACAAAATTATTCTTTTCAATTTCCATTTCATCTAATTGAGCTGATGAAATTTTATAACGATTTACAAAATCTAGATTTTCAGTTTTCACATCTTCTGTTGCTTGTTTAACAAAATAATTGTCAACGGTAGAATTAGATTTCAAGTTATTTAATGTTCTTACTAAATCTTTATGTTTTGGATAAATATCAATAAGTTCATTATAAATCAATGCACAAGCTTTTGCGTCTGAAACTGGGTCGTGGTGGTTTTCAATTTCAATACCAAATTTTTCAGCAAGTTCTGCTAGTTTTTTTGGATTTCCACTTTTTTCAGCAAGTTGCATTGTATCTATGTAATCAATATCAAAGTTTGATATTGAAAAATGTTCAAACAAGTTTTTTAAAATGCTCAAATCCATACTTGCGTTATGAAATACGACTAAATTGTCATTAAAGTATTTTGAAAATTCATCTTCCCAAAGTTCTTGAAAAGTAAAACTGTGTTCAATATCTTCTTCATAAATTTTATGAATGTTGGAATGGAATGATGAGAATTCTTCGCCTTTTGGTGGCTTTATAAAATGTTTTTTAGAAAATACAATTTTAAAGTCTTTGATAAAAACTAAACCAATAGCACAAGCACTAATTCTATTTTTGTTTGCAGTTTCAAAATCAATAGCAATAAAATCAAATTTATTTTCAAAATACTCTGGAAATGAATGAGGATTTTTAAAGTTATTGTATGTCACTTTTTGTTGAATTGCATATTCATATTGAGGTTTAAACTTCAAACCTGTCTGTTTGGCTTTTTCAAACCATTTTTCTAAATGCGGAGAATATTGCCTTTCAACAAAATCATAAAATAAGAATTCGTTTTCTGTCTGAGGATTAATTCCAGTTATTGAAATCTCGATTGGATTTTCAATTGCTTTCTCTTTTTTAAACCAGTTAAGCATTGTCCTTTACGTTTTTGTTTTGGTAATATTGCCCACAACTCATAATTATAAGCTACAAACCTGTGCATATACACCCAAAATTGGTTAGATAGTCGCTAGTCGGAAGCGTTGAATTATTTCTCAAATATATAAAAAAAACTTAAAAATCTATTTCCTACCTATTCATTCTTCCTCTATTGTGTCATTATGCATCTAAAAACACTTTCAATTTTAATAAAATAAATAAATTTTAACTATTTACATCCAACTTTTTACTATGTAGTAGCCAATTTTCTATCAGAAATAGTAACTTTCTAATTAGAACGTACAAATTTTTTCTCCGCAATAACAAATTTTCACTCCGTACTAGTAAATTTTTAGTCCTCAGTAGTAAATTTTCACTCCGTGTGAATATCTTTTTACTCCGTGTGAATATCTTTCGTAAATTTTAACATATTTATTAAAAAAATTGTTGTAAAAAGTAAAAAATTATTTTATATAAAATAAAATTTGATGTATTATCATAAATGCATTGCTGTTAAAATATAAAATAGTTCTAAATAAAGTAAAAAAAAAATTTGCAGTTTCAAAATTTTATTTATACTTTTGATAAAGTACTCAGTACTAACTATAAAACTTTATTATTATGGCAAAAAAAGAAATGATTGTAGCAAAATTTAATTTCGCTTTTAGTTTTCTAAAGCAATTGGCAGATGAATTGATTGGATTAATTGAACGAGATATTGCAGAATTTACCGATCGGGGTTTTAATGCGGCCAAAAAAACAGCATTGCAAGCTGCGATTGATGCCGTTGAAAATTTTCCGTCCGATACAGAATTGTTGGGCATAAAGATGAGCACCACCGAAACCAAAGATGCCGCTAGAGACAGTTTAGAAACTCAAATGCGCACCGTGTTTTTGGCTGCAAAAAACACTTTTGGCGAAAAAACAGGAAAATTTAGAGAATTTGGCGATATAAACCTGACCAAACAAACCGATTCTGATTTGGTACGAAGTGCAAAAGCAATGATTGATACCGCCACAAAATATGTGACAGAACTAGCCGGAGAAGGTGTTACTACTGCAAAAATTGCGTTAATGACCACCGCTAGAACTGAACTTGATGTGGCTATAGACGAGCAAAAGAAAGCCATAAAAAATCGCGATAATGCTACCGAAACCAGAATTATTTTAGCTAATAATTTGTATGATCTAGTGGTAAAATATGCCGATACGGGCAAAGATATTTGGATTACAAAAAGCGAAGCAAAATACAACGACTATGTTATTTATGACACTCCAAGCGGCACTGACGAAACCGCAATACCACCTGTATCGCCATAAATTGATGTTGTTTATTTGTGATAAAGCCCTGTTTTTTCTTAAAAAAATCAGGGCTTTGTTGGTGAGATAAAGTACAATCATCTACAAATTAAACCTTACAAAAATAAATTAGTCTTAAAAAAATAATTTTCCCAATTGAGCGGTAATCAAAATGAGTTCAGAAAAATTTATGACCAATACAAAGTGTTGGTTTATAATGTTGCGCTCAATTATTTGCAAAACAAAGAAGATGCCGAGGAAATCACGCAGGATGTGTTTGTACAAGTGCACCATTCTATAGCCCAATTCAATAAAAATTCGGAACTTAAAACCTGGATTTATCGAATAACTATCAACAAATGTTTGGATTTCATTAAACGCAAAAGCAGCAAAAAGCGTCTTTTTATTTTTGGAAAGAAAACGGATAAGGATTTTGAACTACAAAACATTTCTAATTTTGAACATCCCGGAATCTTGTTGGAAAACAAAGAAAAAGCGGAGCTGCTGTACGGAGTTATCAATGAATTATCCGAAAACCAAAAAGCGGCCTTCATCCTTTCTAAAATGGATGGTTTATCGAATCCTGAAATTTCAGTGATCTTAGAAGTGAGTATTTCATCAGTCGAGTCTTTGATTTTCAGAGCAAAATCCAGTCTTAAAGAAAAATTATCTAAAAAGTTTGAAGTCTATCGCAAGAAATAATACTTAATATCGTCTAATATAAATAAGAACAGAATTGAAAGATTCTGAACTAAATTCGGAACAAATGGAAAAAGAACAATGGCTCAATGAAGTGTTAAACAGCACTGAAGGAATGGTAAAAATCAGTCCCGATGATGCGCTATTTTTTAGAATTCAAAACAGGATTAACGATACTAAACTTTCCAGTCGTTGGATTTGGTTTGCGGCGGCTTCCTTTCTTATTTTAGTGTCATTAAATATGAAGTTCGTCTTTGGTGAAGCCAATAGTAAGGAAAGCCAAACAGAAGTTCTTGCGTCAACAATTGCAAAATCGAATCAACTTTATTAAATCGATTATGGACAAAATTAAAATATTAACCTACGCAGTGATTGCACTTTTGGTGCTTAATCTGGCAACCATCGGATTTGTGGTATCTAGACCTGAAGCCAGACACCGAGCGGAACCTCGTAAAATCATCATCGAAAAATTACAATTTGATGAAAACCAACAAAAAGAATACGAACAATTAATTTTTTGGCATCGTGGTCAAATTAATGAATTGGATGAAAAAATCAGAAATACAAAAAAGGAATTGTATGCTCAACTGATAAAAAATGAGATTGAAGAGAAAACAAATGATAGTTTAATCACCATTATTTCAGTGTTCCAAAAGCAAATAGAAGCCACTCATTTTAAACATTTTCAAGACATTAAAAAAGTATGTCGAAAAGATCAAATGCAAAATTATACGGATTTGACCGCCGAACTTTCAAGACTATTTTCACCAAAACCACCGAAACGTGATTAAAAAAATTGCTGTTTTTTTAAGTATTTGTTGTCTATTTGTTCAACTGATTTTTTGTTTTCAAAACATGCAACATAATCAATTGGTATTTGGGAAGCAATTTGAATTTCTATTTCAAACAGGTTGATTTGTGTTTAAGATACGGCATTCAGGATAGAGCAGCAAATTACCAAAACGGAGTAAATCCTAGATTCACTTATACAATAAATTACACTTATAACCACAATCTTTTAAAAACAAAAATCGTATGAAAATTCTAAGAAAATCATTGCTAGTCATTTTATTTGTTGGAAGTCAATGTGCAAATGCCCAAGATCAAAAAGGCACTGTACAAGCTTTTTCGAAAAGTTACGCTCTCGAAACTGGGAAAAAATACAACGAGGCTATTGATATACTGAAGTCATTGAATGCATCACAAAATTATGCTGTACAGTTGCGATTAGGGTGGCTTTTATATGCAGCAAAAAGATATGATGAATCTATTGCCGCTTATAAAAAAGCGGCTGAGATCAAGCCCGCATCTGTTGAGCCTTTGTTGGCTCTTGTAAATCCATTAGCAACTCAAAAGAAATGGGGCGAAGTTGAAAAAAATCATTTGAATATTCTAAAAATTGACCCCAAAAATAGTTTAACTAATTTTAGATTGGGCCAAATTTATTACAACAAAAAAGAATATGCTAAAGCCGAAAAATATTTATCAACTGCTTTAAATCTTTATCCATTTGACTATGATTCAATGCTAATGAGTGGTTGGAATTATTATAATCTTGGAAAATATAGCGAAGCAAAAGAATTATTTTATAGAGTTTTATTGTATAGCCCATTTGATAAATCGGCGACCGAAGGATTGGGGTTGATAAAATAAACTTTATTAGCGCAAAAAAACAAATGCTCGCACAAAACCGAATAGAACCAATTTTTATTATCCTTTCGAATGTTTATCTTTGCGCACTTATAATTTTTAGCTTCGTTTTATGACCACTACTAAAAGACGTTTCCCAGCAGAATGGGAAAAACAGCAAGGTATTTTGCTTTGTTTTCCGCACAATGGAAACGATTGGCCTGGAAAATACGAAGCCGTGCAATGGGCTTTTGTCGAATTTATAAAAAAAGTAGCTAGTTTCGAGCAAGTAGTTTTAGTCGTGGCCGATGAAAAATTAAAATCAAAAGTTGTTGAAATGTTAGAAACAGCTACTGTTCAAATGAGTAATGTTTCTTTCATCATTTATAAAACCAATAGAAGTTGGATGCGGGATTCAGGTCCGATTATTGTTCAAAACGGAGAAAAAAGAGAAGCTTTGAATTTCAATTTTAACGGTTGGGCCAAATATAAAAACATCAACTTAGACAAAAATGTTCCTGCAAAAGTGGGCGAATTTCTAAAACTTCCAGTTACCCAAGTTTTACACTACGGAAAACCAGTGATTGTTGAAGGCGGAGCGATTGAAACCAACGGAAAAGGAACTTTGCTTACATCAGAAGAGTGTTTATTGCATCCCGATATTCAGATTAGAAATCCTAATTTTACCAAAGCAGATTATGAATCGATTTTCCAAGAGTATTTGGGAATTACAAACGTCATTTGGTTGGGCGATGGAATCGAAGGCGATGATACTCACGGACACATTGACGATTTATGTCGGTTTGTAAACGAGGAAACCATTGTTACAGTTGTAGAAACAAATCCCGAAGACAACAACTATAAAGCTTTGCAAGACAACTTAAAAAGATTGCAAAATGCAAAGTTGGAAAATGGTAAATCTCCAAAAATAGTGCAATTGCCAATGCCAAAACGCATCGATTTTGATGGATTGCGATTGCCGGCTAGTTATGCCAATTTCCTGATTTTAAACCATTGTGTTTTAGTGCCAACATTCAATGATAGCAATGATAGGATCGCTTTGAACATTATTGCTGATTGTTTCCCTGAAAGAGAAATCATCGGAATAAATGCCATTGATTTGATTTGGGGATTTGGAACTTTGCATTGTTTGAGTCAACAAATTCCGGAATAAGGTAGACCAGTATAATAAATCAAAATAGCCACAGATTCGCAGATTAATAATTTAAATCGATAAATCTGTGGCTATTATTTTTTTGTTTAATTAGCAGATTTCCATGTATTATTGCTTTCATTAGAATCTGGAAAAACATGATCAGGATCGAGAATAATACTCTCGATTTCTTCGGTAGAATTGTGTTTAAAAGTCCAATCTACATTTCTTTGCCAGATTTCTACAGGCAGTTTAATTCGGGTCACATTGCCACTTTTTGTTTTAATGTCCATAACGACAGGCATTACCATTTTTTCGAAGTTTTCGATCGTTATCAGTGCGCCGTCTTTTGGATTGTCGTTTACATATTTTACAGTGTTAATCCCTTGATCTAAGCGCCAATTATTCAAAAACCAACCTCTCCAAAACCAACCTAAATCTTCGCCAGCGACATTTTCTATTGTTCTAAAAAAATCGTCAGGAGTAGGATGCTTGTAAGCCCAACGATCTACATAAGTTTGAAAAGCCAAATCAAATCGCTCTTTACCCAAAATTTGTTCCCTTAAAATGGTCAAACCCGCGCTTGGCTTTGAATAACACAAAGTCCCAATGTTCCTTTCCTTCATGATATCAGGAGAACTAGTCATTTTTTCAAGTTTCGGATTGGTATATCTTTCAGCTAATTTGTGCAAGTCTTCGGCATTCTCTTTGTATTCACCATTATTGAAATTTACAGAACTCAAAGTGTTGATAAATGTATTAAATCCTTCATCCATCCAACCATACAAACGCTCGTTTGAACCTACAATCATTGGAAACCAAATGTGTCCAAATTCGTGATCAGTAACGCCCCACAAATCCGCATTTTTGGATTTATAACTACAAAAAACAATACCAGGATATTCCATTCCGCCCACAATTCCAGCCACATTGGTAGCTGCAGGATATGGATATTCAAACCATTTTTGGGAATAATGTTCAATAGAAGTTTTAGTGTATTCAGTTGAACGACTCCAAGCATCATTTCCATTACTTTCTATAGGATATGCGGAAATCGCCATTGATTTTTTCCCGCTTTTCAAATTTATTTTAGCTGCATCCAAAATAAATGCCGACGAAGACGCCCAAGAAACATCCCGCGCATTACTAATTTTGAAACGCCAAGTTTTGTTCGATTGCGATGCGATATTCGAACTGTTTTTTACTTCATCCGCCGAACGAATTATCACCGTTTGATCACTTTTCGAAGCTAGTTCCCAACGTTTTTGCTGCTCGAGAGAATAAACATCTTTAGCATTTATCAATTCGCCAGAACAAACTACATAATGATTGGAAGGCGCTGTAATATTGACCTCAAAATTGCCATATTCCAAATAAAATTCTGATGCGCCAAGATAAGGATTGGTATTCCAACCTTGAATATCGTCATAAACACACATTCGTGGATACCATTGTGCAACGGTAAATATTTTGCCAAACTTTGTTCCCAAAACGCCCATTCTATCTGAACCTTCGTTTGGAGAAATAAAAGAATAATCAACTTTTATTTTAACGTTCCCACCTTTTGCATTTAATTCTTCAGGAAGAAAAACCTGCATTCTTGTATCGGTAATTACAAATTTGGCCTCTTTTTCGGTTGAAACTCCTTTTGTTGTAGTAACTATTTTTACGGATTTAATTTTAAAACCTCCATCAAAAATTTGCCCACGAGCTCCATTCCTACTACCATTTATCGGAACTAGCGCATTCCCACGCGAATCCGATTTGAATAAATTTTGATCCAAATACATCCACAAGAAAGACATTTTGTCGGGACTATTATTGGTGTATGAAACGATGCTACTACCAGAAATTTCATTCTTGGTCTCGTCTAATTTCACAGACAATTGATAATCGGCTTTGTTTTGCCAATACCCAAATCCAGGTTGACCACTAGCAGATCGGGTATTAGTTCCGTTTTTAGAATAAAAAAACGGAGCGAATGTTTCTTGATAGTTGTATTTAGAAACCAATTTTGTTGTACTTTCTTGCGACCAAGAAGTAGAAACCATTAAAAGTAAAGCCAATAGCAATAGGGCTTTTGAAGAATTATTTTTCATTTTGTATTTTTTTGGCAAATTAATGAAAATTAAACAATACACATGAATTTTGTTTAAAATATTAGATAAAAAAAATCTATTGCAAACTTCGAACAAAATCTTATTTTTATGAAATATATTTACCGCCTATAAATTTCAAATTATAAAAGACTGTATTTTGATGACAACAATTACAAATTCTCATGTAACAGCTCAAATAAAACACTTTGGAGCGGAGTTGATTTCTTTAAAAAATGACCAAAACAAAGAATATATCTGGGAAGGAAACCCAGCTTTTTGGGGAAAACATTCTCCTATTTTGTTTCCAATTGTTGGCTCTTTAAAAAACAATTCTTACGTTATTGATGGAAAACATTTTCACTTAAACAGACATGGTTTTGCAAGAGAAATGGAATTTGATTTGATTGAAAAAACCGAAGAAAGCGCCACGTTTTCATTAATTTCCACGGTAGAAACAAAAAAAATCTACCCTTTTGATTTTGAATTGCGAATCATTTATTCACTGAAAGACAATAAATTAAATATTGATTATAAAGTATTTAATAATAATGAATCAATAATGCCTTTTTCCATCGGAGCGCATCCAGCGTTTGCTTTACCAGGAAATTTCGAGGAATATAGTTTAGCATTTCCTGAAGATGACTTGCTGAAATACCACTTACTGGAAGAAGGTTTAATTTCAAATAGTTCGAATAATCTTCCATTGAATCATAGAAAATTAGGTTTAAAATATCAGTTGTTCGAAAAAGATGCGTTGGTATTCAAAACATTGAAATCTAAATCGATAACTATTTCCAAAAATGCAAATGCAATTCTGAGAGTTAATTTCAGCGATTTTCCAAACTTAGGCATTTGGACAATGGAAAATGCTCCTTTTTTGTGTATTGAGCCTTGGTTTGGTTATTCGGATACAGTAAATGAAAACAATGATTTTTTACAAAAGGAAGGAATTCAGCTTTTGAAAAAAATGGAAACATTTGAATCAAATTTCAATATCGAAATTTTGTAAAATAGTCCCAAAATAAATCAATTGATTTGCTATTGCAGCGTTTTACAGGTAATAATTTGAAATAACCAAAATCGAAATTAATTATAATTTTTCCCTATTTTTTCATACTTTAGGCAAATAATTATTATAGAAAATTATACAAACCACATAATTACAAAACATTTGCAATGAAGAAACTACTTGTCTTAAGCTTATTTTTATTTACTATTCTTTTGCAAAGTCAAACCTACATAAAGGGAAATGGCGTAACCGCTTTAGGTTTAATTCCACATATCGGAGTAGAAACTAGTATTGGAAAAAAATCGACCTTTCAATTTGATGCCTTGGCTTCGTTTTGGACATCAAACGATGGGCTTCCTTTTGAATTTTATATATTTACAACTGAATATAGATACCATTTTAAAGAAAAACATGGTGGCTTTTATGTTGGTGCCAACGCAGGTTTTGATAGCTACGACCTTACAAAATGGAATTATATTGATGTTAGAGTTCATCAAATTGGAATTGGCTATTTTATAGGTGCAACTATTGGTTATGAAAAGAAACTAAATGATCGTTTTATGCTCGATTTCTTTATTGGAGGCGGCAATCACCAAGGTTTTTATCATAGCTACTACATAGATACAGGAAAACGATGGGAACTCGACAACGCGGTTGGATATAATAAAAGTGGCGAATGGTTGCCGTATAGAGGCGGAATTATGATTTCGTATCGTTTAAATTAAAGTTTTGGAATGGTTCGCAAATATAATTCTTCCACTTTTTTTCTAGCCCAGTCGGTTTTTCTCAAAAATGTCAAACTCGATTTTACACTTGGATTATCGATAAAACATTTAATTTTTATCAATTCTCCTAAAGTGTCAAAGCCATAAAAATCGACTAGTTGCTCCAAAATTCTTTGAAGTGTTAGTCCGTGTAAAGGATCTTTTGATTGCTGACTTTCCATATTGCAATATTAGGGCATTTTTCTGAATTTCTTTGGTGTTTCATTCATTTGTATCTACATTTGCAACCCGATGTTAAAAACAATAAACATACTCAACAAAAGAGCGCGTTTCGATTATGAAATAATTGAAAAATATACCGCAGGAATAGTCTTGACTGGAACCGAAATAAAATCAATCCGACTAGGGAAAGCCAATATTACCGAGAGCTTTTGTGAATTTAGTGGTACAGAACTTTTCGCCATCAACACATATATCGAAGAATATGCTTTTGGAAATCAATTCAATCACAAAGCTCGAAGCGAACGCAAACTTTTATTAAACAAACGAGAACTAAAAGGTTTGGCAAGAAGCGTTCAAGCCAAAGGTTTGACTATAGTTCCTTTGAAATTGTTTACCAATGAAAAAGGAATGGCAAAATTAGAAATTGGACTTTGTAGAGGAAAAAAGACCTACGATAAGCGGGAATCTTTGAAAGAACAAGATACAAAACGAGATTTGGATCGAATTAAAAAAGCTTTTTAGAACCTACATTTTGCTGAAACATATTGCATTCAAACACCATGTTTTATTCCAAATAATTACTTTGATCTAATTTTTTTTTCCAACAAAGGAACAAATTTAAAATCTCCAAATTCGTGTTTCTCAAATTGCGTTTCATTTTTTCGGATCAGCAAAGTCATAATTTGTTTTTCTTCGCCCAGCGGTATAACCAGTCTTCCTCCTATCTTTAGCTGCGCCATTAATGGTTGTGGAATAATTGGCGCTCCGGCAGTTACAATTATACAATCAAAGGGAGCATATTCGGACAAACCGATATACCCATCTCCAGATGCTAAGTATGTAGGTCTAAAACCTAATTGAGGTAAAAAATGTTGCGTTTTTTTAAATAATTTTATTTGCCGTTCGATGCTAAACACTTTAGCTCCCAAGAAGCATAAAACTGCAGTTTGATAACCTGATCCAGTGCCGATTTCGAGAATTTTTTGGTCTTTCTTTACTTCTAATAATTGAGTTTGAAAAGCCACAGTATAAGGTTGCGAAATGGTTTGATCTTCTCCAATTGGAAATGCTTTATCCTGATAGGCAAAATCTTCAAAGCTTGAATCCAAAAATAGATGCCGCGGAATAATTTTTATGGCGTCCAAAACACCCTTATCAGTGATGCCTTTTTCTTTTAAAATGGTTACTAATTGATTGCGAAGTCCTTGGTGTTTGGCAGTATCTTTCAACATTGAGCATAAAATATTTTGGTAAAAATAAACTTAAATATTTCAAAAATCAAGCAACAATTTCCAAAACTTTAAAGACAAACTTTAAACAATAAACAAATAAATTATACATTTGTTAAAAATCATTTTTATGTTAAAAATAGGCGTTTTAGGTGCTGGTCATCTCGGAAAAATACATTTGAGATTATTACAACAATCCGAAAAATATGAATTGGTTGGGTTTTATGACGAAAACCAAGAAAATGGTGCAAAAGTAGCCAGTGAATTTGGATATAAACAATTCACGACAATTGCCACGTTGATCCATGCTGTAGATGTTATTGATATTGTAACTCCCACACTTTCGCATTTTAAATGTGCCAAAGTTTCCATCAAATCTGGCAAACATGTTTTTATAGAAAAACCCATTTCGAATACCGTTACC
The DNA here is from genome assembly GCA_945878515.1 of Flavobacterium psychrophilum. Lineage (GTDB taxonomy): Bacteria > Bacteroidota > Bacteroidia > Flavobacteriales > Flavobacteriaceae > Flavobacterium > Flavobacterium psychrophilum_I. Next base: position 2,361 of record CAMCTL010000015.1, on the reverse strand, counting down.
GAAGCCGAAGAAATCATTGCATTAGCCAGAGAATACAATGTAAAAGGTCAAGTGGGTCATGTAGAAAGATTTAATCCTGCGTTCAAAGCGACTAAAAATATGATCGAAAACCCGATGTTTATTGAAACGCATCGTTTAGCAGAATTCAATCCTAGGGGTACCGATGTTCCCGTGGTTTTGGACTTGATGATTCATGACATTGATGCAATTTTAAGCGTAGTCAAATCGAAAGTAAAAAACATTCACGCCAGTGGCGTTTCCGTAATTAGTGAAACTCCCGATATTGCAAATGCTCGAATTGAGTTCGAAAATGGTTGTGTGGCCAATTTAACCGCGAGCCGAATTTCACTAAAGAACATGCGCAAATCCCGTTTCTTTCAGAAAGATGCTTACATTTCTGTTGACTTTTTGGAGAAAAAATGTGAAGTGGTTAAAATGAAAGATGCTCCTGAAATCCCGGGAGATTTTGACATTATTCTACAAAATGCCGAAGGCACAAAGAAACAAATCTACTTTTCGAATCCCGATGTCGAGCAAAGTAATGCCATTCTCGACGAATTGGAATCCTTTGCTGATGCTATCAATAATGACACAACTCCTATTGTAACTTTAGAACATGCTACCGAAGCACTTAGAGTTGCTTATGAGATTATTGAATGTTTTAACCACCCAACCCAAAATGGGCGAGTTTTGGATACAAAATAGTTTGAATAATTAATACCTATCCACCCCTAAATAGGAATTCCCCCTTTGGGGGTTAGGGGGCTTAACATGAAAATAATAGCCGTAATCGGAGCAGGAACAATGGGTAACGGAATTGCGCATACCTTTGCGCAAAGTGGTTTTACAGTAAAACTGATTGACGTTTCCGAAAAATCATTGGATAAAGGAATGGCAACTATTTTTGCCAATTTAGACCGAATGGTATCCAAAGGAACTATAACCGAAGAAGAAAAATTCAAAACCATCAACAATATCATCACGTATACTGACATCAAAGATGGTGTTGTTGGCGTGGATTTAGTGGTTGAAGCTGCCACTGAAAACGTAGAATTAAAAATCAATATTTTCAAAGAATTGAATGAAATTTGTTCGCATAACACGATTTTGGCAACGAATACTTCCTCTATTTCTATTACCCAAATTGGTGCAGTTGTGGCTCATCCGGAACGGGTTATCGGTATGCACTTTATGAATCCGGTGCCGATTATGAAATTGGTCGAAATCATTCGCGGTTACAATACAAGTGACGAAGTGACCAAAATCATTATGACTTTATCCGAAAAATTGGGTAAAACTCCCGTTGAAGTCAACGATTATCCTGGCTTTGTTGCCAATAGAATTTTGATGCCAATGATTAATGAAGCTATTGAAACTTTATACAACAAAGTCGCTGGCGTTTATGAAATTGACACTGTGATGAAACTCGGTATGGGGCACCCGATGGGGCCTTTGCAACTAACTGATTTTATTGGGTTGGACGTTTGTTTAGCCATTTTAAACGTGATGTACGACGGTTTCAAAAACCCGAAATACGCTCCTTGTCCTTTATTGGTCAATATGGTTCGCGCTGGAAAACTAGGTGTAAAATCTGGTGAAGGTTTTTATGATTATAGTGAAAGTAAGAAAGCAGAAAAAATCTCGAAACAGTTTATCTAAAATTATGTCAATAACACAAAACCTCCTCAAAATAAAATCCACTTTACCATCAACCGTAACTCTTGTTGCCGTTTCTAAAACCAAACCAATTCCCGATTTGATGGAAGCCTACGATGCGGGTCAACGCATTTTCGGCGAAAACAAAATCCAAGAAATGGCCGAGAAATGGGAAGCAATGCCAAAAGATATTGAATGGCACATGATTGGACACGTTCAGACAAATAAAGTGAAATTTATGGCACCTTTTGTGAGCCTAATTCACGGCGTGGATAGTTTAAAACTATTAGAAGAAATCAACAAACAAGCTAAAAAAAACAATAGAATTATCGACTGTTTATTGCAAATTTATATCGCCGAAGAAGAAAGTAAATTTGGATTGGATGAAGAAGAACTCAACGAGATTCTCACTTCAAGATCATTTCAGGAAATGAAAAACATTCGAATAGTAGGATTAATGGGAATGGCGACTTTTACTGACAATCAAGAACAAATCAAGAAAGAATTCACCCATTTGAAAGCAATTTTTGATCATACAAACCAACTTCTAACTTCCAACTTCCAACTTCTAACTTTGTCAATGGGAATGTCCGGCGATTACCAACTCGCAATTGAGTGCGGAAGTACGATGGTTCGGATAGGAAGTAGTATCTTTGGGGGACGATAAATTTCAATGGCAATGGCAATGGCAATGGCAATGGCAAT
>CAMCTL010000014.1 GCA_945878515.1 Flavobacterium psychrophilum | reverse complement strand
GAAAACTATGATAAGCAAAGCGTCTTTCTATTAAAAGCTAATATTTTATCTATGTGGTTTAAACTTTTCAATATTAATCGAGCTGAAGTTTAGACTTTGTCAAAATTTGAAACTTGACATCCGTTTTGGGAAACAAAAAAGCTACATCTATGAAAATGCAGCTTTGAAATTGTATGTTGAAAACCCATTCTTTATTTGGTTTTCATTGGTGGCAAATCAAATGCTTTTGAATCACTTTCGAAATTATTACGGTGCGCACCGTCGCAAAAAGGTTTGTTGGATGACAATCCACAACGACACAAACCTAGTGCTGTTCTTCCTTCCAAGCCATAAATGACACCGTCTTGATCCATTATTTCAAAATCGCCTTCGATTTTTATCGATCCATTTTTATTGATTATTAGTTTAGTCTTGCTCATATTTTTTTGTTTTAGAGGTCAAAGATTGTAAAAATTATCCGTTCCTACAAGATGGATTAAAATCCATCTACAATATATGCTGAGCCTAAGGCTTTATTTTATCGTCGTTTGTCTTTTGTTGATTCGTTTTTGCAACTAAAGCTTTCAATCATAAAGCTTTTACTTTTTTTTCTTCTTGCAATCTAAACTTTTTCCGATAAAGTAATTTGGTATGTAAAGTCTTGTTTTTGGTGTTTTGGATCAAAAGTTGGTGTTTTGTAAAAAAAATTTTGACAATGAACTTTCAAGAAAACAGAAAAGTTAGTGTATAATTGTTCTTATATTTGCCAAATCAACTGCATTTATCAACAAAATGATGCCTTTTGGGTTTCAGCCCCGTAGTTCAACGGATAGAATGGGAGTTTCCTAAACTTTTGATCCGAGTTCGATTCTCGGCGGGGCTACAATTTATAACACTATGTAATTGTGACTTCTATATTCCATCTGTTAAGTTCAAATGAACTCTCACCTTTTTAGGTAAATTTTAAACAGGACACTGTAAACATTTACGTTAATAATGAAATAAAAATGTATCTCTTTATATTCAATTTTACTATCTTTAAAAAAGTTTAAAATTCAAAACAGACTTAACCATTATCAAATATGAAATCGCCACTAAAAACAAGTTTGTTGCAAACAATTGAATAATCATCGAACTCCGATGAAAATAACATATTGTGAGATAAACACCAATAAGTAAAAAGGCGACCCGAGTGCCAGCGAACTGGCGAAGCATACCATATTTGACCGCTAAAAAATTAAAATCTACATATATGAAAACACATTTCAACAAAGTACTGTACATTGGATTCCTTTTATTAGGGATCTACCAAGCAATATTTTCTAAGGACTATATGCAAGCCGCTGCTTCATTAGGAATTGGATTGGCTTTTGACCCCTTTGATCAAGAACAAAAATGGGATGACAGGCCTTTTTGGCAAAAAGCCATTTTAATTGTCCATTTAGCTTTGGTTGCTACGATGTTTGGATTTGGAATAGGATTAAATGATAAATAAGACCATTTAGAAATATAGAATAGTTTATTATTGTTATCCTCACCCCGACCCTCTCCAATCCCGATAGGAATCGGGATAGGGAGAAAAAATTGGATTGTTTTATATTTCTAAATGGTATAAGACCTCCTTTAAAATTATGGGTGTCTTATACCAAACATAGTTACATTTTAGTCTAATTTTCCGGGACCGTTTGTCAAGTTTATGCTGTAAGCACCTAAAGCATCCCTACTCTTGTGTGATGAGACTGATACGGCGTGAAAAATAGCTTAAAATTTTGGACTTTTTTATATGCGTTAATGGTATTAAGTATTTAATTATTATTCCATTATCTAGTCATTCATTGAAATATAACGAAGTTTAATTGTTGGTGATTTTACATTATACAATAAGACATTATACAAAGCTTGCTACTATTTGTGCCATTTAATTTGTTTTTATGCGTCAGGAATATTGGGTTCAACTAATTTTTTCAGTTTTTCTAAACTTTCTTGCCAACCTAAATAACACATTTCCGTTGGAATTTCGTTAGGAATTCCTTCTTGTGTTGCGGTTATTTCTGTTCCGCAAATTACTTGGCGAAAAATTATTGTTGTTATCATTTGTCCTGGCAGATTTGGGTCATCAAAAACATCTGAATATTTTAATAATTCGTTAGGTACAATTTCTAAATATTCGCCACCAAACGAATGACTGCTGTCTGTGCCAAAATTAGTAAAGGACATCTTGTATTTACCACCAATTTGTGTGTCCAAATGATGAACTTTGCAAACAAAACCATAAGGTGGAAGCCAAGAAGCCAAAGCGTCGGCATCGGTGAATGCTTTAAAAACTTTTTCTACTGGCGCAGTAAAAACTCTGTGAAGAGTAACTTTGTTATTTGTCATTGGAATTTATTTTTTATAATTGTTAGACGATTTATTTATTGGGGGATTTCTTCAACCAAAATCTCATTTCCTTTTTTGTCGAAATAAGTACAAGTCATTTCCTCAAGCGTAACAACCCATTTTTCTATTCCTGCCTCCGCGCAATCTTTACAGAAAGTAAAATAATCGGTTTTGCCTTGTTGGTGGGATTTAAGTTGAGATATAAAGATTTCTTTGCTGCTAAAATCTGAAATAACTAATTCATCATACTTAGCGTTGGATTGCGTACTGAAATTATTATCGCCAAAATATTCTGTATGACTGTCTTTAACCCAAGTTTCAAAACCTTTGACGCCAAATTCTTTGATTTCTTGAATATATTTTGGAAAATCTGCTCCTGATTGTACTTTTTTGTGAGCTTGTTCAATTTGTTCTACTGTAAACATATTTTATTGTTTAAATTTCGTACTGTTTTCTGTCAATTTCGTGTTGTTGTACTATGTTGGCTAACTCGTTTACCACTGCTACAAGCTAGCGACAATCTAAAGCATTTCGGGTGTATAGTCGCTATGCAGCAGCGTGATTTTAAACAAATATAAAAATAAATCAGATACGATATCCTCAGGACTACATCTTTGTAGCATAAGATTACCATTAATAGCCATATAAACTTAAGCTGTTGATTTGTGATGCGAGGGCGAGTTCCGATAGCTATCGGAGTCGCAAAGCACCCGAGAATATAAAAATTGTTTAATCATTTCATACAAATCAAAAAACGCTTTATCATTGATAGCATTTTTTTGCGTCACTAAAATTGTTCTGTTTTCTTCAAGGTTATTTTAGCATACATTTGTTTTAATCGAAACTGCTTGGATTTAATCCAACTCGTCAAACTAAAAATAATGCTAAAGCAATCCTGATATGGAAAATAAAAAAACGTTGTCACCAGAAGAATATTCCGCAATAATCAGCGCATTAAAAAACCGTTTTGATAAAAATATGCATCGCCACGCTACTCTTGAATGGCATCAAGTGCAAATTAAGCTAGAAGCTAATCCAGAAAAACTATGGTCGCTCCATGAAATGGAAAGGACAGGCGGCGAACCCGATGTTGTTTTTTATGATACAAGTACCAACGAATACCATATATACGATTGTTCGGCAGAAAGCCCTAAAGACCGTAGAAGCATTTGTTATGACCGTGAAGCGTTAGAGTCACGGAAAGAAAATAAACCAAAGCACAGCGCTGTCGAAATGGCGTTGGAAATGGGCATAGAACTTTTAACAGAAGAAAACTATAAAAACTTACAGCAGCTGGGTAATTTTGACACCAAAACTTCGAGCTGGATCCAAACGCCTCCCGAGATAAGAAAATTGGGTGGTGCCCTTTTTGCTGATTTCCGTTATGGAAACGTCTTTTTTTATCACAATGGTGCCGAATCTTATTATGCGGCTAGAGGATTTAGAGGATTACTAAGGATATAATTATAGTTTTCGCAAAGTCCAGCTAAAAAATTTATAGGTAGGCGTCTCTATTGTAGGTTTATCCTGTTCAAATTGGTTGTCTTTCTATTAACTTGTATAAAATAATATACTTTGTAAACACTCCCCCTATTTTATACCTATTTAATCTGTACATAGTTTTCTTTTTTATGTGAATACCCCTTTTTATATGGGGGTTAATGGAAATTATTTGTATTTTTTTGATTGATGAATTGAAAAAATGAAGCAGAAAAACAATAAATTTGTCAAAAATAAAACCCAAAAAAAAGAATATCACATAAATTATCAATTATTCAGCATAATAAACATTTTGATAAAAATAAAACAATAGATTTGTTTTATACATTTTTTTTAACGAAGAATAATTTAATTAACTGATTATTCAATAATGCAACATATATGAAGTCAATTCCTAAATTGAACCCAAACGGATGGGACGAAATGTTTTCGAGTAAAGGAGTGCGAAATTCGTATCGCAACGTTTTACATACATTACAAAACCTTAGTCCTGAGAATATTGAACAAAAGCAAAAACAAGCTTCTGATTTTTTTATGAACCAAGGAATTACGTTCACGGTTTACAGCGATGACAATCAAGGGATAGAGAGGATTTTTCCGTTTGATATTATTCCTAGAATCATCACTCAAAAAGATTGGAACGAAGTAGAAATGGGTATTGTGCAACGATTAAAGGCACTTAACTTGTTTTTGGAGGACGTTTATAACGAACAAAGTATCATAAAAGAAGGTATTATTCCGGCGGCTTTGATATCCTCTTGTCCTCATTATCTGCAAGAAGTACATGGGGTAAAATTGCCTCATAATATTCATATTCACATAGCGGGTATCGATTTGATTCGAGGCGAAAACGGAGCGTTTTATGTTTTGGAAGACAATCTTAGATGTCCTAGTGGTGTAAGTTATATGCTTGAAAACAGAGAGATTACCAAACGTATTTTTCCAGAAATGCTGACTTCTAATCGGGTAAGTATGGTAGGCAACTATCCAATGGTTTTGCACAAGATTTTAGTTTCGATGTCGCCGCGAAGCATCTCGAATCCTAATGTGGTTTTGCTTACTCCTGGGGTTTATAATTCGGCTTACTATGAGCATACTTTTTTGGCAAGGCAAATGGGAGTTCCATTGGTAGAAGGAAGAGATTTGGTGGTCAACAACAATCACGTTTATATGAAAACCACTTCGGGTTTAGAACAAGTAGATGTGATATACAGACGCCTTGACGACGATTATTTAGATCCTTTGGTTTTTAGACCTGATAGCGCTTTAGGAGTTCCGGGATTGATTAGCTCATACAAAATGGGAAATGTGGCATTGGTAAACGCAGTAGGAAATGGGGTTGCCGATGACAAAGCAGTTTATGCTTATGTGCCTGATATGATCAAATATTATCTTAACGAAGAGCCTATTCTAAAAAATGTTCCTACTTATCAAATGGAAAACAAAGAGGAACGAGAACTCGTTTTTGCCGATATGGGAAATATGGTCATTAAAGAAACCAATCAGAGTGGCGGCTACGGAATGATTATGGGCAATAAAGCAACTGAAGAAGAACTTGAAAAAGGGAAAAAAGCAATTCTTGCAAATCCAAGGAATTTTATTGCACAACCCATTATTCAGCTGAGTACAGTGCCTTGTCTTATTGATGGTCAACTCAAATTGCGTCACGTAGATTTGAGACCTTATGCATTATTTGGACCTGATGGCGTCAAAATTGTTCCGGGCGGATTGACTCGTGTGGCGCTTACTGAAGGTTCTTTGGTAGTCAATTCTTCGCAAGGCGGAGGTAGCAAAGACACTTGGATTATTGAATAATAGTTGATATAATAATGAGGTTGAGATCGATTTCGCGACAGCGGACAAATCGTTCTTCCCAATGACAAACAAAAACAGATGAAACGCCCACGACAATCGTCATTGACGCTCAGGGAAATGATTATAGGCGTTCCATCTTCCATTAAAAAACAAATATTATAAACAGATGAAAACAAATATGCTTAGCCGAGTGGCAGACGGAATGTTTTGGCTCAACAGATATATGGAAAGAACCGACGGAATGTTGCTGACACTGCATACCTTTTATATTTTGTCTTTTGACAAAGAAATGAATGATTCTCAAGGATACAGACCCTTATTAGAACATTATACCGATTTGTCTAAAAATCAAATTATCGAGTCGCAGTATGATTCAAATTTTGTGTTGAAATATATTATTTCGGACAACTATAATGTTGATTCCGTAAAAAACTTGGTCCGAAAAGCCCGAGAAAACGCTAGAGGTTCGCAAGACAAAATTACCAAAGAGCTTTGGGAACATATAAATTCGCTCTATCATTATACCAATTCGCCTGAATTGCCACGAAAACTGGAAACGTATGAAGCGGTGAATGTCATTACCAAACTCAAAAATGATCTTTTGTTGTACAACGGAATACTTCACGTAACAATGCCTCGAGGTTTGGGTTGGTGTTTTTCTAGCATCGGAAAAAACATCGAACGCTGTTTACAAACCATTTCGATGACACAAGCATACTTTGAACCCATAAATTACAACCTTGATGGCGAAGAAGATTTATTGTATTGGAGAAGGTTATTGTTGTCACTTTCAGGTTACGAACAGTATTTAAAAAGTTACAGCAACATATCGCACAATCGGAAAATTGCACAACATATCGTGTTTAATAAAGATTTTTCTCATTCGGTAATGTATACTTTAGACCTAATAGATAAATATCTAGGTTATTTGTGTGTAGATAATATTTCACCAGAAGCTAGAACACTCCAAAATCAATTTGGAAGACTAAAAAGCATGGTTCAATATACTGATTATTACAACTTGACCAACCAACAATTAGAAGCTGTATTAAATGATACGCAATCGCAACTGATTCAATTTTCGGCCGATTTTTCTAAATTATTCTTCTCTTATACCTAGCAAAATGGCGACGTTCAAAATAGTTCATATTACAAAATACCAATACAATTGGCCCATAAAAGAAAGCATCAACGAAATTCGTTTGTTTCCGCACAATTTTGACAATCAAGAAGTTTTGCAGCACCAGCTTTTGATAACCACAAATCCAAGTGTAGAAATCTCAACCGATTTTTACGGCAATAGTGTTGGAAATTTCAATATTTTGAAAGCACACAACGAGATGATTATCGAATCAAGAATGCTCGTAAAAGTCAATCACTCACTCAAAATACCCGAAATAGATACTACCACAGTACAGGATTTAGAAATAGAGCAAACAAAAAACAGTTCCCTGTTGCGGCTTTGTGCTCCAGATGTCATTACAAATCAAAAGAAAATAGATTCCTATTTAAAAAAGATAAATGCCGCTACAATCCCTGTGATAGCCATTGCGCAGAAATGCAGCGAGTATATCTTTAAAAACTTTACATACACCAAAGGAATTACCAATATCGAAACTACAGTCGATGAAATATTAGTGCACAAAAAGGGCGTTTGTCAAGATTTTGCACACGTTTTGCTTCAATTTTTACGTACAGCAGGAATTCCTTCGAGATATGTTAGTGGGTATATTTGTCCTAATGCTAGCGGTTTTAGAGGCGAAGGAGCAACTCATGCTTGGGTAGAATTTTATACTCCAACTCAAGGCTGGTTGGGAATAGACCCAACCAATAATATTTGGACAATGGAAAACCACGTGAAACTTTCGGTTGGTAGGGATTTTAATGAATGTACGCCCGTAAAAGGAACTTTCAAAGGAATTGCCAAACAAACGCTTTCGGTTAGTGTATCGATTGGATATGAAGATGGAAGACATTTTGAAGAAGTAAACGATGTTAAACTTCAAAAAGTTTCTGAGGATGTGCAACGACAATTGGATTTGATAGATTATCAGCTCAAATTACAACAGCGGCAACAGCAGCAGTAGTTAACTCTCAATTGTAAAAAAAGTGCCATTTTATTAAAAAATAAAATGGCACTTTTATATTTTTTGTACTCTTGGCATCACATATTAAACAACCAAGTCGCTGGATTATTGTACGTTGTATTCTGCGAAATGGTAAACTTTAAAACTGTTCTTCCTGTTTCGCCATTGGTTCGTACTTTTCCAATATTTTGCTTTACACTGACTTTATCTCCTTTGCTCACATTTACCGAACTAAGGTTTTGATATACCGTAAAATAATCTCCGTGCTGTATCATTACTGCTTTATTTACGGGAGATAAGACCATTACACTCGTTACTTCACCAGCAAATACCGCTCTTGCATTAGATCCCTGATCGGTTGTGATTTCAACTCCGCTATTGTGCACTCTTAATGAGCTAAATTGCGGGTGAGGCTGATCGCCATAAGGCAGTGAAACAAATCCCTTTTCTACCGGCCAAGGTAGTTTCCCTTTGTTGGCTTTGAAATTATCGGCCAATATTTTTTCTTCGGGTGTTAATACAATTTTTGCCGAAGATACTGCTGGAGCAGCAGAAACAATGGCTTTGGCTCGTTTCTTTATTTCATCTTTGGTCTCGCCCGCTTTTGCTTCGGCTTCGGCTTTTTTCATCGCTTTCTCCAGTGCTGCTTTTCTATTGGCTTCCGCAATGGCTTCCCGAATGATACGATCAATTTGTCGGTCGATGGCTCTTGCTTCTTGCTGTTTTTTCTTGATGTCGGCCGCAATTTTATTCTTGTCTTGCTTGATCGATTTAACCAGTTTTTCTTGTTCTTGCTTGGCTTTTAGCAATGACAATCGTTCTTTCTCATTTTCTTCAATCAGTTTTTGTTTGGCTGATTTTTGAGCTCCTAATTTCTCGTTGTAAGCTATTAGTTGATCTGATTTCGATTTGATTTCGTCGCCTTGCATTTTTCTATAACCTGTATATTGTTTCATATACTGCGCTCTTTTATAGGCTTGCAAGAAACTATCAGATGATAATATAAACATTGCTCTGCTTTGCTCAGAACGACTTTTGTAGGATTTGACAATCATCTCGGCATAATCTTCTTTGAGTACTTTAAGCTCTCGATTTAACTTGTTTATTTGCAGCTGATTGATGTAAATGTCGTTGCTCAACAACTTGGCTTGCCGCTCGGTAGTGTTGATTAGTTTTTCTTTGAGCTTGATTTTATTGGCTTGAACAATTACAACGCTTACCGCCGATTTTTCTTTTTTCTTTACCGACTGCAACAACTTTTCATTTTCAATGATTTCCTGTTGAATTTGGGCTTTACGTTTTTCTAATTTTTCTTGCTGCGATTCTTGACTCCACAGCAATGAAGTCATACAAATAAAAATTAGGCTTAGGAGAAATTTTGGCATAGTAAAATTAGTTTGGGCAAATTTACTTAATTATAATTCTTTTGTAGTCATTTGGAACACTATAAGGAAAAGAAATTTCTTCATTGAAACTTACATTATTGTATTCTAAATTGATTTCGGTTTTGCTTTTCTTTTGATAACTATCAATGTTTAGTGTCAAGGGCAAAATTATTTCTTTGAATTCTTTTTTGTTGGAATACACCACCTGCATCATTCTTTCCTCTTTGGTTTGTGTAATTTCTTGTTTGTTTATCGTGAAATTATTTCCATCAATATAAAACGATTTCTTAGTGTTCCCGTCAGATTCTTCGTCCAATCTATATACTTGATCAGCGAAATTTTCTGAATATTTTCCTTCTTTTAAATTGTCAACGGCTCTTCCTAACAGCATGTTTTGTACCTTTTCAAAGTCTAAATCGGTTCCTAGCAATTGGCTTATTGCGCTAAAATCGCCTTCGTAATACGTGCCTTTTATTTTTTCATAATAGCTTACTTTGGTTGGCGTGATCAAAGCTTTTGCCATTGTGATTCCCAAAAACCGAATGCTTACTAATATTTGTTCGTCTTTTTTGAGTTTAATCTCGGCGGTAACATTCTGATTTTGCTTTTCAGATATGTATTGAACACTTGCTTTTATATATAATGTCGAAAACTCGTTTTTATTGTTGTAATAGTTTTCGATGGTTTTGTTTGTTTTCTTTCGACTTTCACTTTTGGAAACATTGACCACAGTGCTTTTCGATTTACACGAAACTAACGCCAATGAACTGATGATGCTAACCAAAAAAAGAAGTTTTATATATTTTAAAAATCTATTCATAGTATGTTTTATTTTTTGGCTTTTAGTAATTGATTGGCTTTCGCAAGATACTGTTCTTTTTTCTTTAAATCTCCTAAACCATTGTAGGCTTCTCCTAATTGCAGATTGAAATTGATCTCTAATTTTATATCATCAACCACATAATCCATTCCCATTTCCAGCATTATTTTTGCGTTGCTAAATCGTTTCAACTGATTGTTTGCCAAACTAGAAAAGTAATAAAATTGCGGCTGTGTTGGATAAATTTCGACCAAATTTGTTGCTTTTTTAGCCATTGTTTCAAATTGTTTCGTCTCGAGATACGACTGAAGCAAGAATAAATTGGTTTCAATATCTTCGCTCGAATTGATTTTTAAAGCCTTTTCATAATAAAAAACGGCTTTTTCCCATTGCTTTTTACTTTGAAAAAATTTCCCTATTTCTTTCCCAACATTAATAGTTGTGTCTTTATCAAAATAGGCCATTGCTTTCTCCAAATCTGCTGAATACTGTGGGTTTTTATTGGCATAAATCAAAAATTCATTAAACATTCGGTATTTTATTTTAGACTCTATTTTTGTATTTGCCAAAACCACATTCATTGCATTTATTGCCTTAAGACCTTCATTTTTAGCTAAATAAATTTGAAACAATCCTACTTGTGCCCAATCCGAATCTGGAATTTCTGTTTCTAATTTTTTGGTAATTTCGGCTGCTTTTTTAACTTCATTATTCTCCGAATACAACTTGATTAGAGCAACATAATTGGATTCTTCTTTTGGATTCGATTTTATTTGAGCAATCAAATGATCTATTTCGGTATTTTGAAATTTCCCTTGCGACAAAATTTGGGTTTTGTACATATCACGTCTGTCTGATTTCCCAACCTTTTCATTCAACTCGTTGATTAAAACGAGTGCTTTGTCAAATTGTTGCGTGTTCATATAAAGCGAAACCAAATCATCTTGATACTTTTGGTCAAACTCAATGAGTTTATTAACAGCGATAATGGCTTGATTGTAATTCTTGGTTTGATAACTCACATCATACATTCCTGACCAAAACCATTTGTTTTTGGGTTCGATTTGTGCGGCTTTTTCATAAGAAGAATAACTTTGTTCGTAGTTTTTTAGTCCAAAATAATTCTTTCCCATTTCCGAATAAACCACAGCGTTATTGGGTTGTAGTTTCAAACATTCTTCCAAGGCTGTAATGGCTTTGTCGTAATTTTCGATTCCTTTTTGCTTCAAGGATTCATAGAAAAAATCTTGAAACTTATCCGTATCAGGTACAATTAATTCTGGTTCGGCTTGTGCCAATAGCAATGCTGAATTACAAAGCAAAACCAACAATAAAAAGAAAGAAGCTGTTTTTTTCATTTTTTAAATAACCACAAAGTTCGTAAAGAAGGCCCGAAGAACACAACCTGTTTTGTATAGAACGATTCTTTTATAATCCTAAAGAAATTAAAATCCTTGCCTATTAATCGATTCTTTTTCTTTACAAATCCTTTTTGTGAATCTCATTTGCTATTAAATCTTCTACTAAATATTTGTAATCTAGGTATTGAATATCGTAAAGACCCTCGTGAATTTGTTTACAAATTTTACTATTATAATAAATAGTCATCGCTGCTCTATTGTCAGTTTGCAATCGTGTTGCTAGATATTCAATCATATTAATTTCCAGAGACTGAATGTAAATGTCTTCTAAATTTTGTGCCATTTCCGTTGTCATATTACACCGTATAAGATTCTAAGAATTTAAGTTCTTTGTCTATGATTTGCTGATTTATAATGCAAATTTGATTGTTCTCTTGATAATATCTTAATTCTTCTAATGCCTTTTCTTTAGTCCATAACTGTTTAAAATACATATCAATAGTTTTAAAAATATCGTCGTTTGCAACCCTGCCTATTACCAAATCAAACTGTTCGTATGATGCTTCGCCTTTTCTACAATTGCACACAAAATCCAACCAAAGTTCGTTCTCGGTTTCAAAACTACAAACTTTATAGTTATTGAAATCTTCCGGTAATTCATATACATTTATAGTAGGCTCTCCGCCCAGTCTTACTGCTTTTCGCAATGCCCATTTCTCTGCTTGCTCTTGGTACGAAGTTAGATAAAAGCCTCTTCCAAAATCTAAATACTTTTTAGAAAATGTAACATTAGGTTCTTTAATTTCTTGGTTTGAGCCGTGGTAGAGTTTCATTATTGTAACAATTTTTGTGCAAGCAGTTCGTTTAAATCTTCTATTAGATAATTCTCGCCCAGCGTGTGCAATACCTCATAATGTTTTAGTATATAATCGTCCAAAATATGTAAAGTATCAAAACGATTGTAAACCTCCGAAATGGGAAGCCTATTTGCAGATGCAAACTTATTTAATATAAAAACCACAAATGCTAATTGGTTGCTTTTCATTATTAAATGTTTTTTCAATTACAAATTTCGATTTGTTAGCCTAGATTTGACAGCTTTTAAAAAGTTGTCAAATCTTTTAGAACCATAAATCGCAGAAAATTATTCCAAAACCGAATAATCTCCAATACTAATGCTGGTAAAATTCCCATCAAAACTAGCGTGATTGCCTATCATCGCATTGTCTAAATTGGCATTTTTTATGTGCGAATGGGTTTGCACCAAACTGTTTTTTATAGTACTATCCAAAACGTGGCAACCATTTCCTAAAGACACATTTGGACCCACTGTTGCATTGATCAAAACCACGTCTTTCCCAATATAACACGGCGGAATGATGGTTGAATTCTCTAATTTAACATCATAATCTACCAAATGCTCGCCGTCGTTGTGCAAAAATCCTAGCATTCTACAATTGGTTTCAACCGTAACGTCTTTGTTTCCGCAATCCATCCATTCTGAGACTTCACCAGGAACAAAAACCAACCCTTTATCCATCATTTGCTTGATTCCATCATTAATTTGATATTCGCCACCATTAATAATATTGTTATCCAAGACCAATTGTAATTCATTCTTCAAAACAGCTACGTCTTTGAAATAGTAAATTCCGATAACAGCAAGGTCTGAAACAAATTCCTTAGGTTTTTCTACCAATTCAATAATTTGATTTGCATCATTCAAATTGACCACGCCAAAAGCTTCTGGTTGATCTACTTTTTTTACCCATATCACGCTGTCGGCATTTTGATCTAAATGGAAATCAGCACGAATCAAAGTGTCTGCATAAGCAATAACAGCTGGCCCGCTCAAGGAATCTTTGGCACACATAATGGCGTGACCTGTTCCCAAGGCTTCGTTTTGGTAATAAATGGTTCCTTTTGAACCTAATTTTTCTGCAATAGCAATTAAATCATCTTCTACTTTTTTGCCAAAACTTTCGTGAATGATAAAGGCAATTTCTTCAATATCTTGATTTAAAACACCTGCAATATCTTCTACCAAACGATGTACGATTGGTTTTCCAGCAATTGGAATTAAAGGTTTCGGAATGGTTAAGGTGTGCGGTCTTAATCTGGAACCTCGTCCAGCCATTGGTACTATTATTTTCATATCAGCCCCCTAACCCCCAAAGGGGGAACTGCTACTAGGGGTGGTAGGTTTTAATTTATGTTTTTATTTTATTGTGCTCCTTTTTTATTTCTTAATTCCCCATTCGGGGGCTAGGGGGCTTTACTTCACCCCTGTACTTCCAAAACCGCCTTCACCTCTTGATGTTTCGGATAATTCCTGAACTTCAATCCATTCGGCTCTTTCGTGTTTCGCTATGATGAGTTGGGCAATGCGTTCGCCGTTTTCGATGACGAAAACTTCGTTGGATAAATTGACTAATATTATGCATATTTCGCCACGGTAATCGGCATCGATGGTTCCAGGCGAATTTAAAACCGTGATTCCTTTTTTGGCTGCCAAGCCGCTTCTTGGTCGCACTTGCGCTTCATAACCAATGGGTAATTCAATGAACAGCCCAGTTTTTACAAGAGTTCTATCTAAAGGATTTAAGGTTATAGCTTCTGTAAGGTTGGCGCGCAAATCCATTCCTGCCGAGGCGATGGTTTCATAGTTGGGCAAGTTGTGCTGCGATTTGTTGATGATTTTGATGGTCATAATATGAACTCTATTTATTATGTTCTGGATTTTTAGCCGTGATAGCAGTGAAAAGCCTTTTGAAATAAATTTGTATTTTTTTCTGGACTAAAAGAGCGACCAAAGGAAGCTCCTTTTAGGACTTGAAAAAAACCAAATTTATGAAAAAGCTTGTAACGAACAGCGCGATTGGCTTCAAATCATTTTCGGCTTAGCATTTTATTTATAGTTTCTTTCTCATTGTGATAAACAAAATACATAAATACGATTAATAAGGGAATTCCAACGAAATAATTTTCTCTGAATCCGTAAAAAGAAATTACAGAAAACAAGATGGACAATCCCAAATATCCGCTAATTTTCTCCATATCATAAGGAACTGGATAATATTTATTTCCTAGAATATAAGAAATAATCATCATGCTTCCATAGGCGGCAATTGTAGCAATCGCCGAGCCATAATAGCTGTATTTTGGAATTAAAAGGTAGTTTAAGATCAAAGTTATTATGGCTCCTATTATAGAAATATAAGCTCCAATATAAGTTTTATCGGTCAGTTTGTACCAAACGGAGAGATTGTTGTAAATGCCAAGGAAAAAATTAGCCAAAATAATGAGCGGCACAACTTTCATTGCTTGCCAATAGGATTTGTCGTCTAGTAAAAGGAACTTTAAAACATCGGCAAAAACAATTACGCCAAGTAAAATCAAAGAACCTAATATTACAAAATATTTTGTAATTACGGCATAAGTTTGTGGTGCCTTATCGCTAGTGGAATGACTGAAAAAAAAGGGTTCGATTCCCAAACGGAAAGCGGTGGCAAACAACACCATAAACAGACCTAATTTATAACAAGCAGAATAAGCGCCGACTTCGGATTTGGCAATATTCTCTGGAAGCCAGAATCCTAAAAGTATTTTGTCTAAATGTTCATTGACAGCAAAAGCGATTCCAGCCACAAGAATTGGCAAACCATATTGCATCATTTTTTTCCAAAGTACCTTATCAAATTTTCTGTCTAGGTTAAGGTAATTTGGCGAAAGCACAAGCAATGTTATTAAACTCGCGAGCAAATTGGCAATGAAAATATGCGCAACTTCAGAATGTTCAACGTATAAATTATCTGCCAAAGAATTAGGATTTTCGGCAGCTAATTGTGGCAAATACACCAAAAAGAAAATATTGAAACCCAAGTTGATTATAACGTTTCCTATTTTTATACAGGCATATTTCATAGATTGTTGGTTGGCTCGCAGTTTTGAAAAAGGAATTATGACCAAGGCATCTAGCGCCAAAATCCAAATGGCATAAGTGATATATTGCACCTCAACATTAGCATAAGCACTTAGAGCATCTCTAAAAATTAAGGCTCCAAAAAGAAAGAAAATAGTGGACCAAAAAATTGTAATGGTGCTGGTGGCAATAACATTTTGTTTTTCTTTTTCGGAATTGTAGAACCTAAAAAAAGCGGTTTCCATTCCGTAGGACAAAATTACGTTGAAGAAAACCATCCAAGACATTAGAATCGCAAGTTCGCCGTAATCAGTCGTTGGCAATTTACCAGTGTATAATCGCACCAATAAAAAACTCATCATTCTCGGCAAAACCGTTGCGAGTCCGTAAATGGCAGTTTGTTTGAAAAGATTTTTATATAATCCCAAGGTTGAGTTTGTTAATTTGTGACACAAAAATAACGATTTCTTTGGTTTATTGCTGAATTTATTCTTTCAATCCAAATTGTTCAATCTAGATAGTTATGTCAATCCATCTTCTTTTAAAATTTTGATAAAATGAAATCCTTTGGGATTGTATCCCTGATTATAGTAGAAACGATGCGCGGTAAAATTTTGGGTGTAAGCGTCAAGCACAACCATTGTGCAGTCTAATTCTGTTGCTTTTTGATTCACATAATCGGTTAGCATTTTCCCGATTCCTTTCGAGCGATGATTCGGATGAACAATAAAATTGTCGATTTCCATATATTTTCCGCACCATAGTTTAATTCCATACCATAAACCGGTTAGTCCAACGCATTCATCGCCGTCATAAACTACAACTTGGGTATAATTATGCGGAACCATTGTTTCGAGATAGGCTTTATATTTTTCAGCAGAAATCTGAGGGTACAAATGACGAATTATTTCGATTTGCTCGAGCATTTCTTGGATTGTGATGAGTTCGATAACTTTCAAAATGGACAATATTATAATTATGGGATAAAAATAGGTAAAAAAGAGATTCGCACATATTAAACATCAATCATATACATTTTTTGTACTTTTTCAAAAATAAAATTCCATTTCACTGTTAACAAATTGTTACCAAATAGTTTTTTTATTGTAAATTAATGTGTATATTTGTTATGCAATTATTAATTTTAAAACAAAAGTATTATGAAAAAGATGTTTTTAATTTCGATGATGTTGGTTTCTACTGTAATCTTTTCTCAAGAAAAACCTATACTAGAAAGTTTAGATGATGATGTAACGGCAACTTATTACTACAAAAATGGCAACGTGAAACAAGTTGGGGATTTCATAGATGGAAAATTAGAGGGAAAATGGATTTCTTATTCAGAAGAAGGAATCATAACAGCAATTGCTCAGTACAGAGAAGGTAAAAAACACGGTAAATGGCAATATTTTGAAAGCCCTTATGTTACAAAAGAAGTTGAGTATAAAAACAACAAAATTGTACAAGTTGTAACTAAAAATAAATACCCTATTGCTTATAGCAATTAAAAAGAAACAAAATTAATCCATTTGGAATAAATATTTTGAATAAAAAAAGCCAACAAAATTTGCTGGCTTTTTTACATTATTTTTAAATCTGAAGTCTGCTATCCTTTCAAAGCTTCTGCTCCACCAACAATCTCAAGGATTTCGTTAGTAATGGCAGCTTGACGCGCTTTGTTGTAGGTTAATTTCAATTGATCTCTTAATTCTGTTGCGTTGTCTGTTGCTTTATGCATTGCAGTCATACGAGCTCCGTGTTCAGAAGCAAATGAATCTCTAACACCTTTATATAATTGTGTTTTCAATGATTTTGGAATCAATGTCAATACAATTTCTTCTTTGGATGGTTCAAAAATATAATCTCCTGTTGATGCTGGCTTATCTGATTTTATTGGAGCTAATGGCAAAAATTGCTCTACTTGAACGATTTGAGTCGCAGCATTTTTAAATTGATTGTACACCAATTCGATTTTATCATACTCACCAGACACAAATTTTTGAGTCAATGTTTCAGCAATTACAGTTACATTATCAAAAGTCAATGCGTCAAAAACCTGACTTTGATTGTCAACAACAGTAAGTGTTTTGGTCAAAATGTCGTTTCCTCTTTTTCCAATAGCAAAAACATCTACTTGTTTTCCAGCGTAAAAATCAGCACGGTTTTTAACTTCCTTGATAACATTAGTATTAAATGCACCACACAAACCTCTATTTGAAGTGATGGCAACAACCAATACTTTTTTTACTTCACGTTGTTTTGTGAACTCACCACCAACATCACCATCAAGTGTTGCCGAAAGGTTTTGTAGTAATTCCGTTAATTTTTCGGCATAAGGTCGCATTGCTGTAATGGCATCTTGTGCCTTCTTTAGCTTTGCTGCAGAAACCATTTTCATCGCAGCAGTAATCTGCATCGTCGATGAAACGGAAGTAATTCTATTACGGATTTCCTTTAAATTTGCCATCTGTTTTAAATTGTAAAATGTAAAAAATTGTAAAATGTATAATGTATAAAGTGCCTTTCGATACAATTTACATTATACATAATACATTTTTATTAATTGTATTTCGCTGAAATTTCTTTAGCTGCTGCTTCTAAAACGTCTGTGATTTCGTCAGTCAGTTTACCTGCTTTCAAGGCATCAAGAGTCGCTCTGTTTTTGTTGTTCAAGTATTCCAAATAATCTTTTTCGAATTCTTTAACTTTATTCACAGGAACATTACGCAACAAGTTTTTAGAACCTGCATAAATAATGGCAGTTTGGTTTTCTACAGTATAAGGGTCGTTTAGATTTTGTTTCAAAATCTCTACGTTTCTTTTTCCTTTTTCAATTACGTTCAATGTAACTGCATCCAAATCAGAACCAAACTTAGCAAACGCCTCTAATTCTCGATATTGTGCTTGATCCAATTTTAAAGTTCCTGCTACTTTTTTCATTGATTTAATCTGTGCATTACCTCCAACACGAGATACCGAAATACCTACGTTGATTGCTGGACGAACTCCTGAGTTAAACAAATCTCCATCCAAGAAAATCTGACCATCAGTGATCGAAATTACGTTAGTTGGGATATATGCAGAAACGTCACCAGCTTGGGTTTCGATAATTGGTAAAGCAGTCAATGAACCACCACCTTTTACGATACCTTTTAATGTATCTGGCAAGTCATTCATGTTTTTAGCAATATCATCATCGGCAATTACTTTACAAGCTCTTTCTAGTAAACGAGAGTGCAAGTAGAAAACGTCTCCAGGATATGCCTCACGTCCTGGTGGTCTTCTTAACAACAGGGAAACCTCACGATACGCCACAGCTTGTTTAGATAAATCATCATAAACAATTAAAGCTGGACGACCAGAATCTCTGAAATATTCTCCAATTGCAGCACCTGCCATAGGAGCATATACTTGCATAGGAGCTGGATCAGAAGCATTAGCTGCAACAATTACTGTGTAAGCCATTGCACCTCTTTCTTCCAACATTTTTGCGATTCCTGCTACAGTTGACGCTTTTTGTCCAATTGCAACGTATATACAGAATACAGGTTTTCCTGCATCGTAAAATTCTTTTTGATTCAAAATGGTATCCAAACAAACGGTAGATTTACCTGTTTGACGGTCACCGATAACAAGCTCACGTTGCCCACGACCTACTGGAATCATTGCATCTACTGCTTTAATACCTGTTTGTAATGGCTCAGTAACTGGCTGACGGAAGATAACTCCAGGTGCTTTTCTTTCCAAAGGCATTTCGAAAAGTTCACCACCTATTGGTCCTTTACCATCAATTGGTTGACCCAAAGTGTTCACTACACGACCTACCATTCCTTCTCCAGTTTTAAGAGAGGCAATACGTTGTGTTCTTTTAACTGTTGAACCTTCTTTGATTCCTGTTGATGGTCCTAAAAGTACAACCCCAACATTATCTTCTTCCAGATTCAATACAATCGCCTCAAGACCATTTTCAAATTCTACAAGCTCACCGTATTGAACATTAGAAAGTCCGTAAACACGAGCAATTCCATCCCCAACTTGAAGTACAGAACCTACTTCTTCTAATGTAGCACCAGATTCAAAACCTTCTACTTGCTTTTTTAATATTGCTGAAATCTCAGCAGGTTTAATTTCCGCCATAATTATATATCAATAACTAGTTACTTAATTCTCTTTTTAATACTTGTAATCTGTCGGCAATAGAAGCGTTGTATTGCTTATCGCCTATTCTTAAAATAAATCCACCAATGATGGAAGGATCTACCGTGTTTTCAATTGTGATTTTTTTGCTTGAAGAAATGCTTGCTATTTTAGCTGAAACTTTAGCTTCTAAAACAGCGTCCATCGGGATAGCTGTAGTAACTTTGGCTACTTCAACACCGTTCATTATATCAAACAATTTGTTATATTCTGCTGCGATACCGTCTAAAATTTCAAATCTTTTGTTTTCCAATAATAAATGAAAAAGACTTTTGGTTACTGCATTAACAGTAGCAAAAACTTCTAAAACAACATCTTTTTTAGTCTCCGTTATGATTAGCGGATTTTGAATAAACAAACTCAATTCAGAATTCCCAGTTATTGTTTTTGCAATCAATGCCATATCAGCACTCACTTCAGAAGCAACACCTTTGGAGTCTGCTATTTCTAAAATGGCTTTTGCATAACGAATTGCTGCTCTTGTACTTGACATATTAGTTTAATTTAGCGTCACCTAACATTTTTTCCACCAATTTTACTTGAGCTTCTTTGTTAGACAATTCGTCTTTTAATAATTTTTCGGCAATTTCAAGTGACAAAGTAGAAACGTGTAATTTCAATTCTGCCATTGCTGCATTTTTTTCGCTTTCGATAGCGGCTTTTGCTTGTTCGATCATTTTCAAACCTTGCGCTTGAGCTTCATTTTTTGCATCGGCAACCATTTTATCTTTCATTTCACGCGCGTCTTTCAATAAAGCATCGCGTTCCATTCTTGCTTCTTGCAAAATGCGTTGATTGTCAGCTTGAAGATTTTGCATTTCTTTTCTAGCGTTGTCTGCAGAAAGCAAGGCATTTTTGATTCCTTCTTCTCTTTCGTTAACAGCATCCAAAATAGGTTTCCAAGCAAATTTTTTCAATAACAAAATCAATCCAACAAAAATTATTGTTGACCAGATAAATAATCCAAACGAAAAATCGTTTACTAACTTTTCCATAATATATCTTTAGTTGTATTCTTTTAATTTAATTTAAAAACTAAAGCTGCAACCAACCGTTACAGCTTTTTGTTTTGTAGCATTATACAGCGAATAAAGCTGCAAATCCAATACCTTCAATAAGCGCAGCTGCAATAAGCATAGCTGTTTGAATTTTTCCAGTAGCTTCTGGTTGACGAGCGATAGCATCCATTGCAGAACCACCGATTCTACCAATACCAATACCTGCTCCAATAACTACTAATCCTGCTCCAACGATTTTAGGAATTTCCATAAAAATATGTATTAAAAATTAAACATTCAATTTGAGGTTAGAGGTCAGAAATTAGAGGTTAGAATTCACTTCTAACTTCGTATTTCTAATTTCTAACTTTTAATGATGAGCTTCTTCGTGATGATGCTCTTCAACAGCCGATCCAAAATACAATGCTGATAACATTGTAAATATATACGCTTGTAATAATGCAACTAATATTTCGATAATTGAAATAGCGAATGACAACATAAATGACAAGCTACTTCCTAACCAGCTTTTGAAAATGAATATCAATCCAATCAAACTCATTAATACAATATGACCTGCAATTATGTTAGCGTACAAACGTATCATTAATGCAAATGGCTTGATAAAAACTCCCAATAATTCTATAGGAGCCAATATAATTTTCATTGGCACTGGCACACCTGGCATCCAGAAAATGTGTCCCCAATAATTTTTATTTGCCGTAAGATTGGTGATGATAAAAGTTATGAAAGCCAATCCGAAAGTGATTGCAATATTTCCAGTAACGTTGATTCCTAGTGGTGTTAAACCAAAGATATTCAAGAACCATACAAAGAAGAAGATGGTCAATAAATAGCTCATGTATTTTTTATAATGCTTTTCGCCAATGTTTGGAATTGCAATTTCGTCGCGGATGTACAACACGATTGGCTCAAAAAATCGTCCAGCTCCTGCGGAAATTCCTCCGTTTTTAGCATACGATTTTGCTAGACTTGTGAATAATAAAAACATCAACATCGCCGCAACCATAATTGATAATACATTTTTTGTAATAGAAAGATCTATTGGTTTTGCGTTGGTTGGATGTCCGTGCTCTTCAGTTAAAGTTCCTGCAGCATCGGTTTTGTATATTTTTTCGTGGTGTAATTTGTAGTAGTTTCCGTTAGATTCGGCAACAGCTTCGCCGTGATGAAATTTAGCAGATGAAAAAAAGTGAACTCCGTTGTCCCAAAGAATGATTGGCAATGAAAAACCAATGTGTTTTCCTTCATATTCAAAAAGTGAAAAATCGTGTCCGTCCAAAACGTGATGACCAATTACTTCTTTTATTTCTTCTTTTATTTTTGATGTTTCGTCTTCAACTTTTGGTTCAGCTTGTTCTGCAATAGCTGTTGTTTCAGTTGGTACTGGTTTGCCTTCGTTTGGAGTATTAGAGAAACCAAATATTGGAAGGCAGGCTATTAAAATGGCTATTATAAATTGAAGTGGTTTGTTTGAAATCACCATAACTATTAATTATCTTAAATTTTACTTTCTGAAATTGGGTGCAAATGTACATTTTAAATTAATATGCCAAAAGTAATCAATAAAAAAAAACTTGATTTGTGTGTTTATAAACAATTTATTGCCTTTTATTTAAAATTCGAACGGTTACAATAGTTTCTATCGCTAGAAATAGGGCGAAAATGATAAAAAAATTAATTTTTTCAGTTCTTACATTTAGATTTCCAGAATTCAAGATGGGCGACAAAACAGTATATGATAAAGCCATTTTGATAAATGTGACCAATAGAAAAGAAAAACCAACGTTGTTGATGTTTTTTTCGTTTACTTTTATGATTATAAATACTATAAGTAGCGAACAACTACAGAAAAATCCATAGACGAACTCTATTGGGAAATGAAAACCTTTGAAAAACGGATTGTTATTGTTGAGAAAAAAAACTAATTTATGAACAACATACACAAGAATTGAAAGCAAACTTACTTCAAATATGGGTTGGTATTTTTTGAAATTCATTGCTATTTAGGAAGATTTATTGATGTCTTTCAATTGCCTGCTGATATTGTAAAATGCAATGGAAACTCCTACTAATGTTAGGATTTTTACAAATATATTCTGTGGATTTGTATATTTATCGTCAAGCCAATTGCCAAAGTAGGCAAACAAAAAAATAATGGCTCCCATTTGAATCGGAATATTGATAAGAGCCAACCATTTGTTATTGTTTTGTTTCTTCGGTTTTTGGTTGTCCGTCATTGGTGGTTGTGTTTTTTGAATTGGTTTTCATTGTACAAGAAGCACTAAAATCGGCTCCTGGCTCGACAGATAATTTTTCGCAAACTACTTCGCCTTGAATGTTGGCTTTATTTTTTACACTCAATAATTCAGCTACTTGAATTTTTCCTTTAAAATTTCCTTCAATATCGGCATTTTTGCAAACAATGTCACCTGTAACACTTCCTGCTGGACCAATAACAATCTTTCCTTTGGTTTGGAAATTACCTATTAACTCACCATCCAATCTAAAGTCTGCTTGGGAAATAATATCTCCTTTGATTGTCGTTCCCTCAACAATTCTGTTCGTTTTTCCTAAAAATTCAGTATAGGAATTTGTCTTCTTTTTAAACATAAGCTATTCTTCTGGCGTTTTACTTGGATTTGCTGGGTCAATTTCATTTATTTCCGGCGCAACATCAGACGGTTCATTGTTTATTTCCTCAGTTTGTGCTGCAGATTTTGGTTTTAACTCCTTATCCTGTGGACTCGACGAATTATCAAATAAGCGAATTGCCTCGGGTTTTTTGTATGTATTAATTTCAAGATTTTTAAATGTGTTATATTGCTCAATATTTTTTTTGATTTGCAGCACTTTGAAATTCTCATTTGAAATTATAATTGCCTGATTAATGAGTTTGTATTTTTTATAGTTCTTTAAATTATCTGCTATTTCGTAGGCGAAAGCTTGAGATTTTAATCCTTCAATTACAAGAAAATCCTCTTTTTCGTTAAAAGGATTTAATTTTAAAGTCAGCCAAAAAACATCCTCATCGGCGATATATTTTTTAAATTTTTCTTCTATATTTTTTATTGTTTTATCGTCATTTTTATCAATTTTGTAGAGTATTTTCCAGTTTTTAGATTCGTTGCTGGTAAAATTTATTTTTTCTATTATTGGGACTTGTGTCGTTAAAATTTCTTGAGCATTTTTACCTTCCTCTGTTGTTGCATAATTATCAGCAACAAAAAGCAGTGCAGTTTTATAGGACTCCAATCCTTTATATTTTCCAATAGCATTTGCTTTTAGTAATTCAAATTTAGGGATAATTTGATCCCCATAATATTGAATAATAAGTCTATCTATTTTTTCTAATAATGTTACAAATTGTTCTTCTTCAAAGAGTTTATACATTTCTTTATACTCAGATTCTGCAGTTTCAAACGCTGTGACCGTACTAGTCTTTTTGCTATTGATAATTTGCGCATAACGAGAATCTGGATATTGAACAGAAATCCGGTTTTTCATTTCTTCGGCCTTGGATATATCTGTAATTTGATAAATTTTATACAAATTATACATCGCAGGTAATACCAGTTTTTCTTCTGGATTTTGTTGCAACAATTGTTCAAATTTAGCGCTTGCTAATTTGTATTCCTTGAGTTTTTCTTTATAAATTGTTCCCAATTGGTAGTAAGCAAAATTTCTTCCTTTGGCAATACTATCAATTTTTGTTTGCTCTTTAGGTAGCATATCTATGTAAAACGATGCTGTGTATTCTGGTTTTTCTTCGACAACAGTTTCTTTTTCGTTATTTTCTTGGTTTTTAATATCTCCATCGATGCCGTTTTCTGTAGAAGAATTCTTTGTGGTAGGTGTCATTCTCCAATTTCCCTCTAAAGTTCTAATTCCAAACTTTTTCTTAAACTCTATCTTTCCAAAAGCAACTGTTGAAGGATTATAAAAGTAAAAAATATTTGCAGCATTATTGGATGTATTTGAAGCATTTGGTGGAACAAAAGATTTCTTTGGTGGAGTTTTGCTTCCTTGCGAAACTCCCGCTGTAAGAACATCATCGTCCGAAGATATATTATTAATGTCTATGTTTTTTTCAATTTCTTTTTGCTTTTCGGCTAAAAGCCTTTTTTCTTCATCTGACTTTTTTAATTTAATAATGTAGTCTTCATAATACTGAATTTTATTTGCGTCGGTCATTGATAACACATTCAAAATGCTATCATTAGTTTTTGCAATAGTTTCAAATTGAATCACTTCATCTAAATCTTTTCGGACTTTCTTGATGTGAATGTGTTCTCTAGTTTTAGCATCTAGCTTAACTAATGTGCTATCATAGTATTTAGCGGCAGTGAAATAATCAACATTTTTAAAATACATATTTCCTAAATTCCTGTAATTTGAAGCCATTAGGTAAGCATCAGTAGGTTTTAGTTTTAAGGACTCATTGTAAAATTTATTTGCTAATTCTTGATTGTTATTTTTATCATAAAAAACACCCATTTCATAATAAATAACATCCCTAAAGGGTTTGTTTTCTCTATCTTCAAGTAGCTTGTTGAATCTTATTAAAAAAGCCTCCTTATCACCGTTTTCAAAATCAAATAATTGTGCTTGTTTAGCATGAGCCTGAATAACATAATCTCTGTCGGCTTTTCTGTTCATGTCGATGACACTTTGATAATAAATTAAGGCAGTGTCTTTTACACCCAATTCTTGATACAACTGACCGAGAATAAAGCGATATCGAGCTCTTTGGGAATTGATTTTGGTAGCACGTTCAGCAATTTTTAATCTTATAATAGCGCTGTCTTTTTGTTCTAAATTTAAAAAAGATTCAGCCAAAATTGCATTAGCATCAGCCACAACTTGCGGTTTTAGTCTCCTATCTTTTAAAAGTTTTGTAATGTTTTTTAAAACTTGGGCATCATTTCCCAAGCGCATGTTTGTTTTTTCGCGCCAAATCTTGGCTGGATTGATTTTGCTACTTGTGGAAGATTTGTACAAAATATAATTGAAGGCCTCCAATGCTGGAAAAAATCGCTGATCATAATAACGGGCTTTCCCTAAAAGCAAATAAGCTTCGTCAATTTGATAGTTTTTTTCCTGACCTTCTATATACATCGAATGCTTTTGAATGGCTTTTGTGGCTTTGGCTTCTGCGGCTTCAAAATCGGGATTTTTTGATTTTGCATTGGCAGAATCGCTCTCTTTAAATTGCATTTTTTCAATAGGCAATCGCTTCCAATAATTGTCTTTATTGTTGTTTTTTATGCTTTCAACACCTTTGTCTAGTGAAATTTGTCCGTTATACAAAATGTTATCTCTAGTGCTTAACGCATGAGAATTTCTAGATAAAAATGTGTTCTTCCTAGTAGAACAAGCTACTAAAAACAGTAAAAATAAAGTAAAGAAAGTGTATGTAAATATCTTGGTTTTCAAAGGGAAACAGTTTATCATTTAACTTTTAAAATCGAATTTTAGTATAATGACTGGTAAAATTACGTTTCTTTTTGAATTACCGAAATTTAAACCGCAAAAAACGCTTCTAGTTCTTGCAAGGTTTCTGCAGATGTTTGAATGTCTTTTACAACTTCGCCTTTGTTCAGCGCTACTATTCTATCACAAACTTCAACGGTATGTTGCAAATCGTGACTTGAAACTAAAACAGTAACATCGGGATTTTGAGCCAATTCCTTGATTATTTTTTTCAATCGGCTCACGGTTGTTGGATCTAAATTGGCAAAAGGTTCGTCAAGAATTACCACTTCTGGATTACCGATTAATGTCCCAATGATTCCTACTTTCTTTTGGTTTCCTTTGGATAAATCTCTTAAATATTTTTTGTTTTTCAGGATTTCGCCATTAAAAAATTCTTCGTGTTTGTCCAATAAAGCATCAATGTCGGCTTTGTTTTGACCGCGTAAATCGCCAATGAAATAGAAATACTCTTCGGGCGTGAGATAGCCAATCAAGAAACTTTCGTCCAAAAAAGAAGCAGTAAAGGGTTTCCAGTTTTCGCTGATATTTACTTGAATATCGTTGTTGATAACTTGTCCCGTTGAAGGTTGGATTAAATCCAATAATAAACTAAAAAAAGTTGTTTTTCCAGCGCCATTATTACCCACAAGACCAAAACTTTGTCCTTTTGGAATTTCTAAATGGTCTATTTTTAAAACGGTAGTTCCGTTGTATGATTTTGAAAGTTTTTGTACGTTTATCATTTTAAAAAGTTAAAAGTTAAAAGTTAAAAGTTAAAAGTTAGAGGTTAGAAGTTGGAGGTTAGAAGTTATCATTTAAAAATTAACCCTTTTGTTTGTATGCGGCTATGGTTGCGTATTTTTCCGTTTTATATATTTTTTCAATTAAGTAGAAAGCCTTGTCTTTGAAGGCAAATCCTATTATTCCTGCCACAGCTACTAAAGCCAGACCAAGATTGGCATTGACCAAACTTGAACCTGCCCAATACAACAAAACAGGTAAAGCCAATTGTGGAATTGATATCAACATTGTTTTTACATTAAAGGCTTTTTTATCGCCAAAAGCGCCTTTTCCGGAACTTAAGTCTATAGGTGTTTTGGTATAAGCACCGCCCAACAATACCAAATGCGAATTGACTCCTACGTTATAAATTGCTCCAACTACTATGGTCATATAAATTTGCCAACCAAAATAAAGATAAAACGATGCCAGAAATGTTGTTGCAATAGTGGCAATAACCATCAACCACCATTTTGAGCTCAAATATCCTTTATAGGGAATGTTTTGTGTCATCATTAATTGGTAATAGGCACTATCCCAACTCGGTACAAACTGTCCGAAAGTAATCAAAAATCCGCCTGAAACGAAAATCCCAGCAAAAACATGCATTACAGGATTATTGTAAGCTTCAATACTATTGGTAAAGAAAAGCAATCCATAAAAAAGAAACATTACACTGAGTCCTACTGTGGTTTTGGATCTTTTGTTTCTTTTAATCAATTTGATGTCGTTTTTCAAGAATGTTCCAATGGTGCCAAATTGGTTCAGCCAAGTCAGATCCTCGGTTTTAGCAATATCGTGTTTTGTTGAAAGCCCTGCATCAAGGTATAAATTGCTTTTGAAATAGTTGAAAGATACATAATACAAACCCGACAAAAGGATTACCGGAACGATAAAAGCCCAATAGGTGTTGAATAGCGCATCGAATAAAGGTGCTGCATAAGTTGTGATGTCAAAAAAACCATAATATTGCAATCCGCCAAAAACAGTTACAATTCCAACAAAAACTGCCAGTAAATTGTCTTTATTACTCAAAAGAATATTTACAAAATTATTGGTGTAAATTAGTGAAACTATTGCTATGTGCCAGAGTACAACGGACAAAACATCGTAACCTTCGTAAATCAAAACGATACTAAAAGGAAGAAAGAAAAAAGCGTGAACAAAATTGAAGAACGACAAAACCGTTTTTCCCAATGAAAAATGAACAATAATTGGTTTTTTTATTGGTAAAACCAAAAGCGGTCGGATGTTCATTACAGGGATTTTTTGTAGCAACAGTCGGATAATTAAATCGAATAAAAAATAATAAATCAAGAATTTGTTAATGGTAACTATAGGATCAAGATTTGATTTCTTGAGAATATAAAAAACCCCAATTCCAAGCGCTAAAAAGATTAAAGTGAAATAAACCGCTAAAAAGCCAATCAGAATTTTTATAGCCAAACTGCTTCCAAACGAAGCCGACCTAACGAAAGATTTCCACTCGAGATAAAGAAATTTTAGAATCATAATTGTATGTTTTGATTTTGTATTAGTTGATAAATATAAAGAAATGTTACAAATGATTAAACTTCTAAACACTTAAACTTCTATATTTTTTTTGGTTTACTATCTTTGCAAAAAAACAATCCAATGCCTTTATTCAAAAAACTCATTATAAAAGAAGTAAAACGCGAAACCGAATCAGCAGTTTCTATACTTTTTAATGTTCCCGAAGAATTTAAACCTCATTATACTTTTATTGCAGGTCAATATGTCAATTTGAAATTAACGCTAGACGGAAAAGAGATTCGTCGTGCGTATTCTATTTGTTCCTCGCCAGAAAGTGGCGAATTAAGGATTGCCGTAAAAGCGGTGAGAAATGGCGCTTTTTCGCAATTTGCCAATACCAAACTTAAAGCGGGAGACATTCTTGAAGTGGGAGAACCAGAAGGAAAATTCACATTCGAACCACACGCCGACCATCAAAAAAACTATGCAGCTTTTGTGGCTGGAAGCGGAATTACACCAGCGATTTCTATTTTGAAATCGGTTTTGAAAAGCGAACCTCAAAGTTCTTTTGTATTGGTTTACGGAAATAAATCGCCGGAGGAAACCATTTTTCATCAAGAATTACACGACTTACAACTTCAATATACCGGACGATTGTTTGTACATTATGTATATAGTCAAGCCAAAGCCGATGGAGCGCTTTTTGGAAGAATTGACAAATCAGTTGTGAATTTTGTGTTGAACAACAAGCACGCTGCACTGGAATTCGACAAATTCTATTTGTGCGGACCAGAGGAAATGATTAATACCGTTACTAAAGTTTTAGCGGCACAAAATGTAAAAGATTCGAAGATTAAATTTGAATTATTTACAAGTTCTACAGTCGAAAATTTGGAAGCCAGCGCGCACGAAGGTCATACCAAAATCACGATTACAGTAGACGACGACGAAACAACTTTCGAAATGTCTCAGAAACAAACCATTCTGGAAGCAGCTTTAAAACAAGGCATTGACGCTCCTTATTCGTGCCAAGGTGGCATTTGCAGCAGCTGTTTGGCTAGAGTAAAATCAGGAACGGCCGAGATGAAGAAAAACTCCATCCTTTCGGATAGCGAAATCGAAGAAGGTTTAATTCTAACCTGTCAAGCATGTCCGACCTCCGCTGAGATTGTAGTGGATTATGATGATGTGTAAAGTTAAATTCCAATTTTGAAATTCCAAATCCCAATAATTAAAACTTCTCTGAAAAGGGAAGTTTTTTTGGTTTGAAATAATTGATAAAAATATAATATCCGATAGAATAGTTTGTAATCTAGTTTGTATTATTTTTGGAATGTTGCAATAAACAGACGAAATTAATAACTAATAATCAATTTATTAAATATAATTTAATTTAGAGTTGGGTTTATTTATGAGTTAGTCTTCAGTATAGCACACCGAAGAAAAATAGTAGAAATAATAAAAAACAAAGTTGAATTAAATTAAATATTGAGTAGAAATTACAATGAATCAAATATGAATAAAGAAAATGAAGTATTTGAACTTGAAAAGAAAATCTTAAAACTTTTAAAAGAAAAACGAAAACTTTGGAGAGTCATCCCAGTAGCAATATTATTACCAACAATTGGTCCATTTATTCCGATGCGAAGAGGAATGTTGGCTGACAGAATGGGATATCAAAATGCAGCATTAATGCTTTTTATTTTATGCTTACTAATTATTCCGATTGCATGGTATTTAAAATTGCAAAAAATAAATAACGACATCATTGACTTGGAATATGATTTAGAGAATTTAAAAACTAAAATTCAACAAAAAACATAAAATTATTAATATGTTCCCAAAAAAGCTTTCCTTTTGTTTCCTTTTTGTATTTATTTGTTTTAACGCTGTTTCGGCGCAAAACAATGTAATAAAAGGTACAATAACAGATTCTCAAAATTCAAATCCTATCGAGTATGCTAGTATTTCGCTAATAAATTCTGTTGATGATTTAGTGATTGCAGCCGCAATATCGAATAAAGCCGGCAGTTTTGCTTTCAAAAAAGTAACGGCTGGAAATTACAAACTCAAAATTTATTTTGTAGGCTATGAAGAAACTATTGTAGCGGATATCAAAGTCCAAAAGAATCAAAATGTTCAATTTGTACCTGTTACATTAAAATTGGCCAACCAAGTTTTAGACGAAGTTATTATTGCGGGCAAGAAATCGAATTCCTATAATAAAATTGACAAACAACAATATAAAGCGAGCCAATTTGAAACAGCCAAGGGAGGAAATGCAATTGATATCATCAAAAACTTACCATCGGTAACTGTAAATGGTCAGGGAGAAATTAGTCTTAGAGGTTCCAACGGATTTTTGGTTTTGGTCAATGGCAAACCAGTGCTAACCGATGCTGCAACCGTGCTGAGTCAATTGCCTGCCAACACCATTGAAAATGTCGAATTGATTACGGCACCATTTGCAAAATATGACCCTGATGGCAAAGGCGGCATCATTAACATCGTGACAACAAAAGGAAGTACCGATGGTTTTGCACTTTCTACAAATGTTCTAGGAGGATTGCCCAGTACCAATGATTATAATAATTTGGAAAAACCACAGCGTTATAGTGCTGATTTTACGGCCAATTACAAGAAAAATAAATTCGACATTGCGCTGACCGCCAACTATCAAAGGAATGATAATAACGGCTCTCGTGAAGGCGATGTGTTTGCCAAAGATTTTATTAACAATACCATTACCCGATTTCCATCATTTGGCGAAAGAAGTTTTGACAAACACAATTATGCTGCAAAAACTTCGATAATTTATACAGCCAATAAAAAGAATACCTTCAACTTTGGACTCTTTTTAGGAAAGAAATTTCAAGCCCGAAGGGCCGATTTGGTTTACAATAATAGCACATCAAATTTGAGTACTGATGCGGTTTTGAGCCAGTTTACCTATTTCAACTCCAACGTACAAACCAAAGAAGGAAAGTTCACTTTAGCCAACTTTGATCATACGTATACCTTTGCTAACAAAGCTACTTTAACCTCATCGGCGCTTTATGAACACGCTAATTTATATGGAAATACCATCAATCTTAATTTGGATTATCCCGCAAAAAAAACTGTTTTTCAAGAAGTTAATAATCCCTACTCTAACCCCATTTCTGGCATTCGATTGAAAATTGACTATGCTGTTACCATCGGAAAAGGAAAACTAGAAAGTGGCTATCAATATCGAAATGACAAACAAAATGGAACCTTTGGATACAGTATAAATCCAGAACCCATTCCGCCTGTCGATAATGCATTGTTTAGAGGAACAGCAAAAACAACGAATCGAATCAATGCTATTTATTCGCAATATTCTGGGAAATCAGAAAAAATACAGTACGTTGGCGGTTTGCGTTATGAATATGCAAAAAGGGAAGTGGTTTTGTCATCTAATGCAAATCCGTACCTGATTGCGTTCAGTAATTTATTTCCGTCAGCCAATATTTTATATACTTTTAATGATTCTTGGAACACAAAAGTGGGTTATAGCAAAAGAGTGCAACGCAACAACAACTCCGAATTGAATCCGATTCCTGAACGCGAACACTCTGAAACGCTAGAGCAAGGAGACCCAAATTTGTTGCCACAATTTGTAGATTTGGTCGAATTTGGACTCAATCATTCCTACAAAAAAGGAACTTTATTTGCCACTTTGTATTCTCAAAACATCAAAAATCCGATTCAAAGAGTCAACAGCGTTTATAACGATACTATTTTAAACAGAGTTTACACCAATGCCGAAAGAGCAAGACTTTTTGGATTGGAATTTGGTTCTAATTACAAGCCAAAAAAATGGGTTTCTTTATATCTGGGCGCCAATATATACCACTACAAAATCAATGGCAATTTGAATGTATTACAAGAAACCTCAACCGTAAATAATTTGGATTGGGTGTATGCCATCAACGGAAATGGCACTTTCAATTTAGATAAATATTGGAGCTTTACGGCAAATGCGAACTATACTTCGGCCAAACCAACAGCGCAAGGAAAAGACTCCAGATTTTTGTCTCCAAACTTGTCGGCAAAAAGAATTCTTTTTGCAGGAAAAGGAAGTATCGGTTTCCAATGGCAATACATCAATTTTGGTAATATGAATTCTAATCAACAAAGGATTACCACCTGGGGCAACGACTTTTATACCGCCACAAATTACATCTATGAAACCAATGTTTTGCTACTCAATTTCAGCTATAACTTTAATAAATTGTCTAGCAAAAATAAACTACCAACAAGCGAATTTGGAGAGAAGGAATTTTAGAGTTTAGATTGTAGGTTGCAGATTACAGGTTACAAGTTTTAGATTTAATAACGAAAACTTCTCTGAAAAGGGAAGTTTTTTTGATAGCTGTTCAGCCTACAATTATTAGCACATCTATTTCATCCAGATTTAGCCAAAATATAGCCTGTTTTTAGGCTTTAGCCAATACTATAAATCTTTACATTACTAAGGCTAAAGGCAATTGAAAAATATGGATCAGCTGACTAGTATCTCCTTTTTAAATTTCGTTATCTCCTCGGACACTTCCGACGGGTTCAAACTGAGAGCGGGAAGGTTTCGGACTTCTCCGACGGGTTCAAACTGACAGCGGGAAGGTTTCGGACTTCTCCGACAGCTCCAAACTGACAGCGGGAAGG
>CAMCTL010000013.1 GCA_945878515.1 Flavobacterium psychrophilum | reverse complement strand
GCTTTTGAAACAATGACAGAATCAGGAATTATCGAAGAATCGGCTTACTATGAATCATTACACGAATTGCCTTTGATTGCCAACACTGTGGCAAGAAAAAAATTGTTCGAAATGAACCGTGTTATTTCTGATACTGCTGAATATGGTTGTTATTTATTTGATCATGCTTGCAAACCTTTGCTAACTGATTTTATGAAAACTATCGAAACCAACGTAATCGGAAAACCATTCGCTACTACAAACGCAGTAGACAACGCTTTATTGATTGCCGTAAACAGAGAAATTCGCGAACATCTTATAGAAGAAGTAGGAGCGGAGTTGAGAGCATCGATGACAGCAATGAAAAAAATTGGATAATTAAATCAAATCTATTGGTCTAAGTATTTTATACATTAAAAATTGTAATTTTTAACAACGAGTAAGAGTAATTCTTACTCGTTTTTTTTAATATAATTTGAATAAATCTGTGTAACTTATACTGATAAATTTGTATTATTGCTGCACTAAAAAAATAGAAACTATGTCCCAAGATTCATTAATGATTCCAAAATTTTTCGAAAGCGATGATTATTTTATCGATGAAAAAGTAAATTATTTTAAATTCGGAAACACCTACAATATATTTAACAAAGAAGGTGAACAAGTAGGTGTTATCAATCAAAAAATAACGAGTTGGCACAAAGTTTTGCGTCTATTTTTAAACAAAGCCATGTTTCCTTTTTTGCTTGAAGTACACAATATAGACAACGATTTGCAAGTAGTTATAAAAAGAGGCTGGACATTTTGGATGAGCAAAATTGAAATTATTGATGCTAATGACAATCTAATTGGTATAATTAAACAAAAATTCAAGTTATTTAAACCTACATTTATCATTGAAAATGCTTCAGGAAATATAATTGCAAAAATTACAGGCGATTGGAAAGCGTGGGATTTCAAAATTAATGATGCAAATGAAAATTCCATAGGTACTATTAACAAAAAATGGGCGGGTGTTATGAAAGAGGTTTTTACAAGAGCTGACAAATACTATGTTGCCATAAATCCAGACTTTGCAGAAGATACAAATAAAATAGCCATTGTTTCTTGCGCAATTACTATTGATATGGTACTTAAAAATAACAAATAAAGCTGGTGCAGATGTCAATAAAAAGCGAGATAGAAATTTTCTATTTCGCTTTTTTTATGTAAAAAATAAATTTAATTATGTAAATATTAAAGCCCATTATTTACTAAATTAGCAAAACTATGGAAACTAATGTTGATGTTGTAATTATTGGCGGAGGTTTAGCTGGATTGACCAGTGCTATACATTTATCAAAATCTGGGTTAAAAGTGACCTTGATTGAAAAAAATGACTTTCCAAAACATAAGGTTTGTGGCGAATACATTTCAAATGAGGTTTTACCTTATTTTCAATGGTTGGGATTAGATATTCTAGCATTAAATCCATCCAATATTTCAAAAGTACAATTCTCCATTTCAAGCGGAAAAACAATAAATCAAATACTGCCATTGGGTGGTTTTGGGATAAGCCGTTATCAATTGGATTTTTATTTGTGCCAAAAAGCGCTGTCAAATGGTTGTCAAATCATTCACGATACAGTTAATAATATTCAATTTGACTCAAATCAATTTAGTATTTCTACCACGAATAATCTAATACTAAAAGCAAAAATTGTTCTTGGAGCATTCGGAAAAAGATCAAATCTTGATTTAAAATTAAATCGTGATTTCATTTTAAAAAATTCGCCTTGGTTGGCTGTAAAAGCGCATTACTCTGGAAATTTCCCTAATGATTTGGTAGGTTTACACAACTTTAAAGGTGGTTATTGTGGCGTTTCAAAAGTAGAAAAAGACAAAATTAATATTTGCTATTTAGTCGATTACGAAACTTTCAAGCAACACAAAAACATTGAAGAGTTCCAATTAAAAGTAATGCATAAAAATCCAAATTTGAAAGCTATTTTTGAAAATTGCGTCTTAATTTTTGATAAACCTTTAACCATAAGTCAAATCTCTTTCGAGAAAAAAGAAGCTGTCGAAGACCATATATTAATGATTGGCGATACTGCAGGATTAATTCATCCTTTGTGTGGCAACGGAATGGCAATGGCGATTCACAGTGCTAAAATCGCTTCTGAATTGATTATTGATTTCTTAAATAACAAAATCAATTCCAGAAAAGAATTAGAAGAAAAATATACAAAAGAATGGAATAACAATTTCAAAAGCAGATTAGCAACGGGACGTTTCTTGTCGAAATTATTACAAAATGAAAATCGAACCAGTTTTTTGATGCAATTATTGGCAGTATTTCCATTTTTTTTGCCCTTAATTATTACGAAAACACACGGAAAGCCTTTTCAATTGCAATAAAAATGACAAAAATCAATTTAAATTAGATGCCAATAAACACCAAATATCGATCGGAAGAACCCGAAATCATGGATGATTTTCAGATGGAAGGAGAAGTTTTGCGAGGGGCATTGGATAAAATTGCGACAATTAACCAACTTTTAGGAGGAAACCAACTAACTTTACAAGGTGTTCGAGGTTTAATTACAAAAATTCCAAAGGAAACAATTATTACCATTGTAGATGTAGGTTGTGGCAACGGAGATATGTTGAGAACCTTAGCTGATTATGGGTTGAAAAATAATTTAAATTTTCGATTAATCGGAATCGATGCTAATAATTTTACTATTGCTCACGCTCGAAAATTATCTAAAAATTATTCAAATATTAGTTATCGATGCGAAGATATTTTTGATAAAGCTTTCTCTGAATTAAAGTATGATATTGTTCTATGCACCTTGACGTTACATCATTTTAAACATGATGAGATTTTAAAATTAATGACAGTTTTTAATGCCAACGCAAGCATCGGAATAGTAATTAATGATTTGCAAAGAAGCGCATTGTCTTATAGATTATTTCAAGTTTTGTGTTTTGTGTTTAACCTGAATTCAATGTCAAGAAAAGATGGATTAGTGTCGATATTAAGAGGTTTTAAAAGGGAAGAACTGATTCAGTTTTCAAATAAATTGAAGTTAACCAGCTATAAAGTTCAATGGAAATGGGCTTTCCGATACCAATGGATCATTTGGAAAGTCAGAAGTTAGAGGTGGGAAGTTAGAGGTTAGAGGTTGGAAGTTAGAAGTTAGAGGTTAGAAGATGGAAGTTAAAAGATAAATCGTAAGAAATAAGCTTACCATTGATTAGAATATTGTTGGAATGATAGTTTGATTGTTTTGATATTGATATTGACACTGATATTGCCATTGTTATTGCCATTGTTATTGCCATTGTTATTGCCATTGAATCTTAATTTTATTATAAATATGAGCGTAAAAATAAAGTGTGTTTCCAAACAATTACCGAAGTATTATAGAAATACGGATGAAATCATTCCATTCCTAGATGCTTGGCTTGAAGGACAAGAGGAACGATTCATTAGAAAAGTAAAGAAGATTTTTGAAGGCGCTGCTGTAGATAAACGCTATTCCATTATGGATCCAATTGAAGTTTTTACTAATACTTCATTCGAGGAAAGAAATGATATTTACGTTCGCGAAGTTATTGATCTAGGAACCAAAGTATTGGAAAAAGCCTTGCAAAAAGCCAGTTGGAATCCGCAAGATTTAGATTACATCATTACAGTAAGTTGCACCGGAATTATTATTCCTTCTTTGGATGCCTATTTAATTAATAAATTGAATTTACGCCAAGATATTGTTCGGCTTCCTGTAACTGAAATGGGCTGTGCTGCGGGAATTTCGGGCATCATTTATGCTAAAAATTTCTTGAAAGCCAATCCCGGAAAACGAGCAGCTGTTATTGCGGTCGAAAGTCCAACAGCTACTTTTCAATTAGATGATTTTTCGATGGCAAATATTGTTAGTGCTGCGATTTTTGGAGATGGCGCAGCTTGTATTTTACTCTCGTCGCATATCGATGAAGAAGGTCCTGAAATTGTAGATGAAGAAATGTATCATTTTTATAATTCGGAGCATCTAATGG
The DNA here is from genome assembly GCA_945878515.1 of Flavobacterium psychrophilum. Classification (GTDB taxonomy): domain Bacteria; phylum Bacteroidota; class Bacteroidia; order Flavobacteriales; family Flavobacteriaceae; genus Flavobacterium; species Flavobacterium psychrophilum_I. Next base: position 28,902 of record CAMCTL010000013.1, on the reverse strand, counting down.
GTTTTAAATTAACGAATTCTGGTTTGCAAATGGTTTTGGATATTGAAGTTCCCGAAACCATTGCTTCTCATTTTACAGATATTATTAATCCATTTTTAGCCAAAAACAATCTAAAAACTGAAGAATTAGACCATTTGATTTTTCATCCAGGTGGAAAAAAGATTGTACAAACAGTGGAAGCTTTATTTTCCGATTTGGGAAAAAATATTGACGATACAAAAGAAGTACTGCGATTGTACGGAAACATGTCGAGTGCAACTGTTTTATATGTTTTGGAACGCATTATGGATGCCAAACCAAAGAAAGGTTCTAATGGATTGATGCTAAGTTTTGGTCCAGGATTTTCGGCGCAAAAAGTTTTGTTACAATTTTAAATTTTTGGCCACAGATTCACAGATTTTATTGAAATAATTTATAGAAATGATTTTTAAATTAGCGACCCGAGCGATAGCGAACAGACGAATTAATTAGCTTTTTAAAAAATGATGACAAAAGATCAAATCATATCAAAATTACCCTATTCAAAACCCTTTTTGTTTGTAGATGAATTGTTGCATATTGACGAAAATGGAGCAGAAGGAAATTATACTTTTGATGAAAATTTAGATTTTTATAAAGGACATTTTAAAGACAATCCCGTAACACCCGGAGTAATTCTAACCGAAGTTATGGCGCAAATTGGACTGGTTTGCCTTGGAATATATTTGCTATATGATAAATTTAATAAAGACACTGCAATTGCTTTAACATCAAATGAAATAGAGTTTTTAAAACCTGTTTTTCCAAAAGAAAAAGTGACAGTAATTTCAGAAAAAATATATTTTAGATTTGGCAAACTAAAATGCAAGGTTGCAATGAAAAATGAATTGGGTGAAGAGGTTTGTTCGGGAACCATTGCAGGAATAATTGTTTAACTGATTTTCTTGAAAATGTCATTAATATTGCCTTTAAAATTGATATTGCTATTGCTATTGCCATTGAAATTTTTGTATGAATAAACGTGTTGTAATTACTGGTCTCGGTGTTGTTGCTCCAAACGGAGTAGGATTGGATGCGTTTACCAATGCCATAAAAAACGGAATTTCGGGAATTAAACACGATTCCGAATTAGAACGACTTCAGTTTTCTTGTCAAATAGCAGGAAAACCTGAAGTTTCTACTGAATTATCCTTGAATTATTTTACCGAATTAGAACTTCGAAATTTCAATTCATCAGGTATTTTGTATGGCGTGATTGTAGGCATTGATGCTTGGAAAGATGCTGGATTATCCATAGAAATCAACGATGAACCCGATTGGGACAGCGGAACTATTTTTGGCACAGGAACATCTGGAATTGATAAATTTCGAGAAAGCATTTATAAAATTGACGATTTTCAAACCCGAAGATTAGGAAGTACAGCGGTGGCCCAGACGATGAATAGCGGTGTCAGTGCTTATTTAGGTGGGAAATTAGGTTTAGGAAATCAAGTAACCACCAATTCATCTGCCTGCACAACTGGAACTGAAAGTATTTTGATGGCGTTTGAACGCATTAAATCAGGACAAGCGAAACGGATTTTGGCAGGAAGCACAAGCGATTCAGGGCCTTACATTTGGGGCGGATTTGATGCAATGAAAGTATGCACATTTAAACATAACAATACTCCCGAACTAGGTTCAAGACCAATGAGTACAACCGCTTCGGGTTTTGTGCCAGCAAGTGGGGCAGGAGCATTGGTGTTGGAAGATTTAGAAACAGCTTTGGCACGTGGTGCAAAAATATATGCCGAAGTTCTTGGCGGAAATGTCAATTCTGGTGGCCAGCGAGGGCAAGGAAGTATGACCGCGCCAAATCCAGTTGCTGTACAAAAATGTATAAATGACGCTTTGAAAAATGCCAAAATTACATCCGATGAAATTGATGTTATCAATGGGCATCTTACAGCTACTTCAAAGGACAGTTTGGAAATTCAGAATTGGAGTGAAGCTTTGAATAGGAGTGGAGTTGATTTTCCTTACATCAATTCCTTAAAATCAATGGTTGGACATTGTTTGACTGGAGCGGGCAGTATAGAAAGTGTTGCGTCGGTCTTGCAATTGCACCAAGGATTTATTTTTCCGAATATTAATTGCGAAGATTTACATCCAGAAATCACTGCAATAATTGATGCATCAAGAATTCCTCAAAAATTAATTGAAAAAGAATTGACTATCATTGCCAAAGCTAGTTTCGGTTTTGGAGATGTAAATGGATGTGTAATTTTTAAAAAATACAAATAAACTATGGACAAAAAAGAAACGATTGAAAAGTTAAAGAATATCATAAAGCCTTATATTAAAAACCAAGAAGCTTTTGAGAATCTAACTGAAATGACAGATTTTATTACTGATTTGCAAATTAATTCTGCTAATTTGGTTGATGTCATTTTAGATATTGAAGAAGAATTTGATATCATTATCGACAACGAATCTATGGAAAGAATGTTGGACGTAAAATCGGCATTAGAAATTATTGAAACCAAATTATCCGAAAAATGATTGGAAACGACATTGTAGATTTGGCTTTAGCCAGAAAAGAAAGCAATTGGAAAAGGAAAGGATTTTTGGATAAAATCTTTACAGAAAACGAAAAACTACTTATTTTAAATTCTGATAATCATTCTGTTATGGTTTGGAATTTGTGGAGTAGGAAAGAGGCTGCTTATAAAATTTACAATCGTCAAACGCAAATTAGAGGCTATTTTCCTTTGAAATTGGAATGTTTTGATTTGGAAACTGTTGATAATTTTACTTTTGGAAAAGTACAGATCAAAGAGCAAGTTTATTTTACAAAAACGGAACTCAATGCTGAATTTATTTATACAATAGCAGTTGAAAATAAACAGTATTTTGAATCCATCAAAACATTGAATAACCGATATAATATTCAAAAAAATAACCTTTTACCAAATTATTTTGAAAATAAAAATTCGGTGACAAAACCAGTATCAATAAGCAATCACGGCAGATTTGAAAGGATAATTTCGCTCTAATTTAAACCCAATCTGGATTTCAATTTTAAAAAAAGTAAAGCGATTCTATAAGCATCTTCAGAAGATGAATTTCGTTCACTTAAAGGAATTTTATAAATAGTACATAATTCGTCTAATGAAAATTCTTTGTTATTGATATCAAGTAATTTACGATGCATAATGTCAATATCCAAAGCTTCATTTTTTAATCTTCCACAATTCATTTTTTCTAGAGCAACATTTATCATTTCAACATCAAAATCGACATGATGACCAACCAGAACCGAATTGCCAATAAATTGAACTAGAGCCTGAATGGCTTCGGTTTCTGCCATTTTTTTCATTTTGGCTTCAATAGTAAATTCATTGGAAATTCCGTTATCATGAAAAAATTTGTGTTGCATAATAATCGTTTCAAAACTATCACCAATACTAATACTATTATCAATGATAGAAAAAGAACCAAAAGATAGCATAACATCCTTTTCGAGATTTAAACCAGAGGTTTCTGTGGATAGAACGACAAATCTATTTGATTTTTTTTCAAATTTAGAAAGATACGTTTTCCAAAATTCAGGATATTCTCTATTGATATTTTTAATCCAATCTAACATCTTAAGAAAATTGAGTAAGTTGAAATCTATTTTTAATTAAATCTTCCAATTCATTCATCGGTTCTAATGCGTTTTTCAAAATTTCCTTTTCAGCTTTTGATAATTCCTGCAAATTTACAAATTGTCCCGAACTTTCGTTTTTCAAGCCTTCCACAGTTCTAAATTTTGACAAAGTTAAAAAAGCTTCCGCACAATTGAGATAAATTGCTGAATTACGAGGATCTGTAATTGCTAATTGTTTGAATCGTAAATAAGTATTGTTAATTCCACGCAAATTATAGCTCAAACTAAACAATCGAGCTCCATCGATAAGTGGCATTAATGCTCGGGTTTTAATGTCAAACTTGTCTTTGTTGGGTTCTTTTTCTTCCACATTAAATTTCTTGAAAAAAGTTAACGGAGCATTTTTTCTTAAAGCTTCATTGCCAAGAAAATCAAATAACAAAGTAGTATTTTTTGTGCTATAAATCTCATTTGCAATTGCTTCTTCAATCTTTTTCTCGCCAATTACAATTTGAAAATCAAAGAAAATACCGCTAAAGTCATTACTGTTTTGACCAGGAGTGTTTATCCAACTTTTATATTGATTTGTCCAATCAGTCAATGATTTACACCATAACATATTACTTGCTAAATGGCCGAAAGGACAATAATCATAACCCACTTTTTCAAGAATGGCTGTCGTTCTTTTACCTAGTTTTAAGAAATAATCTTTAACATCACGATACTTTTCCGCTGTTACATCTTCAAAAATTAGCATACTATCTTGATCGGTGGTCAGTAGTTGCTCTTTTCGACCTTGACTGCCAATGCTCAACCAAGCATAGCGCGCAGGTGGCGAACCTAAATCCAAAATCGATAATTCAACCGCTCGCTTAATAATGGCTAAATTTATTTCGCTTGCTAAATTAATTAAATGCAGCAGCGGAATGTTTTTGGAAATTGATTTTTGAATTAATTCGGTTAATCGTTCTCGAATATTTTTTAACTCTTTAGAAGATTGTGATCGCTTAATTTCCTTGATTAAAACACCAGGGTTATTTGCTTGAGCTACAATTAAATCGTGTTCAGAAATTACACCTTTAACTATCGATTTATCGCTTCCATCAAGGGTAACACACAAATGAGTGACATTGTTTTTTAGCATTAGCAATTGAGCCTCAGCCAACGAAACATTTTCTATAACGGTTACAACAGGCGATGACATAATTTTATCCAAAGTTGTCGAAATTGGAAATCGGCCAGTGGCAATTTTTGAACACATATCGAAATTGGTAACGATTCCGACAGGCAGATTATTTTGGCAAACAATAACAGATGTCGAAAGCGAGTTTGTCATCAGTTGAGCAGCTTCATGCACAAGAATTGAAGGTATTGCGGTAATTGGAGTAATATTATATGACAAAGATTGAAAATATTGGATTTCTGGTTTTTGATTTGAAAAATACACGTTATCAGAAATCAAATTTCCTTTTAAATTTTCCTTATCTGTTGGATTGCTTGTATTGGTAGCAAAACTTTGCAAAAGAAAATCTAAAACTTCAGCATTATTGGCTACAAATGGTCGGAAAGTTGCGATTGGGATAGCATAAATTAAACTTTCTTCACGGGCTTTTGCAGTCATCTGATAATTATTCTTTGCGAAAAACGGACGCAAACCAAAAATATCACCTTCAAGGCATTTATTTAATAAAGTTTCCTCAGCATCAGCAATGACAGAAAGATTGATAACGCCAGAGCCCACAACATAAAAGCTATCGTGCAAAACATCATTAATTTGAAACAAAACTTTATTCTTTTCCAGATTTATTACTCTAATATTAGCAGCAATTTCAGATAATTCTTGAAAAGTTAAATTATCAAATGGTGGATATTTTTTCAGAAAATCCGCTAGTTGTTCAGCAATTGTATTCATATTATAGTTAAAGATATTTAGTGTAAAAGTAGAAATAAAAAACTTCAAATTGAAAGTGCCAAATGTTTATTTACATTTGAAAACTAGTTAATAATTTCTGAAAGTATTCATAGTTTATTTCACCTACTATTTTAAGTATATATTATTGAACTATAATTTATATTATGTAAAATAGAATTTGACATCTTTCATTTTTTATATTGAAGTCCATTTCTAAAAGTATCAAAAAATGAAACATTAGTATACTATTTAAACTAGTTTAATTCATTTTCTTATAGCTCCAAACCGCAACGCCATTCAATACAAATGCATAGCATACAATAATAGAAAATGGTCTTGAAATATCCGAAAACGTAGCTCCTTTAAGCATCACCATTCGAATAATCTCGACAAAATATCGAATTGGATTGAGTAAAGTTATATTTTGTGCCCATTGAGGCATACTTTCGATTGGCGTAAATAAACCGCTCATTAAGATAAAGATAACGGTAAAAAACCACGCCACAAACATTGCCTGTTGCTGCGTATCGGAATAATTAGAAATAATTAATCCAATGCCGAGAATAACCAATAAATAAATGGAGGTAAAGAAATAAATCAATCCAATACTCCCTAAAATGGGAACGCTAAAAACGACTTTGGCTATGGTCAAACCAACTGTTAAAATCACTAAACCTAAAACCCAAAACGGAAACAATTTCCCAATGATGAACTGGTATTTTTTGATGGGAGTTACATTAATTTGTTCCAAAGTTCCTATTTCTTTTTCCCGAACAATGTTCATTGAAGATAAAAACAATGTTAGCATTGTAACCAACAATACCAAAATCCCCGGAACCATAAAAGTTTTGTAGTTCAGGGTATTGTTGTACCAAAACGAGGGAATAGTAACAATATTAATCGGTTGAACATAAGAAGCTTCGTTGTATTGATACAATTGGGTTTGGATTTTTTGGTTGAAACCGTTTATGATTTGCGAAATATACACATTCTCCACTCCTGCCGCCGCACCATCTATGGCATTAATGCTCACTAAAAGATTGGTTATGTTTTCTGTAATTAAATCACGTTCAAAATGATTGGGAATTTCGAGAATGACATCGACTTTTCCGGTTTGCATTTGCAAATCAGCTTCTTTTTTGGATGAAAAATTTTCGATGATATTAAAATATTTCGAAGCTTCAAATTTCGAAATCAATTCCCTTGAAGCCACAGAATGATCGTTGTCAATATAAGAAAACTTGATGTTTTTGATTTCAAAACTCGCCGCATTCGACAGAATCATCAATTGTATAAAGGGCATAACAAATATAATAGGAAGCATTGCTTTATTTCTAAAGATTTGTCTGAATTCCTTTTGGATAATGAATAGTATTGTTTTCATAATTTATTTGCCACGAAGGCACAAAGTCACAAAGTTTTTTTTGCCCACAGATAATAAGGATTGAACGGATTTTATTGTCTTTTCTCTATCATCAATTTTCTTTACTCTATTTTCACTTATCTACTCTAATCTTATTTTATATTTTTTGATGCTAATTACAAGGAAAAACAATGTCATTCCAATAAGAATTAACGTTTCTTTCCAAATTACAACGATGATTGCTCCTTTTAGTAAAATCGCTTTAATGATGATAATAAACCACTTGGCTGGAATAATTTTGCTAATAAATTGCAACGGCAAAGGCATACTAGAAACTGGAAAAATAAACCCTGAAAGGATAATTACAGGTAGCATTAGTCCCATCAAAGAAAGCATCATTGCAGTTTGTTGCGAATTAGAAACCGTCGATATCAAAATACCCAATGAAAGTGCCGTTGTAATAAACAAAATACTTTCGAATGCCAATAAAAACAAATTGCCTTCAATCGGCATTTTGAACACAAAAAAACCTAGAAGCAAAATAATTGTCGCGTTGATTATCGAAAGGAAAATATACGGAAACACTTTACCAATGATAACTTGAAATGGTTTTAAAGGCGAAACCAATAACACTTCCATCGTGCCCAATTCCTTTTCCCGAGTGATGGAAATAGAAGTCATCATTGCGGAAACGAGCATCAAAATAATGGTCATAACTCCAGGCACAAAGGTAAACACGCTCTTCAATTCGGGGTTGTAGTAAAGTTGAGTTTGGGTTTGTATTTGATGACTAGCCTTGTTGTTTTTATTGATTTCCTGTGTATAATTTTGAAAAATCGCGTTGATATAATTCGTAATCGTGTTAGCAACGTTGGGATCAGTAGCATCAGTTATGACTTGTACTTTGGCTTGCTTGCGTGTTTGTAAATTCTTTATAAAATCTTTTTCAAATACCAAAACCGCTTTTACTTTTCCTTTTTTGAAAACACTTTCGATTTGGTTTTCACTACTAATTTGTTCATTAATTACAAAATATTGAGATGCACTGATTTTGTTGATGATCTTTTGGGTTTCATTGTCTTTTGATTTATCGAAAACGGCAATGTTGACATTATTGATTTCATTGGTAATTGCAAATCCAAAAAGCATTATCTGAGCAATGGGCATTCCGAAGAGTATAAACATAGTTCGTTTGTCACGGAAAATGTGATAGAATTCTTTTGTTACAAAACCGATGAATCTTTTCATTTTAAACCTTTACGCTTTTTTGAACCATTAAGAGATTAAGAAAATTAAGATAAAAAACTTAATGAACCTTAAATATCTTAATGGTTTAAATCTTTTATTCCACTAATTTTTTGTCTTAATACTTAACACTCAAATCTTAATACTATTCCACATTCCTCGCCAATTTCAAAAAAACATCATTCATTGAAGTTACATTGTATTTCTTTTTCAGATTTTTTGGAGTGTCAAGCGCTTCTATAACTCCCTCTACCATAATGGAAACACGGTCACAATATTCGGCTTCGTCCATATAATGGGTGGTCACAAAAATTGTGGTGCCTTTGTTGGCTTCGGCATAAATCATTTCCCAAAATTGTCTTCGGGTTATAGGATCGACTCCACCGGTGGGTTCGTCTAGAAATACTATTTTTGGTTCGTGCAATAAAGCAACCGAGAAAGATAATTTCTGTTTCCATCCCAAAGGCAAAGAACCCACTAGTTTATCAATTGATTCTTCAAGCCCTAATTCTTGAACTAATTGTGCTGTTTTTTCTTTGATTTGAATTTTGCTCAATCCATAAATTCCTCCAAAAAAAGTGATGTTTTCCTTGATGGTTAAATCGTCATACATCGAAAACTTTTGACTCATATAACCAATGCTTCTCTTGACCATTTCAGTATTGGTTTTTACATCAAATCCCGCAACCAAAGCTTCCCCAGATGTTGGTTTTGAAATCCCGATGAGCATTTTCATAGCGGTAGTTTTTCCCGCACCATTAGCTCCAAGAAATCCGAAAATCTCTCCTTTATAGACATCAAAAGAAATACTTTTGACCGCTGAGAAACTGCCAAATTGTTTGGTCAAATTTTGTACTGCTATGATTTTTTCTTTGTTCATTTATTTTTTAGCCACAAATTACGCAAATTGGTACAAATTTATTTAGTCACAGATTATTAGGGAATTCTAAAACCCTGTATTTACAAATGAATCTTTGACAATCCGCTTCATCCGTTTCCTCCGTATGCCATTTTTTACAAATCCATAAAAACGTCCTCAATAGTTGTAATTGCTGGTTGTATCGTTATTTCCTGATGCTTTTTATATATTAAATATTTTTCTAAATCCTTACTGCTGAAGCCGGTGTTTTTATCAATATAATGAATGTATTCTCCAAAGGCAAAAACGCTGTATTGACTTGGATAGCTCTTTAAATCTAAAATCAATTGATGCATATTTTTTGTCTGTACATCATAAATAGTTTTGTCGTATTTTTTGATAATATTCTCTGGACTATCAATTTTTAGAATTTTCCCTTTTTGAATTAATGCGATTCGATCACACAAAGCCGCTTCGTCCATATAGGGTGTAGAAACTAAAATTGTAATGCCTTTTTGCTGCAATCTTTTGAGCATTTGCCAAAATTCCTTTCGAGAAACAGGATCCACTCCAGTTGTGGGTTCGTCCAGAAATAACACTTTGGGTTTATGAATTAAGGCGCAACACAAAGCCAGTTTCTGTTTCATTCCGCCCGAAAGCGCTCCTGCCCTTCTGGTTTTGAAAGGTTCGATTTGAACGTAAATATCCTTGATTAAATCATAATTTTCTTCGATGGTTGTTCCAAAAATGGTGGCAAAAAAAGTAAGGTTTTCCTCCACGGATAAATCTTGGTACAAAGAGAATTTCCCAGGCATATAGCCTACTGAATTCCGAATATCTTTATACTCTTTTACAACATCATTACCCGCAACTGTTGCGGAACCTTCGTTTGCCAATAAAAGCGTGGTCAATATTCTGAAAATAGTGGTCTTCCCTGCTCCATCGGGTCCAATCAATCCAAACAACTCCCCTTCTTTTACTTCAAAAGAAATGGCTTCAACAGCTTTGATTTTGCTGTAGGATTTGGAGATATTTTGGACAATTATACTCATATTCAATAGTAATTTCAATGGCAATTTCAAAAATCAATTTTGCCTTTTAGATTTTCTTTGATTCATTTATCCACATTTCAGCAGGCATTCCTATTTTTAAAGTTCCGCCGTTTTTTACTTTCACTTTAACAGCATACACCAGATTGACTCTTTCTTCTTTGGTTTGGACCACTTTCGGAGTGAATTCTGCAGAAGAAGCAATCCAGGAAATTGTTCCTGGAAGGGATTTCATCTCTTTTTGGGAATCAATTTTTACTGTTACTTTTTGACCTACTTTTATGTTTGACAATTGGTTTTCACTGATGTAAACCCGGACTGTCATTTCAGAAATATCGGCAATTTTATAAAGCGGTTTCCCGAAAGCTGTCACTTCGTTGGGTTCCGCATATTTGGCTAAGACTGTTCCTTTTATAGGGTTGGTAATTTTGCTTTTCTGGATTTGGTCATTGATTTTTTCGATTTGAACATCGATTGATTTTACTTCGTTTACAATGGGCGCGTTTTGGGTTTCCACGCTTTTTATTTGCTCCTGAATCACGCTCACTTTTCCATCAATTTCATCTACTTGACGTTTGGTCGCGGCATTTTCGGCAAACATATTTTGGATTCTTTTTCTCTCGGTTTGACTAGTTTTCAATTGTTCCTGCAAGACTTTAATTTGCGACAAAACATTAGCCGATTTGGAATAAACCGTACTTTTTGAGGCGATTAATTGTTGTTTATTGAAATACAATTGTGTGGTATCAATCAAACCTACTTGAGTTTTTGGTTCGAGAACATCTCCTTCTTCGAGTTTCAAATATTCGATTTTACCGTTGGCTTCAGCCGAAATGGTGACTTCGGCTGCTTCAAAATTTCCGTAACCATCGGCTTTGTCGTTGCTTTTGTTGCAAGAAATTAGGCTTGCAAGCATTAAGATTGGGATTATATTTTTCATTTTTATTTATGTTTTAATATCCTTTACTAACTTTATAATTGGCTTTTGCCAAATCCAATTGAATTTTATGTAGTTTTTGGTTGGTTTTGGCTTCGTATAAATTGGTAAATTCTACCAAAAATTCCGATGAGGTGATCACGCCATTTTTCAATTGTGAATCCGAAGATTTAACTACAGCTTCTCGCAGGGAAATGATTTCTGAATCGGTATTTATTATGGCTTCGATTTTATGAATTTCGTTCTCCATTTCTTGCAATTGCAAGGTATTGTTAAGCAAAAAAGTTTCTTTTTCAGTGGCCACGATATCGGCTGAAACCGTTAATGCGTCTTGTTCTATTTTGGATTTATTCCAATCGAACACATTCCAATTGGCCTTTAAACCCACCATATAAAAGGTTTGAAATGAATTATCCAACATATTCAATCCAGGATTTCCATAACCAGCCTGACCAAAAGCATTTATTTTTGGTAGATTATTTTTAGAAATTATCTCTTTAGACACGTCAATTTGCTTGCTTTGCAAATCGTATAATTTCAATTCCGGACGATTAATATCATTAGAAAAATCATTGGAAATCATTGGTTGAACCAAATTTGTATTTTCGTCAATTGTCGAAAAAGTAATAGAAGATAAATTTTCTAACAATCGCTTTTTATCAAATTGAATTTCGACAAGTTGCTGCTTAATTTTCAAGTTTTCGGCTTCGAGAACTTTCTCCGAAGCAGGAAGAATTGCACCAAATTTAACACCTGTTTTCACTTCATTTATTTTAGAAACCAATTGATCTTGTTTAGAAATCAAAATAGCTTTTCGTTCTTGTAACAACAACACAGAAAAAAATAACTGATTGATTTTGGTTTTTATTTGGTATAAACTGACTTCAACTTGTTGTTTTTGGGTTTTGGTTTGCGCCTCTTTGAGTTTAACATTAGCATCAATCATTCCGCCATTATAGATTAATTGATTTAAGTCTAAAGTGGCTCGATATTGATCCTTATTTATAGGAGTCACGTTGGGCAACGGAATAGGCAAACCAGTTACAGCCGATTGATAAGTTCCTTGCGCATTGAGATCAATTTTAGGAAGTTTTCCTTTATTTAGCGCATCCATTTCAAAAATTGATTTTTGTTGCAATAATTCCGTTTGTTTCGCCAAAGGATAATTTTTATTGACTAAATCATAGCAATTTTCCAATGACAATGTCTGTTGCGCATTGGATAAAATTGGCAACATCAATAGTACAAATGTTAACCTTAAAAATAGTTTCATTTTTTTATAGAATTAATAATTTGTTCGGCAATGCTAGTTTTTCGTTCTTCCATCATTGTATTAAACTCTGTGTCAGAAATTTGAAGTATTCCCTTGATCATCATTTGGGCAGCAAAAGGAAAAACCGTCATCGAAATCATATTCATTAAAAGATGTTTCGGATTGATGGGTTTGATGATCCCATTTGCGATTTCTTTTTCAATTTGAGTAATCAAAAATGTTGGATTGGGTCTGTTTTCATTCTTTAAAAACGAAATCACAAACTCGGGATTGTTGTTCATTTCCTGAATTACAAATTGGGGCAAATAGGGATTCAGCATTACAAACGAAATATAACTGTGCGTAAATTTTCTGATTTTGTCAAAAACAGAATTCTGAGAATTGAAAATTTCATTGATTTGTGGCGCCAATTGACTAAACGCATTCATAAATACAGCTTGAAAAAGTAACTCTTTGTTCTTGAAACAATAATGCAACATTGCTTTATTGATGCCAGCTTCGTCTGCAATTTCCTGCATTCTAGCTCCGGCAAAACCTTTCTTTTGGAACACAATTCGCGCGGCATTGAATATTTTTTCTTCGGTTGTCATTTTGAATTAACTATACGGTTAAACCATTTGGTTAGCAAAGATAAATAAAAAAAGTATTCCAGCAAGAAATACTTTAAAATTGCATTAAAACTATTTCTTTATAAACTCGATAAACAATTCGGAATTTGCTCGTGGAGCAATTGAATTATGGCAAGTCTCCATAATTTTAAAGTCAAAATAATCTTTAAAAAGTAGCTCATATTCGGCTTGACTTCCGCCAAAAGGTGGCCCCGATTCAAATGCCCTATTGAATAACAAGCCAACCAAAAGTCCATTATCCTTTAAAATTTTATGTATTTCCACGACATATTTTTTTCTTATTACAGGTGGCAATGCACAGAAAAAAGTCTGTTCAATAACCAAATCATATTCGCCTTTATGCTCAAAAAAGTCACCCAAAACAATTTTGATATTGGGATATTTTTTGAATTTTTCCTGAAGGTTTGAAACCAATGTTGGTGCGATATCTATAAGCGTAATATTGGTAAAACCTTGACTTAATAGATATTCTGCTTCATGAGAATTACCACAACCTGGAATTAAAATGCTGATATTCTTGTCTTTTAAAGTGTCAATATATTGCTTTATTGGCGGAGAAACTTTGCCTAAATCCCAACCTGTAGCATTGGTTTTATATTGAGTTTCCCAATATTCTTGGTCTAAGCATTTTTCACTGTCCATAATATTACATTTTATAATCACCGATATGTTTTTCGTTATCGGAAATCATTTTTTTATGTTTGAAATAATTGAAAATACCAATACAAAAAATCACAAAAGAACTAATGAACAGGAACCATTCAATGATATAACTATTCTCAATTTTCAATAAACTTTCTAAGCTTAAACCTGCTACAAAAAAATACATTGATGTTCGCAAAAATGCCAAGAATGTAGATTGATTGGCTAAGATTGTTCTTTGCAAAGCCAATCGCTCTCTTAGAATTAAGTCTTTATTAATTTGCTTTTCTATCATTTATTTCTTTTTGCAAGTAGAAATTCCCAGTGGAAGATAAAGTGGGCAAAAACTTATGAGACTTGTTAATACAAAAATAACGGCGAATACGCCTAAAACTAATGCAGTTGTACCGCTAATGATTCCTGTGTAATACAAAACGCCAATAATAAGCGCAATTAGAATTCGAATCACTTTGTCTTTTGAACCCATGTTTTTTTTCATGATAATTGGATTTAAATTGGTTAAAAATATTAAGATTTTTTTGGTGATTTAATAAACATATTAAATAGCAATCCTCCCATTGTTGCACCATATATAGTGCTATTCAAGGGTTTTGATGTTATAGCACAAGTACCAGAAGCGCATCCTATATAAAAATAATAGGCATAACCCGCAATCGCCCCAACAACGATTCCAATTCCTGTGATAATTATAGCTTTTTTATTCATTAATTACTTTTTTCTACGAGTGTTTTTATAATTTCTTCTTTAGACAAAACACCTGATTGGCGCCACAATTGTTTTCCATTTTGAAATAAAATCATAGTGGGAACTCCACGAACCTGATATTGTGAGGCCAATTCTTGGTTTTTATCCACATCAATTTTTAAGATTGTAATTCTTTCTCCAAGATTGTCTTTTACCTGTTTCAAAATTGGCGCCAGTGTTTTGCAAGGGCCACACCAAGTAGCAAAAAAATCAATTAAAACAGGTTTTTCTGAGTTGATAATAGAATCAAAATTTGCACTCATTTTTTTGAATATTTAATATTAGGAACTGCGCAACCATTTGGCCCACAACCTAAATTAAAAACCGCTTGAAATAAAAAGAATAAACCAAAAGCGATAAAAAACCATTCGCGTGTGGTGTATGCCTGCGCAAATAAAAACAGGGAAAAAGCCAATCTCACCCATCTCATCGCGTGCCAATTTGTAAATAGTAAATTTTTCATTTTATTTTAATGTTGATGGACATACGTAATTGGTTGTTTTTATTGCTGTTTTTTTGATAGATGCAAATCCACCTAAGACATTTACAATGTTATGATATCCCCTAGCTTTTAGTATTGAAGCGGCAATTACTGAACGATATCCTCCAGCACAATGAACATAAAATTCTTCTTCTTTTGGAAATTCGGCAATATGATCATTAATAAAATCCAAAGGAGTGGAATGAGCCCCTTCAACATGTTCAGATTTAAATTCTCCTTCTTTTCTAACATCAAATACAGGTACTTTTTCTTCCATCAATTCTTCCAATCCATTGGCAGTAACCCAATTTACGGTATCGTATTCTAATCCTGCATTTTTCCAAGTTTCAAAACCGCCTTTCAAGTAGCCTAAAGTATTGTCATAGCCTACTCTAGCCAAACGTGTGATACTTTCTTCCTCTCTTCCTACGGGAGTTACCAAGAGAATAGGTTGTTTGATATCTGGAATTAAAGCACCAACCCAAGGCGCAAAATCGCCGTCAATTCCAATGAAAATAGACTGTGGAATATGTCCTTTGGAGTAATCATCCTGGTGTCTGACATCAAGAATTACTGTGTCAATTTTATTAGCTACTAATTCAAAAGTTTCTGCATCATAAGCAATAGCATCGCTAATAATATCTTCTACATTTTCATATCCTTCTTTGTTGAGCTTCACATTCATCGGAAAATAAGAAGGTGGAGGCAATAAGCCATCCGTAACTTCCTTGATAAATTCTTCTTTGGTCATATTGGCACGAAGCGCATAATTAATTTGCTTTTGTTGTCCAATCGTGCCTACTGTTTCTTTGCTCAAATTTTTACCACAAGCGCTTCCAGCACCATGAGCGGGATAAACAATTACATCATCTGCAAGAGTCATTACTTTATTTCGCAAACTATCATATAAAATTCCAGCCAATTGGTCTTGAGTCATATCCGCCGCTTTTTGAGCTAAATCTGGACGACCAACATCTCCTAAAAACAAGGTGTCACCGCTAAAAAGAGCATAATCTTTACCGTTTTTGTCTTTCAGAAGATAGCAAACACTTTCTTGTGTATGTCCGGGCGTATGCAAAACCGTAATTGTTATTTCTCCCAAGCGAAAAACTTCACCATCAGTTGCAATATGTGCTTCAAAACTCGGATTGGCGGTTGGTCCAAAAATAATTGGAGCACCAGTTTTTTCGGCTAAAGTAACGTGACCACTTACAAAATCGGCATGGAAATGAGTTTCAAAAATGTATTTAATTTTTGCGTTATTTTTATTGGCTTTATCAATATAGGGTTGAACCTCGCGCAATGGATCAATTATAGCTACTTCGCCATTACTCTCTATGTAGTATGCCCCTTGTGCCAAACAACCAGTATAAATTTGTTCTATTTTCATTTTTTATGCTTTAAATTTTATTGTTTTATTTAAAAGATTCTGTTATGTTTTTTGAAAATTATTAGTCCAGAAAAAGCTCTCGAATGATAATGTAAATTCCCATTGCGAGCACAAACCAACCAAAACTTGTTTTGAGTTTATCGTCTGCCACCTTTTTAGCAATAAAATTGCCAATAAAAATTCCAATAATTGAGGCCAAAGTAAAGTATTCCAGTAACTTCCAATCGATAATTTGGTCACTCATAATATCGCCAGTAAAGCCAATTAATGATTGAGCAGAAACAATAAAAAGCGAAGTTCCAACTGCCATTTTCATTGGTGTATTGGCAAAAAATAATAAAGTTGGAACTATCAAAAATCCGCCTCCAGCTCCTACAAATCCGGAAATAAGCCCAATTAAAATTCCCATTAGGGCTATTTTGAAATAATTTACTTGTAGTTCGTCGAAAACTATTTTTTCATTTAAAGGTTTTATCATTCGAACCGATGCAAAAATCATTACAAGAGCAAAAACCACCATAATAAGTATGGACTTTGTCAAAGTAAATCCATCTAACGAGAATACAATTTCTGGAATTTTAGGAACAATTAGCTTTCGAGTTATAAAAACCGAAATTACAGCTGGAATTCCAAATGAAGCAACTTTATGAAAATCGACTAGTTTTTGATTCGCTTTGTGAATGCCTCCTACTAATGAGGTAGTTCCAATTACAAATAGAGAATAGGCTGTGGCCAATGTTGGTTCAATTCCCATAACATAAACCAAAATAGGAACTGAAAGTATAGAACCGCCACTACCTAACATCCCAAGAGTCATTCCAACAAAAACCGCTAAAATGTATCCTATAATTTGAGCTATTTCCATTTACAAAATTTTATAAGCACAAAAGTAGCGTATAAATTATCCCAAGTATGTAACAAATGTTACCTATCTCAATAATACAATTGAAGCTCTATTTAAACTAATTTTTCCATTGTTTTCCAATGCTTTCAACAAGCGGGAAACTACAACTCTAGAAGTATGCAAGTCATAAGCAATTTCCTGATGAGTCGAATGAATTTCTTTGGATTTTACAACTTTAGATTTGTCATTTAGATAATTTAGTAGTCGTTCGTCCATATTCATAAATGCCAGATTATCAATAGCTGAAAGCATTTCTTTTAAACGATTATTATAACTGTTAAAAACATAGTTTCTCCAGCTTTTATACTTTCCTAACCACTCTTCCATTTTGCTAACAGGAATCATAATTAACTGCCCTTTGGTTTCGGCAACAGCTCTGATTTCGCTTTTGGTTTCGCCCAAACAACACGCCATTGTCATGGCACAAGTATCGCCTTTTTCAATAAAATATAATAACAATTCACCTTCATCAAAATCTTCACGCAATATTTTTATGGCACCTGAAATTAGCAAAGGCATCTTTCGTATCGAATCGCCAAAATCAATTAGAATATCGCCTTCTTTGAAATCTCTGAGCAAAGAAGTTTCTACAATTTCATCTATTAATTTGTCCTCGAAAAATGAGCCATAAGTCTGCTGGAGTAATTCTTTCATTTTTGGTTTTTGAATTTTATTTGGATGTAAATTTCGCTAAAAATTATCAGATTAAACACCATCATTGAAAATGCTTTGAATATTTGTAAAATTAAAAATCTTTTCTCTATTGCTACAATTTTTATTATGCATCATTTGGTTTTATGTAACAAATGCTACAAAAAACTGATAATCATTTTCGGAAATTTGCACCATAAAAATATATTACATTTCTAAAGATGAAAATTTTAATTATAGGCGGTGTTGCCGGCGGTGCAACCGCAGCAGCAAGATTAAGAAGACTGAACGAAGAAAATGAAATTATTATTTTTGAAAAAGGTGAGCACGTTAGTTTTGCTAATTGTGGACTCCCCTACCATATTGGCGGAGTAATTTCCGAACGTTCGAAGTTGTTATTGCAAACTCCTACTTCCTTAAAAACAAGATTCAACCTTGATGTTCGCATATTTAATGAAGTGTTGAAAATTAACAAAGAAGAAAAAACGGTCGAAGTTCAAAATACAATTACAAATGAAATTTACACCGAATCCTACGACAAATTATTGTTATCTCCAGGCGCAGAACCTTTCCGACCTGGTCTTCCGGGAATCGATTCCGATAAAATAATGACCCTTCGCAATGTCGCCGATATGGACAGAATCATTGCTAAAACGAAAGATTTGAAAAACATTGCCGTTGTTGGTGGCGGTTTTATTGGATTAGAAGTTGCTGAAAATTTGGTTGAAAAAGAATTAAATGTCACCATTATCGAATTGGGAAACCAACTGATGGCGCCAGTTGATTATGAATTTGCTAAAATGGTACAACATCACGCTGCTGCAAAAAATCTGAATATTCTAATCAATACGGGTGTCGAAGCTTTTGAGGAAAAAGGAAATGAAATTGAATTAAAATTAAATAATGGTAAAACCATTTTGGCTGATGCCGTTGTGTTTGCCATTGGTGTAAAACCTGAAAACGCATTGGCGAAAGCCGCAGGATTGGAATTAGGTGTTACTGGCGGAATTGCTGTCAACGAATTTATGCAAACATCAGACCCTAATATTTATGCTGTGGGCGATGCTGTCGAAGTTTCGCATTTTATCAATCAAGCGAAAGTATTGATTCCTTTGGCTTGGCCTGCCAATCGTCAAGGTCGAATTGTGGCCGATAATATTACCAGAGGAAATAAAATTTCGTATAAAGGAACTTTGGGAACTTCCATCATCAAATTTTTCGATTTGACGGTTGCCGCTACTGGACTCAACGAAAAACTATTGAAACGATATAATATTCCGTATCGAACCGTAACCGTTACAAGAGCCAATCACGCTAGTTATTATCCGGGTGCTACTAATATTGTTTTGAAAATGAATTTTGCTGAAGACGGAACCATTTATGGTGCACAAGCTCTTGGACAAGAAGGCGTGGACAAGCGCATCGATGTGATTGCTACGGCAATCAAAGGAAATTTGACTATTTATGATTTGCAGGAAATAGAAGTGGCTTATGCTCCGCCCTATAATTCTGCCAAAGATCCAGTAAATATTCTAGGTTATGTGGCTGATAATATGCTGAATGACGATGTACGTTTCATCAATTACGACCAATTGGACGACTATCTTTTGACTGAAAAAGCGACTCTGATTGATGTTAGAACCAAAACCGAATTTGAAAACGGTGCGATTCCCAATGCCATCAATATGGATGTGGATTCTTTGAGGGACAACTTGGATTTCTTTGACAAAAACAAGAAGTATGTTATTTATTGTCAGATTGGTTTAAGAGGCTATTTGGCACAACGCATTTTGAGAAATTACAATATTTATTCCGTGAATTTGAATGGCGGATATGGAGTTTGGAAACCAGTGAATAGCTAAGAAATAACAGCTGATTTAATTTACATCTAAAAAAGATTTGTCGACATTTTTATAAAAATTGACAAATCTTTTATTTTTCATAAAACTCTATCGGTAAATCATCAGGATCAGCAATGAAAGTATATCGTTTTTCTGTGAGCTCATCTATCCGAATGGGTTCAACTTCTATTTTGAATTTTTCTAAATGGTCAACAACTTTTTCCAGATTATCTACTTCAAAAGCAAGATGCCTTAGTCCCAATGCCTCTGGTCTTGAAACTCTTTGTGGTGGATTAGGAAATGAAAATAATTCCACAACATAAGTACCGTTCAGCTCCAAATCCAATTTAAAGGATTGTCTACTTTCTCTATAAACTTCACGAATAATCTCTAATCCCAAAACTTCAGTATAGAATTTCTTTGATTTTTGATAATCCGAACAGATAATGGCAATGTGATGTACTTTGTTTATCATTTTTTTTGTTTACATATATTTTTTGACATTGCTTCCTATATTTATTCAATCGAGATTTATTTCATGTCCGCCTTATTAAACAGTAAACCATATTAGGATAAATATACGAAGCTTTATTATGCTAAATTACTTTAAAAAAATACAGAATAACTCATATAAAAATAAAAACCATCAATTCCAATTATTTAAAATCATTCAATGCTTTCTCGATTATTAACAAGCACTCCTGAATTTGAGCTTCAGTGATGACCAATGGCGGCGCAAAACGTATTTTGTTGCCGTGAGTGGGTTTGGCCAACAATCCATAATCTCTAAAACGAAGGCAAATGTTCCAAGCCAAATCAGAATCCTCGCCACAATTAATAACAATGGCATTCAACAATCCTTTTCCTCGAACCAATTCAATTAATGGATTTTGTTGGGCAATTTCGTTCAATCCTTTTCTTAAGATAATGCCTAATCTTTCGGCATTTTGCGCTAAATTTTCCTCTCGAACAACTTCTAGTGCCGCTATGGCAACCGCTGCCGCAATTGGATTTCCTCCAAAAGTAGAACCGTGTTGCCCTGGTTTAATGACATTCATAATTTCATCGGTGGTCAAAACCGCCGAAACTGGATAAACACCACCTGAAATTGCTTTTCCTAAAATTAAAATATCTGGCTTTACCTCAGGTTTATTTTCACAACCATTATCGCAAGAACAATTGCCGCAAGTGGCTAGTAATCTTCCTGTACGAGCAATACCCGTTTGAACTTCGTCAGCAATAAATAAAACATTGTTTGCTTTACAAAGTGCTTTGGCTTTTGCCAAATATCCATCAGACGGAACATAAACACCAGCTTCACCTTGAATGGGTTCGACCAAAAATCCAGCAATATTTTTTGTGGATAGCAAAACTTTTTCTAAAGACTCAATATCATCATAAGGTATTTGTATAAAACCGCCGGTGTACGGACCAAAACTTTTTCTTGCACCTTCATCCGAAGAAAAAGAAATGATAGTAGTGGTTCGTCCATGAAAATTATTTTCACAAACAATAATCTGTGCCATATTTTCAGGTATGCCTTTTACTTCGTAAGCCCATTTTCTACAAAGTTTTAAAGCAGTTTCTACAGCCTCGGCACCTGTATTCATTGGTAAAACTTTATCAAATCCAAAATAATTTGTAATGTATTCTTCAAAAACGCCCAATTGGTTATTGTAAAACGCACGAGAAGTCAAAGTCAATGTTTGTGCTTGTTTGGTCATTGCTCCAATAATTTTTGGATGACAATGCCCTTGATTCACAGCTGAATAAGCCGATAGGAAATCATAGTACTTTTTTCCATCAACATCCCAAACAAAAACACCTTGACCCTTTTCTAAAACAACAGGAAGTGGATGATAATTATGGGCGCCGTACTTATTTTCTTTTTCGATTAGGGCTTCCGATTTTGAGGATAGATTTGTGTTAGATTGTATCATTTTTCATTTTTTTATTTCAACTTCAAAACTAGTATTTTTTATTTTCAAAATGCATAAAAAATGTAGTTTTCGGTAATCATATCTGTTTTATTTATGATATTTGTGAAAATTAAATTTTTATGAAAAATATACTCTATTTGATGCTATGCATTTTGTCTGTTTATTCCACAACATTTGCGCAATTGAAAGCTGTAAAATACAAAGATGGTGATCAAATTTTGAATGGTTTTTGCATTCAGCCTAAATCAAAAAGCCAACAAAAACCAGGAATACTGATACTTCCAGCTTGGATGGGAATCGACAAACTTTCCAAAGATACTGCCGAAAACTTATCAAAATTGGGTTATTATGCTTTTATTGCCGATATTTATGGCGAAGACAATTATCCAAAAAACACCTCCGAAGCAGGACAAAAAGCGGGTTATTATAAAACCAATTTTGTGGATTACCAAAAACGTATTTCATTGGCATTAGAACAATTAATACTTTCTGGATCAAACCCCGACAATATTGTAGTCATTGGCTACTGCTTTGGTGGAACTGGAGCACTTGAGGCTTCAAGAAGTCATTTGAATATTAAGGGCGCAGTCTCATTTCATGGTGGTTTAGGTAGAGATGCAAAAAGAACTATCGAACCTATAACTGCAAAAGTTTTGGTCTGTCATGGTGCCGATGATCCTTATGTCCCGACAACAGAAATTACAGCATTTCAGCAAGAGATGCGAGATGCAAAAGCTGATTGGCAAATGATTTACTATGCCAATGCAGTACATTCCTTTACCAATCCAGAAGCTGGAACTGACAATTCAAAAGGCGCAGCTTACAACAAGATTGCAGCAGATCGATCTTGGGAACATTTGAAACTTTTTTTGCAAGAGGTCTTAAATAAATAATGCCTCATTTCTATTAATTTTTTTAAATTATAAACATGAAAAAAATACTATTTCTACTTTCGTTAGCTTCAACGCTTTTATGTACATCACAAAATAGCAGCATTGCAGAGGTTACTCCAACAAAATACATCAAAACCATTACCGAAGCAGATTTAAAAAAACACCTGAACATTGTAGCTTCCGATGAAATGGAAGGTCGGGAAACTGGGTCTTCAGGACAAAAAAAGGCGGGCGCATATTTGATAAATCACTACAAAACCAACAAAATACCATTTCCAAAAGGCGCAGCAGATTATTTTCAAAAAATCCCAGCGTCCTATTTGAACGCAAATAGAAATGAAAATTTACCCGATTCCGAAAATATTTGGGCCTTTATTGAAGGGTCTGAAAAACCAAATGAAGTAATCGTGATTTCTGCACATTATGACCATATTGGTCTAAAGAATGGTTTAGTTTATAACGGTGCGGACGATGATGGATCTGGAACTGTCGCATTATTAGAAATTGCACAAGCATTTAAAATTGCTCAGAAAGAAGGCCATGGCCCAAAGCGTTCTGTATTAATTCTCCACGTTACAGGCGAAGAACATGGACTTCATGGTTCTCGATTTTATTCTGAAAACCCGCTGTTTCCTCTGGCAAACACCATAACTAATGTTAATATTGATATGATTGGTCGTAGGGATGAATTTCACAAAGATTCTAATAATTATGTGTACTTAATTGGTTCTGACTATCTTTCAACGGATTTGTACAACATTTGCGAAGAAGCAAATAAGAAGCATATTAACTTGTTTGTCGATTATAAATTCAATGATAAAAAAGACCCAAATCGTTTTTATTATCGTTCAGATCATTACAATTTTGCTAAAAATGGTATTCCTTCTGTTTTTCTTTTTAATGGTGTTCACGCTGATTATCATCAAGCTTCGGACGAAGTTGATAAAATAGAATTTGACGCGCTAACCAAAAGAACACAACTAGCTTTTGCTATCGCATGGGAAATAGCCAATAGAGAAAACCGTCCTGTAGTTGATAAAAGTGGAAATTAGAATTGTTAGTGTCATTGCTTGCAAATCTTAATGAGTATGATTTTTGTTTTTAATATTAAATAATTACGTATTTATTTCATACTTTTGCCTAAGTAAAAATACTTACATAGCGATTATATTTCCATAAATAGTCAACATAATTTCCAAACTTTCAGAAAATGAAGCCAATAAATATTCCAAAATTAACCGTTGTAGGTGCTGGTCCAGGAGATTCAGAATTAATTACTTTAAAGGCAATTAAAGCGCTAGAAAGTGCAGATGTAGTCTTGTATGACGCGCTAGTAAACGAAGAATTATTGCAATATGCTGCAAAAGCAAATTCTATTTTTGTTGGAAAAAGATTGGGTTGCCATGCTTACAGCCAAGATCAAATTAATGAGCTAATTGTATCACAAGCAAAAAGTTTTGGTCACGTAGTAAGATTGAAAGGTGGAGATCCATTTGTTTTCGGACGCGGAAGCGAAGAAATAGCGTATGCACAACGATTTGGAATAGAAACCGCAATTGTTCCCGGTATTTCTTCGGCTTTAGGAGTGCCTGCATCGAATGGAATTAGTCTAACACAACGCGGAATTTCCGAAAGTTTTTGGGTTATTACAGGAACTACTTCTGACCATAAATTGTCGACAGATATATCATTAGCTTCAAAATCTTCGGCCACTGTAGTTGTTTTAATGGGAATGCACAAATTAGATGAAATCATCTCAATTTATCAAAAAAATAGAACTGATAATTTGCCTGTTGTTATCATTCAAAACGGAACAAAAGATAACCAGAAAAAAGTATCTGGAACTATTGATTCTATCTTAAAATTAGTAGAACTCAAACAAATTTCCTCACCCGCTATAATTATAATTGGCGAAGTGGTGAATAATTCTTTTCTTTTCACCCAAAATCTACAAGAAAGTCATTTTTCAAAAGATTAAGTTATTTAAGTAATTTAAACTTTTGCTAAAATCTGAAAATTAGAAAAAGTTTGCTTTAAATATTAAAGCAACGCTCTAAAATATTCTATATACTACTGTTCCAAGCGCTGCCTTCCTCGAATTTGAAGCTCTCGAGCTACCATTTTTTTTTCTTTCTTCAATCTCAAAATATTGTAAACTATTTTAATAATTGTGTAAAATGATGCAAATCAATTAAGCCCACCTTTGTATTTGGATTAAGTAACAATTTTAAAAAGAAAAAAAATGAAAACAGAGAAAGCAATTGATGTCTTGAATTCGCTCATTGAAATCAACAACGACAGAATTTATGGTTACGAAACAGCATCAAAAGAAGTTGAAGAAACAGATTTAAAAATGATGTTTGCAAATGCGACGGAAACAAGTATTAGAATTAAAGCACAACTAGTTGCTGAAGTTAAAAACTTAGGCGGAAAACAAACCGAATCAACCACAACAAGCGGGAAAATATATAGGATTTGGATGGATGTAAAATCTGCTGTTACCGGTAAGGACAGAAAAATGATTCTTGATTCTTGCGTTTTTGGAGAAGATGCAGCTATCAAAACTTACGAAGAAGCATTAGGCAATGCAGAAGATTTAACTTCAGGACAATTTATGATGATAGAAGGACAATTATTTTCGATAAAAACGGATCAAGACAATTTAAAAAAAGTACTTGATTTAATTGAAGCAAGCAATTAATCCTATCTAGTTTTGAGGCAGCAAACTAATATTTTTTGGATAATTTAGAAGAATTTTTAAATCCTTTATAGATTAAAAAAATATCAATTCAGCCCTGTACTAACATTATCACGTTTACTTCAAAAAACAGGCGGTTAAAATCTCAATGATTCTAACCGCCTATTTATTTCTTAAATTATCAAAATTAAAGTTCAATTTTTTTTCTTTTCTCAGGTCTGATAATCATTCTCAATGATTGATCTTTTGAGAAATAAGCGACCATCCAATTATAAAAAGTCATTATTCTATTTCGATATGAAATCAATGACATTAAATGTACAAACAACCAAATCAACCACGCAAAAGAACCCTTAAAATGTAATTTTGGACTAGGTAAGTCAACAACAGCTTTCATTTTTCCAATGATTGCCATAGAGCCTTTGTCATTGTATTTAAATGGTTTAAGAGGTTTGTTCTTAAGCATCAATTTAAAGTTATCTGCTAAGTTAATTCCTTGCTGAATCGCTACTTGTGCCACTTGTGGATGTCCATCTGGAAAATTTGCATCTGTAAGTTGAATACAAGTATCACCAATGGCATAAATATTTTCGGTTGACTTTACTTTGTTATGGGCATCGGTTAGCAATCTTTTTCCTCGTCCGTAACTTTCGGTTGGAATTCCTTCAAAGGCTCTTGCTGTAACGCCAGCAGCCCAAATTAAATTTTTAGTTACAATTGTTTCTCCATCAGCAAAGTAAACGATATCATTTTCATAGTTTACAACTCGAGCATTTAATCTTACTTCGACGCCAAGTTCGGTTAAAGCTTTTAAAGTGTCTTTTTGAGAAGCCTCACTCATTGGTGCTAACAATGAAGCAGCACCATCTACTAAATAAATCTTGCTTGCTGCAGTAGCCAATTCAGGGTATTCTTTCAGTAAAATGCTTTTTCGCATCTCGGCAAACATGCCAGAAACTTCTACTCCTGTTGGACCGCCTCCAGCAACTACAATGGTTAGCAATTTTCTTCGCTCGCGAATGTCTTTGCAAATAGCAGCTTTTTCTAGATTTTTCAAAAGTGTATTACGCATTTCTATAGCATCATTGAGCGTTTTCATTGGAATCGCATTTTTCTTGACATTTTCCATCCCAAAATAGCTCGTTTCTGCACCGGTTGCAAAAACCAAATAATCGTAAGTCAGTTCGCCGTTGTTGAGAATAATTTTATTTTGTTCAGGAATTACTTTTTGTAATTCGCCCAAGCGAAACTGAAGGTTTTTTTTGCCAGCAAAAAATTTTCTAAAAGGATAACTAATGCTTGATGGTTCCAAGTAAGCAGTAGCGACCTGATAAATAAGTGGTGCGAAAAAATTATAATTGTTTTTGTCAATAAGTACAACTTCAATTTCTTTATGATTTTCAAGTTCTTTGGCTAAATTTATTCCAGCAAAACCGCCGCCAATGATTAGTATTTTCATCTTTTATTTATTTGTAATTGTTAGATATGATATAATGCTACTTGTAAATTCTATTTTATATTAATTTTTGAATTTCTTAACAGGTTTTGGAGCAGTTGCCTCAACTTTAGTTTGAAGCAATTGGTTGGCCAACAATTTTTCTATCAATTCATCTTTGGTTAGATGATGAAAAATAGTTTTGATTTTGGTTTTAAATTCGGCTGAAATTTCGTGATTGGGTTTGGTTTTGAAAATTTGTTTTGCCCATAAAATCGTATTGTTTTCTTCGATATTTTCGGCTGATGGTTTTTTGAATTTGCTGAATTTAATTCCCAATTGACTCTCGAAATCCGCAATTTCCGCAACTTCTTCTTGTTGTAAAACCGTTAACGAAAGTCCATTTCTGCCCGCTCTTGCTGTTCTACCGCTACGGTGAACATAGAGTTCGTACACATCAGGCAAATGATAATTGACTACATAAGAAATTTCCTTTACGTCAATTCCTCTAGCTGCCAAATCTGTTGCGACCAAAATATTAATATGTCCTTCACGGAATTGTTCCATAATTCGATCACGGATTCCCTGAGACAAGCTGCCGTGCAATGCTCCAGAAGAAAATCGGTTAATGGCGAGATTTTTAGCTAATTTATTAACTGCAGCTTTGGTTTTACAAAAAATAATGCCACGTTCTCCCTCTTTTGAAGTGAGAAAGTGCATCAAAACATCTAATTTTTCTATTGGATCTACAACAATATATTGGTGATCAATTCCCTGATTGCCTACAGTTTGCATATCGGCGCTGACTTGAACTACATTTTTGTTCAAGTAATTCTGTATCAATTGCTTTATTGTTCCTGGCATTGTGGCCGAAAAAAGAAATGTTCGGCGATTTTTAGGTAATTCTGCGATGATTTCGTCTAAACTTTCTTTTAGGATACTGACCATTTCGTCAGCTTCATCAAGAACTAAAAATTTTGTTTCTTTCAGATTTATGGCGTTGCGCTGAATCAAATCTATCAATCTTCCGGGTGTTGCCACAACAATATGTGTTGGCAAAGTCAATCGTTCGATTTGTGGTTTAATTGGAATTCCACCGCAAATTTCTGCAATGGACACTTCTGGATGATATTTGGCGAAAGCCTCTAAATTACTACAAATTTGATGCCCTAATTCACGAGTTGGAGCAAGAATAACAGCTTGAATATTAATAATTTTAGAATCTATTAATTGAAGTAATGGTAAACCAAAAGCCGCTGTTTTTCCAGTTCCTGTCTTTGCCAATCCAACCACATCAGTATTGGATAATAGCAATGGAATTGCCTTCTGCTGAATTTCTGTTGGCACAACAATTTTTAATTCAAAAAGTGCTTTTATGATGGATTCTTGGATTCCTAAATCGGCGAATTTTTTTGACATTTTGTTGATTAAAAAATTATTAAAATTGTTGTTATGACAACGGATTTTGTTCCGAAATTCAACGTATTAAAATCCGTTGCTGCAATATTATTCGTCCTTATTCAACGTATTAAAATCCGTTGCTACAATATTATTCGTCTTTATTCAATGGATTAAAATCCGTTGTTACAATATGAATCGTACTTATTCAACGGATTAAAATCCGTTGTTACAATATGAATCGTCCTTATTCAACGGATTAAAATCCGTTGCTACAATATGAATCGTCCGTACCGGACTTTCTCATCGCCAATTTAATCAAATTGGTACTATAAGTTCAAAAAATATCAAATAGTTGAAATCTACAATCTGAGATCAAAAATCTGCAATCTAAAATTAATCAGCTTCGTTCATGATTTTTTCGCGATACTTCTTCCCTATCAATAATATTAGCTTTTGTTTGTAATCTTCGACCAGCCATTCGCGGTAATTTTTACTGCATTGGCTCAAGCATTTTGCATAACGTTTTAAACGACATTCGATATCAGGCTCAAGTTCTTTGGACAAATCTTTGGCATCTTTTAATTCCTCAGTATTATCGACACACATAGCGGCATGTTGTTCCAAAGATTTGTCTAAAACAATCTTGGAACGCAAATTTTGTGCAATGGCTAATTTATGTTCTTCATCAACATCAAAAGTTACTACTTTGGTTTTTGCGAATTTCGCTCGTAACTCTGGTGGCATAGCGTATTTAAAATACAATTCTATTTCGGTATCGTCGCGTAAATTTTCAAGATAAAATTCAGGTGATTTAAAGATGTGTTGCCAATTTACGGGTTCGTTCCACAAGCCAAAACGAGCTGCATTATTTCCTAAATCAATTACAGAAAATGTGTCTTTGTTGGGCAATTTTCGTGAACCTCGACCTATCATTTGAAAGTATAATGTCAATGATTTTGTGGCTCTGTTTAAAATTATAGTTTC
>CAMCTL010000012.1 GCA_945878515.1 Flavobacterium psychrophilum | reverse complement strand
GTTTCGGCTTTTGGACTTTCTAATCAAACTTCGCTTTCAAGAAAAGAAGCTGCCGAATTGATTGATGCTTATTATGCAACATATCCAAAACTGAAATCCTATATGGCGAATCAAGTGGATTTTGCTAGAGAAAATGGTTATGTTCAAACGGTTTTAGGGAGACGACGTTATTTAAAAGACATAAATTCTGCCAATATGATGGTAAAAAGTGGCGCGGAACGAAATGCGGTAAATGCACCAATTCAAGGTTCTGCCGCCGATATTATTAAAATTGCGATGATTAATATTCATAAAAAATTAGTTTCAGAAAATTGGAAATCCAAGATGTTGTTGCAAGTTCACGATGAGTTGGTGTTTGATGTTCACAACTCCGAATTAGAGAAAATCCAACCGATGATTAAATACGAAATGGAAAATGCTTTTAAAATGGATGTTCCGTTGGATGTTGAAATTGGAATGGGAAAAAATTGGCTGGAAGCGCATTAGAAAATAGTGTTCAGTTTTTAGTGATCAGTTTGAGCAACTTTGTCATTGCTTCGCCAGTTCGAGCATAGCTCTCGTGTCCGTAGGAATCTTTTAAAACTTATGTAAATAATGGATAACATAACCGAAGAGGAAATAATTCAATTCTTAAAAGAAGAAACTTAGGAATAGGTAATCACAACTAACATAGAGAGTGTAAAATTGTGGAAAATAAATAAAATATGGTGTTAAATTTCCGTTTTTTGTGATCATTTGGAAAAAATCTAATTATTATTCCACCTAGCTTTGGTCAAAGTAAAGGAAAACTCGGAGCCAATTTTAAATTCACTTTCTACATAAATTTTTTCTTTATGCGCTTCAATAATATGTTTCACTATGGCTAGACCCAAACCTGATCCTCCTTCGCTTCGAGCGCCACTTTTGTCCACGCGATAAAAGCGTTCAAAAATTCTTGGAAGATTTTGACTTGCAATTCCTTCGCCATTATCTGTAATTCGAACCAATACTTTTTTCTTAGTCAAATTGATTACGCTAACCTCGGTTAATCCACCTTCTTTACCATATTTTATAGAGTTTACAACTAAATTTTCGACTAGTTGTTGTAATTTGTCTTTGTCTCCTTTTACAAGAATAGGTTGGGTATGACGATTGTCAAATGATAAAGTTATTTTCTTTTTATCGGCTTTCATTTCTAATAAATCAAAAACATTTTGAATCAATTCAAAGATATCAAATTCAGAAAATTCAAGATTTAAATCGCCTGCTTCAAGTTTAGTAATCATATCTAAATCTTCGACTATATAAATCAATCGCTCAACACCTTTTTCGGCACGTTTTAAATATTTTTTTCTAATATTCTTATCATCCATCGCACCTTCAAGTAGTGTAGATAAATACCCTTGAACTGTAAATAATGGTGTTTTTAACTCATGCGAAACATTTCCCAAAAATTCTCTTCGATACTTTTCACGAACTTTTAGCAATTCTATTTCCAATTTTTTATCCGTAGCAAACTTTTTAACCTCTCTAGTTAAGGCTTCCATATCTGTTGTTATGGGTTGGTCTATAAAATTACTCGACTCCAATAAAGAAATATCATCATATATTTTTTTGACTCTACGGTAAATAAATTTTTCTACTCGATATTGTAAAAGAATAAAAGAAAAAACGTACAGAAATATAAAAAAAACAACTCCAAAATAAAAAAAATTCTGGAGTGGATTAAACATTGCTTTAACTAAAAAAACCACTATAACAGTGGTAAACAGCGTTATATACAAAGCCGATATAACGGCAAACTTATAAGTTTTTTGGAAACTAATTTTCATCTACTAAACATTTGAAGTATTGTGCAAATTTACCACAAAAATTAAACTTCAAATTTATATCCGACACCTTTTATAGTTTTAAAGAAATCATCGCCTATTTTTTCTCGAAGTTTTCTGATATGTACATCGATTGTCCTTCCGCCGACAACAACCTCGTTACCCCACACTTTGTCCAAAATTTCATCGCGTTTAAAAACCTTCCCGGGTTTTGCGGCTAACAAATAAAACAGTTCAAACTCTTTTCTGGGCAATGAAATGATAATCCCGTCCTTAATAATCTGATATTCTTCACGATTTATTTCTATTCCGCCAACATTAAGTGTTTCGCTATTTTTTTCTTGTTCTTTAAGCCTTCTTAACAAAGCCTTAACTTTGCTAACCAATAATTTAGGTTTGATAGGTTTTGTTATGTAATCGTCTGCACCAGCATCAAAACCTGCAACCTGAGAATAATCTTCACTTCTTGCTGTCAAAAAAGCAATAATTACATTATTTAATTCTGGTATTTTTCTTATCAACTCGCAAGCTTCCATTCCGTCCATTTCAGGCATCATTACATCCATTATAATAAGGTCTGGCACTTCTTTTGTAGCCTTAGCAACTGCCTCTTTTCCATTGGAAGCAGTAATAATTTGATAACCTTCCTGAGATAGATTATATCCAACAATTTCTAAAATATCTGGTTCGTCATCTACAAGTAAAATCTTGGTATTTCTTTTTTTCATAAGTTGATATTTATTGTTTTTCAACGGTGATCTGTAATTCGCATTTTATCATTGGTGTCTGCGACAAACTACGGGAATATGCTCATTTGATAATAGCAAAGTAATGCATACGGGTTTACAAAGGTAAATATAAAACAAAACCCGCACTGTTATTACTTAAAAATAAATATTTTAACAATTTAGTAATATAAGATCACAAGAGGGAAAAAATAATTCATATTTAAAATTCATTCCATTCAGAAAATGCCAATAAAATAAAACAACTTGATTGCATTTTATAAAAAAAATCACGATTATTAAAAATATATTTATATCTTTACAAAATATTAGGCAAATCGATGATTAAAAATTACTTAAATATCATTCTGTTTCTTGGATTTTTTTATTCGGCTAGTGTTTCAGCACAAGACGGAAAACAAAATGCTAAGCCACAAGAAACCTCTGTTTTAGAGGGTCTAAGCCTATATCCAAATCCAGTTACTAACGGAAAAGTTTATATATCTACAAAAAACGATTCCGATAAAAACATCATTATTTTCGATGTTTTAGGAAAAAAAGTACTTCAAACCACTATAACCGCAAAAGAACTTAATGTTTCTGCTATTTTTCCTGGTGTTTATATCATTAAAATAAGCGAAGACCAAGCAACCGCAACTAGAAAACTCATTATAAAATAGAAAAATCTCATGGTTTTTCTTAATTTAATGTTTTTTTTACATTCATTTTCGTTTTATGAATAGATTTCTATATACATTTGCAAATCTAATTCTAAAAAAAAATGTTATGAAAAAAATTTACACTCTTTTATTTATTGCTTGTGCATTCGTATCAAATGGACAAAATTTAGTAACCAATCCATCTTTTGAAAATGGACTTACTGGATGGACAGCAGGTCCAACAGCATCTTACACATTACCATCTATCGTTGCCAACGATGGACAAGACGGAAGCAATTCTGTTAATTACGTGCCTACAGCTACAACTGGTTTTTTTCAGGAAATTCCCGTTGTTGGTGGAAGTAAATTAGTAATATCTTTTTATTACAAAGCAAGCGGTGATGACACCGATGCAAGAATCTGGAGTAATTATAAAGATGATAAAGATGTCATAGTTTATCAAGATGCTTTAAATACAAATGATCCTCTAAGAAATAATAATGGATATTTGCCAACATCTTTAACATGGACTAAACATACGATTGAGGTTACTGCACCTGCAAATGCAACGAAACTTGTTTTGGCTTTCAGAGCATATAAACCCTCGGCTGTAAGTGGGAACGTAAGTTTTGATAATATGTCCGTAGTTCAGTCTACGCTTGGTTTTCAGAAAAATTCAATATCTGGATTAAATGTTTATCCAAATCCTGTAAAAAACGGTACTGTATTCATCACTTCAAACAATAGTACATCAAAAACTGTTGCTGTTTATGATATTTTAGGAAAACAAGTATTAAGTGGAAAAACTGCAAGTAATGCTGTAAATGTTTCGGCACTTAGAAGCGGTTCTTACATCCTTAGAATCACGGAAGAAGGAAAAACTGATACTAAAAAATTAATTATTGAATAGTTAAATTATAATACAATATTTTAAAAACTCCAATTGTAAAGTTGGAGTTTTTTTATTTAATTACTTTTGCAAAAAAAATTCTTGACTCCAACACACAACATATTCTCCATTTCAAGCCAAAAGCAATTTGAAAAAATAGCGCTAAAAGTATTTCGTTTCCAATACGAAAACAACTTGGTCTATAGAGAATTTTGCAATTTTTTGAAAACTGATGTTCAGAAAGTAAAAACATTACAACAAATTCCCTTTTTGCCCATTCAATTTTTTAAAAGTCATGCCGTTGTTTCAAATGAAAATCCTATTCAGAAAACTTTTACAAGTAGCGGAACAACCAGCCCCCTTGCCCCCAAAGGGGGTAAATCGGATGAAAAATTAGCTCCTATAACTAGCAAGCATTTCGTTACCGATGTTTCAATATACGAAGAAAGTTATCGAAATGGTTTTTCTCAATTTTATGGTAATATAGAAGATTATGTGATTTTGGCCTTGCTTCCCTCCTATTTAGAAAGAGAAGGCTCGTCCCTGATTTATATGGTTGAAGATTTGATCCAAATGACCAAGAATTCAGAAAGTGGGTTTTATTTGCACAGCCACGAGGAACTCATTGAAAAACTAAAAAGACTAGACGATTCTGGACAAAATGTGATTCTAATTGGTGTTAC
This sequence comes from Flavobacterium psychrophilum, assembly GCA_945878515.1. GTDB lineage: Bacteria > Bacteroidota > Bacteroidia > Flavobacteriales > Flavobacteriaceae > Flavobacterium > Flavobacterium psychrophilum_I. Next base: position 29,366 of record CAMCTL010000012.1, on the reverse strand, counting down.
TTATGCTTTGTTGGATTTAATCGAAAGCAAAAATTTTCAATTGCAAAATACCATCATCATGGAAACAGGCGGAATGAAAGGCAAGCGCAAAGAAATGATTCGGGAAGAATTGCACGAACAACTTTGTAAAGGTTTTGGCGTCACAGCCATTCATTCAGAATATGGAATGACCGAATTATTATCGCAAGCTTATTCATTAGGAAATGGCGTTTTTGAATGTCCGTCGTGGATGCAAATCTTATTTCGCGACACTGAAGATGCTTTGACTTATGTTTCCGACGGAAAAACGGGCGGAATCAACGTGATTGATTTGGCTAATGTTAATTCTTGTTCGTTTATTGCTACTCAAGATTTGGGCAAAAAAAACTCGAAAAACGCTTTCGAGGTATTGGGGCGTTTTGATAATTCGGATATTCGCGGGTGTAATTTGATGGTTATTTGACCACGAATAAGGTATAAAGTTCACTAAGAATAATTTTCAGACATCAAACACATCAATTTACCTTCTCGATTGTAATAAACTTATAACCTTGTGCTTTGCCGTAAAGGATCATATTTTCCAAGGCAACTAGCATTTGTTCTGATTTTCCGAAATCTTGATCGTGCATTAAAACGATGGCGCCTGGATGGAGGTGATTTTTGAACTTATTTTCTAAATCAATTCCGTCGTTTTGTGTTTTGTCCCAATCCATTGTAGTCAAAGACCAAAGCACAGTTGTAATCCCTTTACTTGCAAAAAAATCAATTTGTTTTTGGGTAATTCCGCCGTAAGGAGGTCTATAATAATTGGATTGAACACCAGCGACATTTTTTAATTCTTGAATAGTTCTTAACACTTGCTGTTCCCAAACAATATTCTCATCTAAATTGTATCCATTGGTATGATCCCAACTATGATTGGCAATTTGATGGCCGTTTTTTTTCGCTTTTTTAATAATTTCTCTATTATCGGCAAGATTTTTACCTTGCCAAAAGAAAGTGGCTTTAATGTTATTTTTATTTAAAACATCTAAAATTTTGTTGGATAAATTCGTTGGACCATCATCAAATGTCAAGGCTACAACTTTACTTCCGTTTTTTCCTCGAACCAAACAAAATCCCGTACTCAATTTTTCTTGTTCAAAAAAGTGTTTGTGAATTAACGGAAGGCTATCTGTTTGTTGCGAATAAACTCTAGGATTTAGTGCGACTAATGCTGTATTGCCGCTTGTTTTGCAACTATTGGAAAATATACAAATTAATAGAACACAGCAAATTCTCAAAAAAGGTTTCAAATCGATATAATGATTTAATTATTTACAAATTTTATTGTTGATTCTGTAATGCTAAAAATTTTCTTGAATTTTTAACTACAAACGGAAATAGAGTGCCAAAACCTAATAAATATTTTGTCCAGTATAAATTTAAAAATATTATTGAATGCTATTTATGTTTTTTTTTATTTCTCAAATAATTGATGAGTAATTGAGGTCTATCAGTTTGAATCATGTTTACTCCATTTTCTATATACCAACCGTAAATACTGTCTTTATTTTTAACAGCTTCATTGTCTTCATGACCAGCATTTAGTGAAGCCCATAATGAATTGACCCAAATTCTGCTCCCTTTTCGTTTTATTTGAGGAAACCTCGTCAACACTTTTGAAGTGTCTTTTGAAAATACTATTTCAAATGCTTTTACATTTAACTTCGTTTGATAATCATCAATTATTTGTAGTGCATTGGGTTGATTGTCCAAATTAATTATTGGCATAAATGTGATGGTGTCTAATTTTGTTCCAAAGTCGGTTATTACTTGATTAACGGTTTTATTGTACCCTTTCACTATTATTTGTTTTGTTGTGCCTGTTTTTTTAGCAACATCAAAAGCTTGATCAAAAATTTCGTAGGATTTATCCAAATTGACCAATGATTTGTCTTTACATATAAGCAAGGCTTCTTCCAAAGTTGGAATTTTACATTTCGTTTCTATTCCTAGACCATCTTTTAAATATAGTTTTCGCAACGCATCTAAAGTCCAGTCGGAGACCAATCCTTTTCCGTTTGTTGTTCTGTCTAAGGTTTGGTCGTGCATAATAACCAGTTGATTGTCTTTGGTTTTTGCTACATCCATTTCTATCATATCGACACCCATATCAATAGCACTCGAGAACCCTTCTAAAGAATTTTCAGGGAAATTTCGCCAATCACCTCTGTGCGCTATCACTAAAACATCTGACCCATTGGAGTTACTCAATTGTTTTTGAAGTTGCTCGATTTTATTGGTCGATTTATTTTCAAGTTTATCTTGGTTAGCAATTTGTATTTGTGAATTACAAGAAAAAATCAAAATACTAATTAAACATACCGCAATTATTGCTAAAGTATATTTCATCAGTTTATTTTTGACTGTCAAAATTTAAAACCAAATCAGAACCGTTTTTGAGCTGCAAATTTTCAGATTTAGCCATAACTTTTATAGGATTTTTCAAATTCTTACTTTTAAGAATAATAGTGGCAATTCCAGCTTCGGCTTTCACAGGGTTTTCTCCAATTAATTCGGCATTTCCTTCCAATAAAGAAAAGGTTACTTCATTGGTTGCTGTAGGGATTACGGTTCCGTTAGCATCTGTGATTTTGGCATAAACAAAAATCATATCGGGAAAATCTGGATTAATTGGCATAGAAGAAATATCATACACCAACTCAATTTTGGATGGGCTTTCAGGCGTTTTCACAACATTAGAAACTACTTTTTTACCACCGATAAAACCCTCGGCTCGTAAAGTTCCCGAAATAAATTTATCCAAATTAAAAATAAATGGAGGATGTTTTAATTGGTCACTGTTTGAATTTATTGATGGCTTTTGTTTGGCAACCAAAACATCATTCAAATACAAAGCAACGGCATCGCAATTGCTATAAACTGTCACATCTAAAGGGGAATTCTCAGTCCAATTATTGGCAATTGTCACCATTGGGCCAGAAGTTAATTTAGAATCTAAAATCACATTTGCATCTCGTTGACTTTGGTAAAAAGAGTAAGCAAACTTTGGAATTCTAAAAATATCGCTTATTCCTGAACTCTCTAAATCATTGCTGTAACCGCGGTTATAATCAAACATAACCCAATTGGCCTCGCCTATAGTCTGCGCTCCTTTTCGATTTGAATTGGCAGCCTCTTGAAAATTATAAGCTTGTTGCAACAATCGTTTTTCGCCATAAGCACGAAGCTGTCGCGATGTTCTTTCCTCTTCTTTCAAATTCGAAAATTCCTTTTGATTGAATCCAGCATTTTGCGCATAATATTCCCAATCGCCATACTCGGCAATAAATATTTTTCGGTTTCCTTTGTTGTATTTAGTCCAATAATCGGGCGCTTGTCCGTGTTGTCTTGCTGGAATAAACAAATCATAATTGTCATTATCTATCCAACACGCACTGTAATTGTGCGCGAAAGGCAACTCTTCTTTTAGTGCTTTGGACGCTTCTTGCATAAAGTTGTCGCTCATTGCGGTTTCATTCAAGGAAGCTTCCCAAAAAATTATGCTGGGATGATTTCGATCACGTCGTGCCATTTCTCGAATATCTTGAATTGCATTTTTCTGAAAAGTTTCATTACCAAAAAATTGCCAACCTGTTAAACTATTCATGACCAAAATTCCCAATTCGTCGCAAGCATCTAAAAAAGCTTCGGCGTGAGGATAATGCGACATTCGAACAAAATCAAAACCTGCATTTTTGATTTTTACCGCATCGCGATATTGTGCTTCGTCAGAAATAGCATAGCCTAAATACGGATATTCCTGATGTTGGTTGGTTCCCGTAATGTATAATTTTTCGTCATTGAGATAATAACCATCTTCTTTTATTTCGGATTTGCGAATGCCCATTTTCTCTGAATAACTGTCAATAATTTTATTATTTGCAACAACTTTAACTTCTAAACGGTATAAATTAGGTTTTGAAATAGACCACAATTTTGGATTATCCACCACAATATTCTGTGTGATGGTTTTATCGGAATTGGCTTCTAAAGCAAATAACTCCGACTTAAATTCCAATTTTTCTCCTTCTTTATTGGTCAAAATAAACTTCAAATTTACTTTCTTTTCGAGAGCGTATTCATTTTTTAAATGAACCTGAACTGTTCCTGAAGCTTTGTTTTTGTTGCTCTTGTCAAAATTTACATAAATGCCACCACTCGCTTTTTTATTCGCTTGAATCGGATTGGTAATGTATAATTTATCGGTTGTAATCAGGTAAACATTTCTGTAAATACCACCGTAATAATTAAAATCTAAATCCTTCAATGGCTTTCCGGGAAGAAAATCTGGATTGTCGTCGTTGTTGACTTTGACTTTTATTGTATTGCCTTTTGATTTCAAAAAAGAAGTCACATCCACTGTAAAAGGCAAATATCCGCCTTTGTGATTGGTCACTTTTTGCTCGTTGATCCAAACATCGGCTTCTTGCATCACTCCTTCGAAATAAAGGAAAACTTTTTTGTTTTTTGCATTGGAAACTTTAAAATTTTTCTGATACCAACAGTTGCCTTGAAATTGGTTATTTACAACCAAAGGTTCAATTTTTGCCGTGTGCGGAATAGTAATTTTCTCCCAATTTGCATTTGGCTCTTCTCTTTTAAACTCCCAATCCGATCCAAAATTAACTTTAGTTCGCGATTGTGCATTTGTTTTTGCAATTGAAAAAACAAACACTACGAGGAATACATTTCTTAAAATAAACTTCATTATTGTCTAAAATTAAAATTAATCTTTAAAAGCATCAAGTGCTGGTGAAGGTTTTCCATTAGATAACCAAGCATTCAATTGATAACCGCTCCAGCTTTTTTCACCTTGAGGTTCCCAATAAATGACACCAAGACCTTTGTTGTTTGGCACTGCTTTTACAGTATTGATGACCGCTGTCAACATATCTTTGGTGTCTTGAACCAAGGTATAATCACCTCCAACCTCAACAACCATCACTTCTTTGCCATATCTTGAAACCATATCTTTTAGATTAAATTCCAAATTGGCAATAGATTTTCTGTAATCTTTTAGCTCTACTTTATCTTTCTCATAGCCTAGCCAATAGGGATAGTATGACATTCCTATTACATCATATTTTACATTATTCTTCGCAATATTGTCAAAAAACCATCTAAACCTTCCGTTGTCATTTCCTTGGTCAACATGCACAATTACTTTAATTAAAGGATTTATTGCCTTTGTTGCTTCATAGCCTTTGTCTAATAATGCTCCTAGTTGATTCCAATTTTGATTGTTCTCAATTTTCCCATCAGGCCATAACATGCCACTTGGAATTTCATTTCCAACCTGCACCCATTCAGGTGTTACACCAGCATCTTTCAGTGCATTCAAAACATCAAAAGTATGTGTGTACACGTCATTTTTCAATTGTTCAAAAGTATGATTTGCCCAAGCGGCTGGCTTAGTTTGGTGCGCTGGATCGGCCCAAGTATCACTGTAATGAAAATCGATCATGATGCGCATTCCCATTTTTTTTGCACGAACCGCGAGCGCCACAGTTTCTGATGGACTACAATGCCCGTTGGTTTTATCATTTGATGGATTAACAAAAACACGAAGTCTAATGGTATTAATTCCTCTGTCTTTTAGGAGTTTTAATCCGTCTTTTTGTGACTTATCAGTATCATAAAATTTATATCCTGTAGCTTCCATTTGGGGCAACCAACTGATATCGGCTCCTTTAGAAAACGCAAAAACTGTTGGTTTGGTTGTCTTTACGCCGCTGCAAGTAGCAACTAGCAATGTGATCATTGCCAATATCAGGAATCGTGATAGTATATTAAATTTCTTCATTTTTAGTTATATAAAATGGCTAAGATATTATTGTGAATTGCAATTAAATGAACTCCTCAATAAATTTACAAATCGCTTATTACTGTTTAATTTTTGATAAATTTATACTGTTGTGTCCCGTTTTGGGAATCAATCGATAAAATATACATCCCGAAACTTAATTTAGACACATCGATGGCGTCCTTATCTTCTGGATTGTCATCAAAAAAAAACGTTTGTCCTAAAATATTAGTAATTTTTAATGATTCTATTTTTACATTATTGCTGTTCTTAAAACTTAAAATATTGGAAACAGGATTAGGGTACAACACAAATTTTTTGTCTAAGTTTAGTTCATCAACGCCCAACGATCCAGTTGCCGCAATGGTCAATTTAGAAGATAAACTTGAACCTAGTTTTAGTCCCCAATTCGCAGTCCAAAGCTCTACATAGATATCATAATATTCGCCATTAGTTAAACTCGCTGTTGGAGTTGTATTTAAAGGTATTGCCAAATTAACTTGACTGGCGACATTTATTCCTACTGATGGTACTAAAAATTGATTCCCTGCACTTTCCGCGATAGTCTGTAACCATTCACCGCTAGCATTTCTTTTAAACAATCCCACATAAAAATAGTTGGTTGCCGTGTTTGTTGAATAGGTCAAATTTGCGGTGACATTTTTACCTTGTTCTATGGGATTAACAGCAAATCCGTCAAATTGCACTTGTTCGATAACCGAGTTTGTGTCGATTTTAAGAGCATCCAGAGCAGGTGAAGGTTTCCCATTGGATTGCCAAGCATTTAATTGATAGCCGCTCCAACTTTTTTCTCCTTGCGGTTCCCAATAAATTACACCAAGACCTTTGTTGTCAGGCACTTTTTTTACGGCTGCAATTACTGCACCTAACATATCATAGGTATTCTGCACTTTAGTATATTCACCACCGACTTCTACCACCATCACTTCTTTGCCGTATCGTGAAACCATATCTTTCAAATTGCTTTCTAAATTGGCTATCGTGACAGTGTAATCGCTGTTTAACCAATAAGGGTAATATGACATACCGATGACATCATATTTTACATTATTGCTTTTTATATTATCAAAAAACCATCTGAATCTCGAATTGCTATCGCCCTGATCAATGTGAATAATCACTTTGATAGCACTGTCAATAGCTTTTGTTGCATCGTATCCTTTGTTTAATAATTGAGCCAACTGATTCCAATTGGAAGTGCTTCCTTCCGGCCATAACATTCCACCCGGGATTTCGTTGCCAATTTGAACCCATTCTGGAGTTACTCCAGCTATTTTTAGCGAATTCAACACATCATAAGTATGATTGTAAACATCGTTTTGCAAGTCTGCAAAGGATTGGCTTGCCCAAGCTGCTGGTTTGGTTTGATGTCCAGGATCGGCCCAAGTATCGCTGTAATGAAAGTCAATCATGATGCGCATTCCCATATTTTTCGCACGAACCGCTAACGCAACAGTTTCTGCTGGGCTGCAATGACCGCTGGTTTTATCATTTGATGGATTAACAAAAACACGAAGCCTAATGGTGTTCATTCCCCTATCTTTCAGCAGTTGCAAACAATCTTTTTCTGTGCCGTCACTATCATAAAATTTGTATCCAGTAGCTTCCATTTGTAGCAACCAACTTACGTCACCTCCTTTTGAAAAGGCAGGAGTTGATGGTGTTTCAGGAGATTTGCTCGCGTATGAAGTTTGTGACCTAATACAGGAACTAATTAATAATGTAAATATTGCAATCAAAATCGATTGAAACGATACAGCTATTTTTTTCATATTTAGTTACAATCAGTTTGTAAATCAAAATTATAGGTTGACAATTTAGGTAAAAAAGAAAAAGACTTAACAAGCTAATATTAAATGAACTGAAAGTAATTTTGATAAATAAATAATCTAAGAAACAGGAACTTTTATTTGCTAGACCATTTAGAAATATAAAATAGTTTTATATTTTTATCTTCACCCCAACCCTCTCCAAAGGAGAGGGAGTAAAAATTGGATTATTTTATATTTCTAAATGGTATTAGACAGTTTTTATAAATTGCCTAGGCTTATTGTTTTTTGCAGTATTTATAAATTTTTCTTTGCTTAGTTATTAACAAATTCTGCGATAAAATTTTTCCATAATTGATACCCTGATTCTGTTAGATGTACTCCGTCCGTACTGTAGCTACTGATCATTAAATCATTAGTATCTGCAAATATAGGATGAAGATCAATAACTTTATAATTAGCAGTTTGCACAGTGTTTTTTAAAATTGTATTTGTTGCTGCAATTTTACTTTTTAATTGAGTATTATTAGAAGTTGGCAAAATAGTTTGAACAAATACTTTAGTTTCTGGTGACTCTAAACGGATTTTAGCAACAATCTGACTTATTGAATTTGCGACATATTCCGGGGTTGATTCGCTTCGAAACAAATCATTGATTCCAATTTTTAAGAACACTTTCGTTGGTTTATAATAATAAATTTCGGCCAATCTGTTAATTACTCCTGCAACTACATCTCCTGCTATGCCTCTATTCTTAATTTTAGGATTGTTAAAGCGCTGTCCCCAATTGCCACCTTGTTCTGTAATACTGTTCCCAATAAATACAATATCACCCAGTTGTAGCGGATTGCTTTTAAATTCTGCAATTCTTTCGATATAATGTGTTTGTGCCCAAGCGGAGTGATGCGGAATTAATATACTTGGCAACGGATAGAGTGTGTCGGTATTAAAAAGGTTGCTCCTAAAAGCCTCTAAAGCAAGCGAAGGTTTTCCATTAGATTGCCAAGAACTCAAAGGATATCCGCCACTCCATCCTCTTTCGCCTTGAGGTTCCCAATAGATTACTCCAAGACCTTTATTATTTGGTACAGAACGCATTGCATTTAAAACAGATGTAAGCATATTTTGAGTATCCTGCACCTTATTGTCTTCTCCTCCAACTTCTACAACCATTACCTCTTTGCCATATCGTGATACCATGTCTTTTAAGTTGTTTTCTAAGTCTAGTATTGTACTGGAATAATTTGTACCCAAATGATAGGGATAGTAGGACATACCAATGACGTCGTATTTTACATTATGGAGCGTGATATTATCAAAAAACAATCGAAATCTCGCGTTATTATTACCTTGATCAATATGAACAACTACTTTAGTTGAAGGATTTAATGCTTTTGTTGCCTCGTAACCTTTATTTAGCAATTGTGCCAATTGTGACCAATTATTAGTATGTCCTTCCGGCCACAACATTCCGTTAGGGATTTCGTTTCCAATCTGCACCCATTCTGGAGTTACACCTGCAGCTTTAAGCTCATTCAATACATCGTAGGTATGTGTGTACACATCATTTTTCAACTGTTCAAATGTATGGCCTTCCCAAGCAGCTGGTTTGGCTTGATGTCCTGGATCAGCAAATGTGTCACTGTAATGAAAATCAATCATGATGCGCATTCCCATGTTTTTGGCTCGAACCGCCATCGCTATTGTTTCTGCTGGGCTGCAATGACCGGTAGTTTTATGGCTTGATGGATTAACAAAAATGCGCAGTCGAATTGTATTTACCCCGCGGTCTTTAAGCAATTGTACAGCATCTTTTGGAGTGCCATCTGAATCGTAAAAGAAGTAGTTTGTAGCTTCCATTTGTGGTAGCCAACTTACATCAGCTCCTTTTGCAAAAGAAAAAGGTGCTGGCACGCGGTTGTTTGACGATCCAGGACAATCACATCTTATCTGTGCTTGGCTTGAAGAAATACCCAAAGTGCTGATAACAGCGAACAGAATATTTCGTAATTTTATTTTAGAGTTATTCATAAAGGTTTCATTCAGAGATTGATATTTTTGTGAAAAAGATACTAAAGCATTAAGTTGTATATAAATCATAGGGTAAAATAGATTTTTAACTAAAGATATTTTAATTCATAAATAGGCTTGAAAAGGTTATAAATATTAACAATTTTGAGATTTAGCAACAGTTTTTGATGCACTACACATTACAGAAAATTAAATTTAACAAAACTGTAATTGTTGAATCACATTACAAAAAAGGTTACTAATCCTTCTTTGGTTTCTATTTTTTAATAAATTTTACTTCCTTTTGACCTTGTTTTGAATCAACTGATAAAATATATATTCCTGGTTTCAATGCTGATACGTCTATCTGATTGCTATTGACTTTGCTTGTTTTTTGGATTATTTGACCAGCTGTATTATAAATACCAAATGAGGCATCAGACAAATTGGAATTTGGAGCCCATCTTAAAACATTTTCAACTGGATTTGGATAGATTGCAAGCGTATCATTATTAAAATTGAATTGATTAGTACTTAAAGATGGTGTAAGACTATAATTAATTTTCGAGTAATCTCCCGCCAACCATTTATCAGCAGCATCCTTTAATTCTAGCACAACTCTATAGTTTTCATTGCCGCTAAGGTTTGCGGTTGGTATTGTTTCGTTTGGAATTAAAACTGAAAATGTTCCAACTACATCAGTACCTGCAGCAGCAGGACTGATTTCATTATATACAACGGTACTGATGTAATCATAAGCATTTGCACCTCCATTTTTACTAACTAGTACACTAACTTTTCCGGCAGAAGCTAAAGTGTATTTGAAACTTACCTCTAAGTTGGTTCCAATTTGTGTACTTGTAGGTATCGCAGTAAAGATTATAGCCGGAGCAACTGTTGTAGCCGCCGTAATAGTCAATGGTGTTGGTGGATAATCTCCAGCCAACCAGTTAAAAGCTGGAAGAGATTTAAGCTCAATATTTATTTTATAATTTTGAAGACCAGTTAAATTAGCCGTTGGAATTGTACCATTTGGTAATGTAATATCAAAAGAACCAGTAACATCTGTACCAGCTTTAGCGATGTCTAAACCTTGACCAGCAACAAATGAAACATAAGTCCAGTCATTTTGCAAATTGATTCCGCAATAAATATAACTATCAGCTGCTACTGTGTACTTGTAATCAACTTTGAGCGCAGTACCAGCGGCAATTGGTGTAGATAATACGGATGTAATTTTAATAGATTGTGCTAATCCACTAATAGATATAAAAGCAAATAATAATAAAAAGAGTAATTGTTTTTTCATGATTGTATTGTTTGTTAATTGTTTTTATAAATATTTTTTGTTGTTTAACTGCTTATTTTTGCTTAATTTCATTCATCCAGTTGATACCGTCGTGGAGGTTATGATTAAAATCCCAAAATGCTTTATTTTCCCAAGATGAACCCGCTCCGTATTGATCAGGAAAAATTAATGTTTTAGAACCAACCCATTCGCCACCCCAATAAATAATGCCAATACCGCCTGCATCATATAGTTCTTGTCCGAAATCTTTCATGTATTTTTTTTGTGTATCTGTTGTTGGTGGATTAGGGTAACCGGTAGGAATGTTTTCTACACCAAGAATATCTATATGAGCGTCATTACCACCAGTTCTGAACAATTGTGCTGTTTCCATAATTAGAAAATCCTTTTGGTATTTGGTTTTTACAAATCCAACGACATCTGTCCAACTTTTGAAGTCTCCTAAAGAATGCCACCCATGATAATGCGAAAGCGCCATAATATCAAAGTCCAAACCGTTGCTTACGTGGGATTTTAACCAAAATTTTAAACTAGCTGCACTAAAAATATGGCAGGCAATTTTCATATTTAAACCATGTTTTTTGTTTAAATCTCTTACTGCTTTAGTCCCTGCGTTTAACAATTTTACTGATCGAACTACGCTATATGCGGGCAATTCATTTTCTTTTAGATTAGGTTCGAGAAATCTTTCGTTGGTTTCATTACCAATAGCAACAATTTCTGGTGCTAAACCTGCCTTTATGTAGTCTTCTAATACAATGGTTGTATGTTTGTAAACTGAATCTTTCAACTTATCGATATCATTTGCTATACTTTGCCACGCTAATGGCGCTACATAACTATTTAATCTTTGTTCATCATTTAGAGCCATTGATTGATAACCAAATGTTAATAAGCTTTTTAAGCCTGCATTTTTTGCTCTTTGCATCTCTATTTTTACTTTTTCTGGCGAACCAAAATCAACATCTGCATAGCCTTTGGTATAACTACTTTTGTATGGTGGCATATCTATCCGAAATCGAGCGATGTTTGCTCCATGATCTGCTATACTTTTAAAAGCATCTTTTGGAACTCCATTTTCTTTGAAAATTACACCTCCATAAGTTTCTTGATGGGCCACATAAGCCATATATGTTCCCTTGTAAAACACATCGCTGGGTTTGGGTATGAAGGTTGTAGGTGTTGGAATAGGGTTTTCCATTGAACAGCTAAACTGTAATAAAAAAGTTAAAAGCCCTATGATTTGTAAAATGCGATATTTTGTAAACATTTTCTGTTTGTGTTAAATTAAATATTATTATAGTCCAACAAAAGCGTTAATTCTATTTCAAAATCAGACTAATTATTGCTAATCTCGTTCCAATTATATGTTGTTTAATTTTTTGTTATGGTTTTAAAACATAAGTTCCTGATTTCATGTTAACCGTAATAGTATAGTTTCCAGGATTAGGAGCGTTGATATTACTCCCAGCAAAATTTGGAGCTTGATTCAGCGTTAAATTCCCCGCTAATGACGGTTCACCCTCAGTTTTTCCTAGATAAGCTGGTGTTGACCAAGTTGAATTTGCACTGATAAAAGCAAATTTACCTGCTTTAAGTGTTGTTGTTAGCGTAAAAGTATTTTCGTCTATTTTATTGAATTTTTGGGTATTTCCAGGAATGGCCCATCCGTTATTTGTGGCATCGCCTATAATGTAAAGTTCAGCTGGAGATGGCAGTAAAACTGCTGGAGTAATCGAATAAATTCCTGTTGTAAAATTAAAAATAACTTGATAAACTCCCGTTACTGCTGGAGATTTCATTGGGGTGCCACCCCATTTAGTGGCTGAACCTCTGGGCTCAAAAGTACCACTACTTTGCGGATTTTCATTAGCTTCCATTGTTACATAAGCTGGATCAGACCATGTTGAGGTTGTAGTAATTGCCGCAAAACTTTTTCCGCCGGTTAATTTGGTAATTAGTCCAAAGCGATGATCGTCTATTTGAACCATCTTTTGGATATCTGTTACAGGTGTTCCCCAGTTTGATGGCACTGCATCACCTTGAAGGAACAGTTCCTTTGGCATATCATACTTGAGCACAAGCGTTTTGTAAGGCGTAATTGTTACAATACTGACATTAGAATAAAAAGGTACTGCGCCATATTTTAAGCTTGTTTTAAGTCTTATTTTAATTTTTGAAGCCACTGCTGGAGGTAGGTTTAACTCAAATGCTTTTGCATTCAGGTCGGCTTGGGTTATAGCAATACTTTCGCCAGAGGCTATAGCAATTTCTAGTGGTTTTATAAATTCACCATCGTTTTTGTCTATTTGTACAGTGTAAGTTAATGGCGTATCAATGCCGTACCAATTCTTGTCTTCCCAACTTAATGTCAGCGCAATGTTTTTGTCTGCATTTTTTGGATCTAATATGATTTCGCTAGTGTTATTTGTTAGCAAAAATGCACCATCAACAGGGGTTTTTGCCATATATTGTGCGGTGTCATCATTACAGGAATAAGCTGAAATTATGATTAGAGTAAGGACGAATATTAATTTTGAATATTTTTTCATGGATGTGTATTTTAATTGTTTTCAGATTTATTAGAAACCATCAATTTGCTTTAAATTTGGATTTACCACTAAATCTGATGTTGGTATCGGGAATAAATTGAATTTGGGATCAACAGTGGTACCTGCTTTTACGCCACCTTTCCATGCCCATATATAAGATCCTGTTGTTAGCTTATCATACCGAACTAAATCGGTTCTACGATGGGTTTCCCAGTACAATTCTCTGGCTCTTTCGTCTAAAATAAAATCAAGTGTAAGTGTCGAAGCCGAAATATTGCCGTTTGTGCTTGATGGATTATTTGCATAAGCTCTACCTCTTATTTTGTTGATGTATGTAAGTGCCGTTGCATTATCTCCGCCAGTTCCTCCACGTAAAACAGCTTCTGCATAAGTAAGATAAATTTCGGCTAAACGAAATATTGGAAAATCAATATCGGATAAGTTACCAAAAGCATTATTTTGTGTAACTGGTGTACCATCGCGTTTAACATTTCTGTATTTGTATGAAGAATACCCATCTGTACTTGTGGTTATTTTTTCTACTTCTAAATTTTGTCCTGCGGTGTAGAACAAAGCCCGTTTGTCGATGGTTGGATTTGTAGATGGGAATAAAGCGGGTATTTGTTGTGTAAATCTAAACGAGTTCCAGCTTCCTGACATGCCGTTTAATGATGCAGGAACTCCAGCTGCTCCTAAAGCAAGGAAGTTTGTACTGTTCCAAGTTTTATTCGTATTGTCATATTTGATTGCAAAGATAAATTCATTAGTGTTGAGATTATTATCGCCTAGCATCAACCAAGTATAATTTGATTCTAAGGAGTAATTTGCATTAACTATTTTTGTACAATAAGTGATTGCGTCTGTATATCGGTTTTCTCCAGTATATACTTTGGCGTTCAAATACATTCTAGAAAGTAAAGCCCAGGCTGCGGCTTTATCAGGTCTTCCGAGTTCATTGGTTTTAGGTTCTGCTAATAAAGGATCCATTTCTTTTAACTCAGCTTCAATATATTTGAACAAATCAGCGCGCTTAATTTGAGTAGGGTATGATTTAGCTAAAGTTTTCTCAGTAGGAAAAGGTGGGTTTCCATAACAGTCCATCAAAATCCAAAAACAATAGGCTCTTAAATATCGTGCTTCGGCGCGGAATTGTTTTATTTCGGCAGCATCTGTAGTCGAAAATCCTCTTCTAGCTAGCACATCATCTGATGATTGATTGATAAAGTCATTGCACAATGTAATCATAGTAAGTGTGGCAGTATAAACGTTTGCAATTGCTGGCGAGTCTGCGCTCCAAGCTAATTCGTGATAAATACCGTCTCCGCCATCATTCCATGTACTCACAGCCATATCCGTAGAATATTCTTGCATACTCCAATAGTGTCTTAGGAACGTACTGTAAGCCATTCTTGAATAAGCACCCGCTAAACTTTGTTTGTATGCACCTACGCTAGTAAAGTGTACATCGGCTGTTTGTTCATTGACTGGAATTTTTTCCAAATCATCTGTGCATGAATGTAAACTAAATGTAATAGCACAAAGTAAGATTCCTAGAAGAAACCAATTGCCATTCAATTTTTTTAAAGTTGCCATGTTGTTTTATTTGATATTGAATTAAAAATTAAGATTTAAGCCCAGTGAAAAAATACGTGGAACTGGATAAGGATTTTCATTGCCATTCGTTGTCATCGCTTCTGGATCAAGACCTTGATATTTTGTGAGTATAAAAACATTTTGAACTGATAAATTGACGTTCATTCCTACTTTGGAATGAGCTAGGACTTTACCAAAATCGTAACCGATACTAATGTTATCCATTTTTAGAAAAGAAGCATTTTGTAAATAGAAATCGCTAAATCCTTGTGCTGGGTCATTATGACTAAAGAGTGTGTCGTAATATAAGGTGCTCAAATTTTGAGAGGTTTGCCATTCTGTGATAGAAATGGTGTTGTCATAAGGATGAAAAAATAAATAGTGTCCTAAATTGGCGTGAAAAGCGGTACTTACATTCCATTTTTTGTATTGGAAGTTGGAGCTAAATCCCATTAGAAATCTAGGAGCGCTAGATTTATCTGTAATGTAACGATCACTAGCGTTCAGTAAACCATCTTTATTGAGGTCTAGCATTTGTCCTTCTATTGGCATTCCGTTAGTACCATAAACTTGATGGTATAAATAAAAGGTGTTTCGTTGATATCCTACAGTATTGACTAAAATGGCATCGCTAAACAACCCGATTCCTTCATCAGAAACATCGTTGAGGTGTGTAATTTTATTTTCGTTATACGTGAAATTAAAATTTAAATCCCAAGAAATATCATCTGTTCGTATCGGAATTACTTTCAAAGCAAACTCGACACCTCTATTTTCCATTTTTCCGATATTTAGCAACAATTCATTTCCTTGATTGAAGCCTAAGGGAACACGTGTATTATTTAATAAATCTTTTGTTTCTTTAAGGTAAAGGTCGACACTCGCTGTAATTCTGTTTTTCAAAAAGCCAAAATCAACTCCAATATTCGACGAAGCAGTTTCTTCCCATTTTAGATTTAGATTATAAGCACCTGGATTTACTGTAAGATAACTTGTGTTTCCAAAAGTGTACTGTTGGTCTATAAAACCAGAATAATAACTTGGCCTGTGATAATAGTTAGCAATCCCATCTTGTTGCCCAGTAACACCATAACCCAATCTTAATTTCAAATCGGAAAAAGTTTTGCTGCCTTTAAGAAAACTTTCTTCTTTTATTTTCCAAGCAAAAGCAGCAGAGGGAAACAAACCCCATCTATTTTCTTCTGAAAATCGGGAAGAACCATCTTGACGCAAAGTGGCAGTCAATAAATATTTTTCATTAAAGACATAATTAACTCTGCCGTAAAAAGATATGATAGAATGACTTGGCTTGTCAAGCGGAAAAACAGGGTCGCTATTGGGTTGTTTAACACCATCAGGGCGAAAAGTTGGATATGAATAATTAGTGGTCAAAAAGTCATTATAAGAATAACCCGCAGTAATGTCAAACCTACTTTTTAAAGCAGATATATCTTTGCTGTAAAACAAATACGATTCGAATAAAGTGTTTCGGACTTCTCGAGAAGGATCCCCGAAATAAATATAACCATTTGTTAGGTTTGCTGGAAAATAGCTTTCCGATGCAGCGCTTAAATATTTACCTCGTGAAATATCGAAACCAGCATTTACATTCAGGTGTAAGTCCGGCAAAAAATGCATCGAATAATCCATTTGTAAATTCCCAACTCCTCGCATATTTTCATTTCGAGTATTGACCTGCTCTAGCATACTTACCGGATTGATTATAGCCAATGCTGGATTGCTAGCAAATTGTGTGTATTGAAAATAGCCCCCATAAGTTTGATCTTCAACACGAACAGGTTGAGTCGGGTCAAATGCACGAGCATTCCAGAGCGCACCTTCGTTAGCAATATGCTCATCTTCAAATGATCCTTTTAAATTTAAATTAACTTTTAAATGGTTGTCAAAAAATTTTGGACTCAAATTCAGTAATGCGGTGAATCTTTCGTAATTACCTGTTCGTAAAATACCATCTTGATTTAAATATCCAACAGATACTCTGTATGGCAATGATTTCAATGCCCCACTCATACTTAAATTCTGCTCGGATGCTAATGCTAATTGGTATATTTCATTTTGCCAATTTGTGTTCGCTGTACCAGGTGCTGTTTTTGGCGGGGTTCCATTAGCTACCAAGCTGCTAGATAAAGTCCTGTACTCATCTGCTGATAATACAGGAGCTTGTTCCATAATACTAGTTACTCTAAAGTTCGACGAGAAATCAACTTTAGTCTCTTTTAGACTGCCTTTTTTGGTTACAATTATTATAACGCCGTTCGATGCTCTCGAACCGTATATTGCTGCTGCTGATGCATCTTTGAGTACCGTAAAACTTTCTATATCATTCGGATTCAATTGACTAAGAACACCCGGACCACCGTTTGAACCTTCTAGCGTAACGCCATCGATAACATATAAGGGATCGTTACTAGCATTTAAAGACGATCCACCACGAATTATAATTGAACTTCCAGCACCCGGCTTCCCGCTTCTAGGCGTTATTTGTACGCCTGCAACTTTATTAGCAATAAGTCCTTCGACATTTGTTACAGGCGCTTTATGAAAATCCTTAGCATTTACCTGCGTTACTGAACCTGTAAGATCTTTTTTCTTAGCAGATCCATATCCTATAACTACAACTTCGTTTAGTGTTTTAGTTATTTCTTGAAGAGATACATTCAAGACTTTTCCCGTAATTTTTCTTTCTAGTGTTGCATATCCTAAAAAAGAAAATATTGCAGTATCACCGCTTTCTGCTTTTATGCTGAAATTACCATCTAAATCTGAAATAACAGAATTTGTATTGTTTTTTAAAGTAATCGTAACACCTGGAATAGTTGCTTGAGTGACATCATCTGTAATGGTACCCTTAACATCAACTTTTTGCCCAAAGAACAGGAGCGGTATTAAAAAAATAATATACAAATAGGAAAATTTATAAACTGTATGGATTCGTTTTTGCTTTCGGACTGTTTTCATATTTCACTTTAATTGTAAAAGTTCGGTTTTTGTTTTGGTAATAAATCTATTTATTATTTAATTCTGACAGCTATTAAAGATAATTCGTTAATCGATAACTAATTATCAGATAATCTACTATAATTTTAAAATTCATTTAAAATAGATTGTATTTTGTATAAATCAAAAATTATTCAGATACAATATTACAGATATCGCAATCGATCCGAGGGAACAAAATCGTTTTTTTAGGGGTACGAAATCGTTTTTTACAAATAAAGGCACATAATCCTTGCAAATGCTGTAAATAAATTAGGGTGAAGCAGAAGAGCACTATTTCTAAATCTATAAAATAGTCTTCTCAATCATTTAAAAATAAAATTTATGAATTTTATTTTTCTTTCATATAAAAAGTGGGAGGATTACCAAAACGTTCTTTGAATAGCTTGCTAAAATATTTTCGGTCGGAATAGCCTACTTGATAGCAAACTTCGTTTATAGAAAACTGTTTTGTTATAAGAAGTTGTTTGGCTTTTTTCAATCTATAATCGCGCATGTATTCCACAAGCGACAAACCAGTCAAGGTTTTTAGTTTTTTATAAATCACAGAGTGGCTCATTCCTAATTCTTGAGCAAGAAGATTTACACTAAGATTATCCGAATCAATATTTTTTTCGATAAATTGTCCTAAATTTTCAAGAAATTCCTGATCTTTTTTGTTTTTTACCAATTCGCCAATAGCGGTTGTGTCTTCTGAATGGAATTTTTCGTGTAATATACTTCTGTTTTTGAGTATGTTTTTTATTCTGGCACGAAGAAGTGATTCGTTAAAAGGCTTGGTGATATAATCATCGGCACCCGTTTCGAAACCCTCCATTTTATTATTAAAAGAGGCTCTTGCGGTTAAAAGAATAACTGGAATGTGGCTTGTAGTAACATTTGTTTTCAAATGATGCGTCAGTTCTATTCCGTCCATAATTGGCATCATGACATCGCTAATAATAAGATCGGGCGATTTTTCCAAAGCCATTTCTAATCCTTCTTTACCATTAAATGCTTGTAAAATCGTAAACTCGTCTGACAAAAGTTCTACTATATAATTGCAAATGTCTATATTGTCCTCAACCACAAGCAAAGTTTGTTCTTTGTTAACCGAAATTTGTGATAGTGCCTGTGTATTATCTTGTTTGGTAGAAAAATAATTCTCGATGAGTTCGTCATTGGTTTCGCTTGCGCCAATTTCAGCGGCATTGAAAAAAGAATTTCCTTTTTTTAATATAATTGTAAAGGTACTGCCGGCTCCTTTTTTACTTTTAACACTAATTTCGCCTTGATGAAGCTTTATAATTTCCTGCGAAATGGTTAAACCTAATCCAAAACCTTTTCCACTTTCAGTATTAATGTCATTGGCTTGATAAAACCGATTGAATATTTTGGAAAGGTGTTTTTTTGAAATTCCAATTCCTTCATCCACTAATTGTACTTGTACTTCGGTTTCTGTTTCTGTAATAGAAAGTTTTATAGCCCCACCAGTACTGGTAAATTTCAATGCATTGGAAAATAAGTTATAAAGCACTTTTCCCATTTGGTTTTTGTCAAACCATAATTCGATGCTTGAACTCGAACATTCAAATTCAAAGGCAATGTTCTTTTGATAAGCAAATTCTTTAAACGATAGGTATATTTCTTTGCAAAACTTAACCCAATCGCTTTTGAAAACCTTTATCATTATTTGCTGATGTTCCAACTTTCTAAAATCAAGAAGTTCATTGACCAGATTCAGTAAATATTCTCCATTTTTTTTAATGGTGCCAAGAGGATTTTGTTGTTGACTATCAGAGAATGCATCATTTTTCAACAGCTTATTAATCGAGCTCAAAATAAGCGTTACTGGAGTTCTTATTTCATGAGAAATATTAGTGAAAAAATCTTGTTTCAAATTATAAAGTTCCGCATCTTTTTCGTGAGAAAATTTCTCGAATCTTAAATCCGCTTTCATATTTTCCCAGGAAATGATATATTTTATAAAAACATATAGCGTTAAAATTCCTAAAATTATATAAATCACGAAAGCCCACCATTCCAGCCAAAAAGGTTTTTGAATAGTAATATTCAATGCGCTAAATTGCTGAGACCATTCACTTCCCAATTCTCTGCTTCTCACCTTAAAAACATAGTCTCCTGAAGAAAGATTGGTATAAGTAGCCGAGCCTTCTTTGCCTATAGATCGCCAATTTTCATCAAAATTATCCATTTTTATCTGGTATTCGCAACTAGCCGAGGATGGAAAAAGCATTGCAGCAAATTCAAAAGTAATGACGTCTTGATCGTGTTTTAAGCTAATGTTTTCAGAAAATGAAATATTTTTTTTCAATATCTCGTCTTCGCCAATTGCAACTTCATTGTTATAAAGTTTAAAGCTGGTAAATTTTACTTTTGGAGTAACGTTTTTTGCTTTAATAGTTTCAGGATTAAATTTGACAACTCCTTTAGAGCAGCCAAAATAAAGCATTCCATTTTCATCCTTGAAGCCAGAATTTATATGATAATCTTCATTGAGGTTAGAAAAATTTTTAAACGTTTTGGTGGTATAATCATAGTTAAAAACACCTTGCTTTGTACTAAACCAAATCAATCCTTTATTGTCCTCTACAATGGACATGACGGTTTGATAACGTACGTTTTTGAAGTTATCAAAACGATTAATTTTTTGGGTTTTGGTATTCAACATATTGATTCCTTCGCCTGCTGTTCCTAACCAAATGTTTCCTTTGGAATCTTTTAAAACACTATAAAGATAATCGCTACTGATAGCATTTGGATTTCCTTCTATGCTTCTAAATGCTTTAAATTGATTGGTTTTGGTATCTAGAAGGTTCAAGCCACCACCAAAAGTAGCTAACCAAATCAAATGATGGTCTTTTTGGAGCGATAGAATATTATTGCTGCTTAGTGCGCTTTTATCTCCTGATTTTTCCTTAAAGCTTTTAAATTCTTTTGTTTTTACATCTAAATAATTTAGACCGCCGCCCCAAGTTGCAATCCAAAAATTATTTTTTTCGTCCTCGACAATGTAACGAACATCATTAAAACTCAACGATTTTGAATCGCCTAAATTCTGTTTGAACTGCGAAAAACTACCAGTTTTGTAATTGAAGTTAACCAATCCATTTACAAAAGTTCCTATCCAAAGGGTCTTATCCTTAGCTTCATAAATATATTGAATGTAATCGTCGCCAATTGAGTTTTTGCTTGCGCTATTATACCTTTTTATGTTATTGGTTTCATTATTAAAAACATTCAAGCCTTTGCCGTCTAATCCCATAAATAGCGCCTCTTTATTTTTATAGACCGACAAAACCGAGATGGGACTTTCGCCTTTGCTAGTGCTCGGTATAAAAATAAAATCCTTGTTAAGAGTTAACAGGTCAACGCCATTCCACGCTGTACCTGCCCAAATGTTAGCGTTTTCATCTTCCATAAGCGCATAAATGGCATTGCTAGAAATGGAAGATTCCGACTGAAAATCATTGGTGTAATTATTAACTATTGGATTTTTACTATTAATGTTATTTATTCTAAAAAGACCTACACCATCAGTACCAACCCAAATTGCACCATTTTGAGTTTTTTTAATGCAACGTACAATATTGATTGTTTTCTCTATTCCGTATCGTTTTTTTTGAAAACTTAAATTTTTAATATCCAATGTTAGCAATCCTTTGCCGCTGGTTCCTATCAAGATTTCGTCTCTGTTAATGCCACATAAAGAGTGAATGTAGTCGGGCGAAATAGTAGTTGCAGACTTTATTCGATAAAATTTTCTAACGTTAGGATCGAATTTATTGAGACCGCCACCAAAAGTACCAATCCAAAGGTTTTTATTTCCATCTTCATAAATACTCCTAACATCATTATGACTAATGGAATAAACATTTTTGCTATTGAATTGATAGTTTGTAAAGTTTTGCGATTTTTTATTAAAGGAGGAAAATCCATTTTTAGTACCTATCCAAATTGTACCTTTTGAATCCTCAAAAAGGGTGTTCAATTCATTTGAGGGAATTGAGGTATTAATATTTGAAATGTTCTTAAAATTTACAAATTTATCCGTGGTGGGATTGTATAAGTTTAATCCGCCTCCAAAAGTGGCAATCCAAATTTTTCCATTTTTATCTATCAATAAATCGGAAATGTCATTAGAACTTATATTGCAATTTTGCTTATTGTATATTCTTATTTTGTTGCCGTCAAAACGATTTAATCCGTTCTCAGTACCAATCCAAACAAAACCATTTTTCTCTTTTACAATGCTACTTACTCTATCGTTGGACAATCCCTTGGTTTGATTTAATTTACCAAACAGAACCTGAGATTGGCTTGAGCAAGGTGTAAAAATAGCATTAATTAAAAGGAAAAATAGGGCAAAATAAGACTTTATTTGTTTTGATTTCAAAGTAAAATTTGAATTTAATGGATTTAATAATGTTGAACTATTTAGCAGTAAAAATAAAGTATAATTTTTGTAACAAATACATACAATTGCAATTTATTTGGCCAGTATTTATCAATTTAATAAAAAGGCTGCCCTTTCGGACAGCCTTTTACCTAAAAAAAAACAACAAACATTTCTTTTTTATTTCTTGATCAAACGAATTGTTTTAGCTTGACCAGCGTTTTCTAGTATTACATTGTAAATTCCAGAGGTGTAGTTTGCACCTATTTCTACAGCATTTGTATTTACTTGTTTGCGCTCGATCATTCTTCCTTGCATGTCATATACTTGAATAGTAGTAGCCGATGCTTTTGATGATTCGATTGCCAAATTAAATACGCCTGTTGATGGATTTGGATATGCAATTACTTTGAATTCTTGCGCTATAGGTGCCACTTTTGCAGTTTTGCTGTTAGTAGTACAAGCGTTCGAAGTTAAGGTAAGTAATTTAGGAAAACTCACCCCAAAACCATTTGCCGACTGAATCGAGATGCTTCTCTGAGTTGGTTTAACCGATGTAAATCCGTTTGGATAATTCACCGTGAATGTTGCACCTGCTACTGCATTGATGGTTCTTGTATTCCCTGTTCCTCCAGTGATTGTTGTGCCAACTGGTGAGGTAATAATGTACACATTTGTTTTTGAAGCTGCCGCTGTAATGGTATAAGTTACACTTGATGGCTGGTTTGAACAAATCGCTAGCGAACCTACAACTGTTCCAGCTGCTGACGGAAGTCCTGCTGATAATTTAAGCAATGTAGCCGTTGATGAAGTTGCTGGCGTGGCAGTTGTATTACTTTTTATCGATGATCCCATACCATTTACTGCTTTAATCCCTACGTATAAAGATGCAGTTCCTGGTTCAACATCTTCAAAGTTTACCATGATACTATTTGAGCTTAAAACTGATCCTGCAACTACATTCACACCTTCTGCCAATTCCCAAGAGAATGAACTTGCTAGTGTTGTTGCTGTTACAGCACCTACTAATGTAAGTGGTGTGTTAGTACCAATATATCTACTAATATCTGTCACTGCAACTGTGCTACTTACTGCCATATCAAACATTTTTAATGTTGGTGCGGCTGGTGCTACTGCAGTCAATGTCAATAATCTTGCTGTAGATGTAGTGGTTGGATTGACTAAAGCTGAATTAGAAACTGTTGAAACACCTACTCCATTTACCGCTTTAACGCCTATTCTTAATACATTGGTATTTGCTGGTACGCTAACATCTGTGTTTGCGCTTGTAACTCCAGCAAAATTTACTGTGATTACATTGGTTGTTCCTCCTGATAATTGGTTTACTCCCGCAGGTAAATTCCATTCATAAGAAGTGGCTGCTACTGATGGGGTTGCTGTTAGTCTTAATACAGCATTGGTACCCATATATTTTGCAAATGATCTCACCGCTGTTGGAATACCGCTAGTAGGCAATGGCAAAGAAAGGTCATGCATTGTAATTGCAGCTGGTGCTAATGGTAGTGCTTTTGCAACAGTTATAGATTTTGCTGTTCCATTACAACCGTTTGAATTCTGTGCTTGTACTGTTATAGCTCCTACTGAACCTATTCCTGCTGCAATACCGCTATAATTAACGTTTAAAACGTTGCCATTGGCACCGGTTTGAGTTACTGTTCTTACTCCTTCGGCTTGTCCAACAATTCTAACGCCTGCTGGTACAGTCCAGAAATACGCATCGCTTGATGTAAAAGCTGGCACTCTATAAGAAACTGTTGTAGCAGTTCCAACAAATGGACCAACGGCTACAGTGGCTGCTGCGAATGTACCCGCAGTTGTTCCAGCTGTGTTGCTGGTAATTGTGCCAATTGCTTGGGTTGGCAAAGAAATAACCGTTACTGTTACTGCTGTTCTAGCGCTTCCGTTTAGGGTTGCCCAATATATTCTAGATGCAAGTGCAGCAGAACTTACTATTGGACTACCACCTGTTAGAGCTGTGTATAATTGTAAATCCGTAGTTCCTCGTGCGGTAGCAACTGTTGCTCCTTTACAAAAAGTTAAAGAACTAGGTAGTGCTGCGCCTTCGTCTGCAGCACCGTCACAGTCGTTATCGATTCCGTCAAAAATTTCTGTTGCACCCGGATAGACTGACGATTTAGTATCATCACAATCCGTATTATTAACTGAGTAGCCTGATGGAGCTATTGGAGATGTCAATAAAATAACCGATCCAGTACCGTACCTATCGCCATCTGCATCCAAGTAATAACTGTAAGATGGTGCCGTGAAATTATAATTTGTATAATCATAATTACCTGCCAACCAATTTCCACTAGAATCCAGCAATTCAATCTTGATTCTATAATTCTCATTGCCTGTCAAACCTACTGTAGGTGTGATATCACTTGGTATAGGAATTGTAAAAGAACCTAAAATATCTACTCCAGCAATAGTTGGGGTCAATTCACTGTAAGCAACAGTACTGATGTAATCCCAAGGATTCGTACCGCCGTTTTTACTTATAGTAATGGCAACTTTACCACCTGCGGACGGACTGCTGTATTTATAATTTGCGATTAAGTTGATTCCTGCTTGGCTATTATTAGGAATTGAAGTGAAAATAACAGCTGGGACAACCGCCGCTGCTGTAAAATTATAATGGGTGTAATCATAATTTCCAGCCAACCAATTACCGTTAGAATCTAGTAGTTCAATTTTAATTTGATAATTCTGATTCCCTGTTAACCCTGATGTTGGTGTAATATCACTTGGTATTGGGAGCGTAAAAGTACCCGTGAGATCTGTTCCAGCAATAGTAGGAGCTAGTTCATCATAAATAACATTGCTGATATAGTCCCACGGATTAACACCTCCGTTTTTACTAATATTAATAGCAACTTTTCCTCCTCCAGAAGGAGCGGTATATTTGTAATTTACTACTAAGTTGGAACCTACTTGCGTACTAGCGGGCACCGAAGTGAAGCTAACCGCTGGTATTGCTACAGCTGGTGCCGTAATATTATAATTTGACACCGAATAATCACCTGCCAACCATCCGCCAGAGAGGTTGCTTAAAACAGCTTGAACTTTATAATTTAGAGCACCTGTCAAACTTAATTTTGGTGTGGTTCCAGCTGGAATTACAAGATTAAAAGTTCCTGTTTTTGTGCCTGATTCAGCTGGATTTACTTCGGCAAAAACAACTGTAGATACCCATGTCCAATCATCCATTAAATATACACCACACGAAACTTTACAAGCGGCCGCACTAGTATACGTATAGCTTACTGTTAAGGTATTACCAGCTTGTACAGATGGTGAAATACTAGTAATACTTATGGATTGTGCCCAACCGCTCAAGGAAGCGACCACAAATAAAAATAGTAAAATAATTTTCTTTTTCATGATGGATTGATTTTAGTTGTTAACATTGCAAACCTGGTTTTTGTTTTCATAATTCATTTTTATTTAGTTAATTTAATTGTAATGAGGTACAATATTAAGAGTAGTTTGGAAAAAGCAAGGGTTACGAAATCGTTTTTTCAGGGGTGCGAAATCGTTTTTTTTGCAAAAAAAATTGTCCCTAAAAAAAAGTGAATGGTTAATCCTGTAGTTTTATCAGAAAAAATTTAGGGAAAATTTCTCGACTTAAGAAAATGAAACTAATTTTTTTTGCAAAATCAAAACAGGCAAAATATTGCATGACTATCCGTTTCCGAATAGCAAAATAAATGTTAGAAAACCGATGGCAGCTGCTCTACCTCATTCACACGAATTTTTTCTATAATCGATGAAGTTGCGATCTGTTGCATGATTGTGCTATTCTTTAAAAATTGTGGTTCACAAAGATTACATTGTTGTTAACTAGAAAAAGCCCGACGATTGTCGGGCTTTTCGGAGGCACTTTAAACTATTTCTATACTCGTCTACATTAATGGCGCTTAAAAAAATCACCCAAATCATGAAGAAAACAATCTAATTCAATAACACTTCTTATGTTTTGAAATAAAAGCATGCGTTTTTTTAAATATTTTTTGTGTTGTCTACTATATTACTAATAATAGTATCTAATTCATTTGAAGAATGTAAAATCATATCATAAATCTCTTTCTGACGTATGTCGATATCCGGTTCATAATTTAATAAATTGATTAATCCCATTATTCGTACTAAAGGTGTTCTTACTATATGAGACTGTGTCCAAGCTATTTCACGTAATTGTTTGTTTTTTTGTTGTATAGAACGTATTTGAATGATTTCTTGGGTCAAATCTTCGATGGACACAATTACAGCATTGCTTCCTTTGTAAATGAAATTGTTTTCTTTAGTTTCTACATAAAGTAAATCTCCGTTCTTTTTTTTATGACATTCAGTCTCATTGTATATTAATTTATAATCTTGTTCTAAAGAATTTATAAATATATCGTTGTCTTCAGCATCGCTAATGTTGCCTTGTAGGTCGTCTATTTGTAATTCTAAAAATTCTTCTATAGTATATTGATAAATTTGACTGGCAGAATCATTAACATCCATGATCTTCTTAGAGTCCAAATCATAAACTAAAAGTGGACTTGGGCTTAACTGAAATAAATCAGAATAGCGTTGTTCGGACTCTTTAATTTTAATTAAAGTTTTATAGCGTTCTATGTTATAGATTATACATTTATAAATTGTTGTGGTGCTTAAATTTTCTTTTAATAAATAATCTGAAATGCCAAGAGACAAGGATTGAATGGCAAAATTAAAATCGGTATATCCTGTTAATACCACAATTGGAATTAAATCATGGTGCGCAATGACTGCTTTTACAAGATCAATACCCGATTTATCTGGCAAGGATAAATCTAAAAAAATAATATCAAAATCTTCTGACGTACATATAGTTCGTTCAAATTCCTTAAAACTTCTTATATTGGTTATTTTAGCATTTAAAAAAGAATCAGAAATATACTCTTGCACCAAGACAAAATCGCCAGGATTATCTTCGACAACTAATATTTTATATAATTTATTATCCTTTATCATTAATTAGATTTTGGCAATTGAACAATATTTAACCAAAAATTTTCCAAACCTAAAATGGCTTCTAAAAATTCTGTTACACCAACAGGTTTTGTAATATAAGCATTGGCATGATGGTTATAAGATTTATTAATATCGTTCTTTGATGAAGATGTTGTTAACATAATTATTGGGATATGTTTTTTAGAATCGTCAGATTTCAAAGTCTGTAAAACCTCGATGCCATTTTTTAAGGGTAAGTTAATGTCTAACAATATGATATCTGGATTAAGTACTGTTTCATAATCTCCTTTTTTATAGACAAAATCCAATGCCAATTTTCCATTTCGAACCACGCTTACCTCATTGATTATTTTGCATTCCTGCAATGCTTCTGTGGTAAGTAAAATGTCCCCTTCATTGTCTTCAACTAATAAAATGTGTACAGGTTTCATCATCATCTAATTTTTTTGGGGATATTTATGTAAAATGTACTTCCGACGTCAACTTGAGATTCTACCCAAATTTTACCATTTAACTTATCTACTATTTTTTTTACAATGGCTAAACCCATTCCGTTGCCATCGTATTTTTCTTTGCCATGCAATCTTTGAAAAATAATGAAAATCTTTTCAAAATATTCCTGTTCAATACCAATACCATTATCGGTTATCGCTATTTGATAAAAATCATCAAACTCTTCTGATTTAATAATAATTTGCAAAGGTATGTCCTCTTTTGAATATTTTAAAGCATTACTAATAATGTTTTGAAATAATTGCATTAAATAATGTCTTACTGAATACACGTCAGAGCGTTCTTCAAAGATTATTTTTGCTTTTTTTTCTTTTATCAATTTGCTTTGCAGTAAACTAATCTCATCAATTATCTCCTTTAAATCGACAGACTCATAATTCCCATCATCATTAGTATTGATCCTCGAAAATTCTAAAATATCTAAAATAATTTGGCGCATCCTTTTGGCACCGTCAACGGCAAAATTGATATAGCTCAATCCTTTTTCGTCTAGCACACCAATATATCTCTTTTCGAGTAAGGTTAAAAAACTAGTTACCATTCTTAAAGGTTCTTGTAAATCGTGCGAAGCAACATAGGCAAATTGTTCTAATTCCTTATTTGAAGTAACAAGTTCTGCCTTTTGTTCATTTAAATTTTCATTTAATAAAATCAACTTGCTTTCATTAGCTTTTCGCTCGGTAATGTCACGAGTAACCCCCAAGAGATTGACTATTTTTCCAGTGGTATCTTTAAGCGGAACCGCATGTGTTTCCAGCCAGCGTTGGCTACCCTTCAAACCAGTAATTTCAAATTCAAAAGTTCCGGGATTACCTTTGAAAACTGAAGCACTTAATTGGCTAAAGCCTATTTGGTATTCTTTATTGACCAAATTTGTCATGCGCTGACCCACTACTTGTTGCTCATTGTCGGCTTCTATCATTGTAAGCCCTGCTGGATTCATCGATACTAATTCGCCTTCGCTGTTTAGTACTTTTACGCATTCGGGTTCGTTGTCTAAAATGGTGCGGAGATAGTTTTCATTTTCAATAAGTTTGAGTTCTGCTTTTTTTCTTTTGTCAATATCTTGAAAACTACCGAAAATTCTGACGCAATTTCCATTGACAAACTCGGCTTCACCAATATTTCGCACCCATCGTTCATTGCCTTTCGCAGTGACTATTTGGAATTCGTCATCCCACGATTTCCCTGTATTTATTGCTTGGTCTAAATATTCAGCAATTTTATTTCTGTCACTGCCTTTTTTATAAAAATCAATACGAGTTTGCACATCAGGAATATAATCTGGTGCTACTTCAAGAATTTCTCTAGTAATATCAGACCAAAGAATAGT
>CAMCTL010000011.1 GCA_945878515.1 Flavobacterium psychrophilum | reverse complement strand
GCTTTTTGGTATTGCCTATCTAAATAGTCTAAATAAATTGCCGTACTATCTTTTTTTATTTTGGATAATTTTGCCAAAACAGCTGGTTGCAAAAAGAGTTCTTCGCTTGATTTCCATTGCCAATCTTTGTTTTGGTTGCTATTTATTAGTGTGTTTATTAGTGTTTTTGTCGGAACTAAAAGTTGCTTTCTACTTAAATGCGGTTGTTCATTAATACTTGAATAGCATTGGCTTACCGAATAATCATCAATTTTGTTTTTTTGTTCGTGAATTTTCCAGTTGTTTCTTTCGCCTGTTTCAATTAGCCAATTAATGTATTTTGGATAGTGAGACGCCTCACTAAGTTGAAAAATACCCATATATAGCATAGCATTGGACCAATGCAATTCATTTATCTGATTTACACTTGATGCTTTGCCATTGTTTTTAAAATCATTTAATTTTTGATTCATGTGCCAATTGGCCACTTTTTCGGTTATTTTAATAACCTCATTTGCCGTTGGCACTTTGTTCCGTTTTTCAACAGTGAAACCAAAAAATAAAAGAACGCTAAAAAGCACTAAAACAAGTTTGAAAGATTTCATTTTATTTTTAAAAGGTATTTGAAGTAAATATAAGTTTTAGCAAGTGTGTTTTTTATTCTAAAAAACTAATTTTTTAAAAATAGTACTTTCACATTTTCTGATGAATTCACTTCAGCTTTTTTATTTGAAAAATCAATATAGGCTGAAACAGGCAGATTATTGGTTGAATTTACCTCAAGGTTTTTATTTTTAAAATACTTGCCATCCCCAATGTAAATACTTTGAATTTTTTTCTTTTCATTATAGGTTATCACGATAAAGCTTCCTTTAAAATTTAGTGCCAATTCTTTATTTATATAATCAGAATCATTGGCTTGATTGATAATGTATTGGGTAATTAATTCGTTATTTACTTTACTTATTACTTTAAAACCTTGAAACACGCCATTGTTTTCAATTTTATTAACCGATTGAATACCGCTTTTTGATTTAGGATCAAAAGTTGGCTCATAAATCACTGCAAACGGATTGCTCCAAGCTTCTCCTTTTTGTCGAATGACCAAGGTCGGTGTGGGTAATTTGTCATAAGGTTTTGGTGCTTCAAAAGTATTTGGCGCCATAACCTTAGTGTATTCTCTATTCTTGTTTCCAGCAATATACAATTTCATATATCGTTTATTATCTGTTGGTTTATTAATCTCAAATGTTGCTTTAACATCCGATTCATAAACGTTAGAAGACGCTACATTTTTGAAGAAATGCCATCCTGGATTTCGATATTGTCTGTTTTGTTTCCACTCCACATTTGCATTTGCCATATAGCGTTGATCATCGGGATTTAAAGTTAAATCTTCGTTTTCAAATCTAAGTTCATCACCAAAATTATGATACAGATAGTCGTGATATTCATTAGGAAGTATCGACTTAGAGCGGAAAACATCAACATAATAACCTGTTGTAGGTGAGGTACGAATTAAGGCTAATGTACGTTCTTGTTTTGCTTCGGCTTTATCTCCTTTATCATCTAAAAAGTTGGTTCTCGTAAAGGAATGGTTAGGAGATAGCGCCTTCATTAGTGGCTTAGGTTCCATGGTAACCAACTCTGTTGAATTCATCCCAAGTCCGACCCATCCGCCTTCTCCTTGACTGGCACCATTAACAATTACCGTATTGTGAGCTGCAAATAAACGGGAGTAGTTTTCGTGTAAGTCAGTTCTGTAAGAACCATGTCCGTGGTCTACCCCAAGAACTCTTCCTAATCCATATAACTCCATATCCATACCACTGGCATGACCATGTACCATGTGACCGCCACCGACAAAACACATCAGTCCATCGTCAGCATTATTGGTTGAACTTAAATTTCGTTGCAAAAATATCCCAGCATGAGTAAAGGTATCTGTTCTTGATAAAACCGTATTTTCTAAAGAATACTCTTTAATTTCGTCTATCCATAATAGTTCGGTTGGGGTGTAATAAATTGTAATACCAGCTGAACGTTCACCTACTTTTTCTCTTTTATAATCTCCTGATTTTAGTCCTTGAGTAAGGAGTGGGCCAAATTTATCCGTAATCTTGGCAACATTATCTTGCTGTCCTAAAATATAGGCCATATCATAATATCTGTAAGGAGTACTAAAACTGCGTTGACCATCACCAAATCTGATTATTTGATTATTCGGATAGCGAATACTAGTCCATCTGTCTAAAGAAAATGGGATTTTATAATACTTTTCCCCTAATTTCAAACTAGGGTTATACTTGTTCAAGATAATCATTAAACGAGTTGAAAAATTGGCCACATCGTTTGAATACTGAGAGGTTTCTGGAAAAACATCGCCATCATTTTTATACCTCTCAGATATAGTAGTTAATGCTTCTTGCTTGTCTGTGCCTTTTGTTAAATAAAAGTCTAAATAGGATTTTCTTAGTTCTAAATCATTTATGGCTAATGTGTTTTGAACCAAACTAAAAGCTTCTAAAACTGACCAATTAGTGCCAATATTACCGTGCTCTGCCGCTAATCTTGCATAAGTCAAGAAAACTTGTTGCGCATTTTGAACTGAAAATTCTGTAAAACTCTTTTTTCCAATATCATAAGGCTTATTTTGACTCTCTATATAAGGTGCAACGAAATCATATATTATTGGGATTTGTGCTCCAATGACACGAGCTTCTCTTAAATGGTCTGTTGGATACAACCAACCTCCATTACTAAGTTCATCAGATGGTTTGATTTGTATCAGTCCTTCAACGTAAGCGTGCAAAATATCGAGAGCACATTGGGCATAGGTTTTGTCTTCAGTTAAAAAATACATCACACCACAATCCACTCCAATTTGCAAATATTTGAATTGTAAATACCTTTCGGAATCATTTGATGCATTCGAATCGATAAAGGACATTAAGGGTGGGGTAACACCCGTTTTTTGTTTCGTCCAATCGAAAGGAATTTTCATCAAAAAATCATTAGGCGATTTTTGGTAAGAGGAAATATCTGCATCGAGTCTTTCTTTAAATTCTTTATAATACGATTTAGCCCAAGCTTGGGTTTCAATTTTATTAAGGATTTTAGCTCTGTCTTCTTGCTTGACCCAAATAAATGGGCGTTGAGAATTTTGAGTGTAACCACTTATGCTCAGCAAGAAACAAAACAGAAGCATTTTTATTTTTAATAGAATGTCTTTATTCATCATTATATATGTTTTATCAAGATTGTATTTTTTGAAACAAAAGTGCACTTATTCTGCCCAATCATCTGTTCTAAAAGGAGAAACAGGCAAACCTGAATTACTAAATAATGTTCCTTCCATGCAATCTATAAATCCGTAACGAACGGCTACTGGTTTATCAACCTTATCGCTATAAACCGTTAGTGTTTGATCCTTGTTTATTTTTACTGTTGCTGGATAAAACACTTTATCCTCTCCCGCAATAACAAAATCTTTTAATTCCTTTTTGCTATCCAGCTTAGTGTTTTCTTTTTTGTTGCCAAAAAAATTAAGTTCAATGATAGCCTTACTTTTTTTAATATCCATCGATTTATATTCTGGGCTTCTAAAGGTTATGTCTTTATTGTTATAATCGTTTGCTAATGCCCAATTTGCCAATCGTTCAGCAACTGCATTTTTTTCTGTAGGATGTATATCACTACAATTTCCAACATCTGTTGTAACAACTACACCGGTATTTGCTATTTCTTGGGCTGCAAAAATTTGGGCTTCACGAACTAAATTGGCGCCAAAAGAGGCTGTTTTGCTTTTATATCTTACATTGTAATCAAAAGGAGCAATTTGAACAAAATAGAACGGTAGTGCATTTTGCTGCCATTGATCGCGCCAAGAACCGATTAAAGTTTGCATATATTTTTTATAAAATCATGCGTTTCCTCGTTTTCCTTCTCCTTGATACCATAAAAATCCTTTTATTGAAAAATCCCTAAACGGATAAACCATAGCATTATACAATAACGTTGGTTTTGGCTTTTTTTCTTTGGATTTTTCTTCGTCTTTATATATATTAGTAGGTATTTTAATTTCAGAATATTCTTGAATGGCTTTTTGTGGCAACCAACATTCTATAGATGTACCACCCCAAGAAGCTTCAATTATTCCAATAGGTATTTGTAATTTATCAAACAATTTTTTTCCAAACAGATAACCTATAGCACTAAATTTTGTTACAGATTCTGGATTTGCCTCTTCCCATTTACCAATAGCATCAGTTTCTAAAGACAAACTAATGTTGCGCTCTGAATTGAATAAGCGAATATTCGTATTCGAAGAAGTATTAATTAATTCTTCAGATTTTTGAGTTGGGTTTTTATTTAAGGTTTTCATTTGCATTTCCATATTGGACTGCCCTGAGCAAAACCATATTTCCCCAATCAAAACATTTTCAAAGGTAATACTGGTTGTTCCTTTAATAGTTATTGTATGCTTTTGAAATGAAGCTGCAATGGTAGGGATTTTGGTCTTCCAATTTCCACTTGCGTCTGCAGTTGTGCTTGATTTTTGTCCCCAAGAGGTTTCGATTTCAACTGTTGTATTTGGTGCATCTGTCCCCCAAATGGATACTTTTTCTTGTTGCTGTAAAATCATGTTATTGGAGAAAAATGAAGGCATTTTTGTTTGAGAAAAACAAAAAGAACTAACTAGTACCAATAATAAACTAATGAAAGGGTGGTGTTTAGACATAATTATAAAATTTATATTTGTTAAAAAATCATTTATTTTAAAAGAGTTTATTTTAAGCTCAATAGTATGTTTACCTGGAGCTAATTGTATGTTTTCAACGAATTTCAAAATAGGGAATACAGTATATTTCAAACTTCGCAACAGTGTTAAAACTGCTACATTGATTTGTATATTAATAGTATTAACTAGTTTTTTATTGAACTTAGCTTAAATTCTTGGGATTCTGAATAATCTACCAAACGATTTTCATTATCCCAAATTCGCACTTTCCAATAATAGGTTTTATCTTTTTCAAGAGGCAAACCATTAAATTCTATCTTTTTTGACGCACTTGAACGCACTTGCTTGCTATTCCAAATATCTCCAACATTGTTGTTTAAACTTGCTTTGTTTGATGCTACTATAATTTGATAAGCCGATTGAAATTTCGATTCCTTGGCTATGGTCCATTCAAATTCCAGTTTTGGGTTTAAACTACTTACATCAGAACTTGGCTGTTTTATAAACTCGACCTTTAAGTCTGCGGGTGCAGATCGATAAACGTTAGAGTTCTTTTTAATAAGTTCATCACATTTATTTCGGAGTGCACGGGCTATTTTTTCGTGTTTTTTGCTAGAAATAAGGTTGTTTGTTTCTTTTGGGTCTATTTGCAGGTTATATAATTCTTCCCATGCTTTATTATTGACATATCTAAAATATTTCCATTCTTTGGTACGAACTCCTTCACTTGGTGGTATTTCGTTAAATTCCCAAATATGCTCAATAAGAATGGTGTCTCTAGCAATAGTTTTCTTTTCTTTTGTTACTATTGGTTTCAAACTTTTTCCTTGCCAAGAAGCAGGCTTTGCTATTCCTGCGTAATCCGCTATTGTAGTTGGTATGTCAATATTTAAAACCATATCATTAATGTCTTGATGTGCATTCGCTCTTGGGTCATAAATAATCATTGGCACCCTTATAGAATTGTCATACATCAACCACTTATCGGCTAATTGACGTTCGCCCAAAAAATACCCATTATCGCCCATGACTATAATTATGGTATTTTTATCTAAACCTTTTTCTGCTAATTTTTCACGTATTTTCTTGATTTCAGAATCTACTTCAGAAATCATTCGATAATAGCCTTTTACACTTTTTTGATACTTCTCTGGTGTATCAAAACGCCAAGTCCAACGCAATCTATTGAAACCATCTTGAACTCCTTTTGGCAAAGACTTAAAATATTTATCTTCTGATAAATCCGGAGCTGGTATGGTGGTATTAGCAAATAATTTATCGCTTTCTGGTTGCCAAAAGTATTGGTCTGGCGCTGGGTCGTGTGCATGTGGTGCACTAAAACTTAAAGACAAACAAAATGGTTTTTTATTTGAAACCGTACTAATAAAATCGAGTGCTTGTTGCCCTGTATAGCGGGTTAAATGTACTGTGTCTTTCCCAATTGTTTTATAAAAAAAACCTCTTCGATCTTTGTATTTTACATCCCTATCGTAGGACTCATAAACATCAAATTGTGATTCTAAATCGCCATATCCAACTCCAAATTTGCCATAAAAACCGGTGAAATATCCGTTATTCTTTAGCAATTTTGGATAAGAATTTGCCATATACTCTTCTCTAATATTCCCTGTTTCAAAGGTGTAATTGTGTGATCTTTCGTATAAACCGGTCAAAATACTCGCTCTGCTAGCTGCGCAAATTGGGGTTGTTACTATGGCTTTGTTAAAATAGGTTCCAGAACTTGCTAACTTATCCATTTCTGGAGTTTGAACATATTTATTTCCGGCATAGCCTATTGCATCAAAACGCTGATCGTCAGTCAGTATAAATATAATATTAGGCCTTTCTTTGCTGTTGTTTTGTTGAGCACTGACAAAATTTGAAATAAACAAAAGACTCACTACAACTACTAAAATGCTGCTTTTATACATTTGTTTTTTTATAATTAATTTAGAATACGTTTAAAAAAAAATAAACTTAGTGTTTTGCCTATTAAGTTCTATCCTGCTCTATCCAGAAAAAAAATATAAAATCTTAATTTACTTTAAAATGGCAATATAGTCACGACCCTAAAAAAAATAAAACTCCCATCGTAAAAGTAAAACAATAGGAGTTTCATAAATAAATTTATTCAAAACTAAAATTTATAAGAAATCACAAATAAATAATTCCTTAATAGGGTTTGTTTCTTACTGGGTCAGCAATAACGTGACCAACACCATTTTTAAATTGATAATTATGGTTTATAACAACTTCCGGTTCAGCTATTGCTGTTGCTGGCAAGGGCGCGGTTGGGCTGTTTACGGTAATGGCCCATAGTACACTAGCACTGACTGTACGCCTAAAAGCAATCTCACCATCCACATCTGGTATTAATGTTTGGAATATATAATCAACATTTACTGTAAACAAGGTTGGCACTTGAAGAATATAGGTTGTAACTATGTGGTAGCGCAATACGGCTTTAAGCTTTGCTAGCTCTGCAGGAGTATCAACTTTATCCATCGTTTGTTCAGCTGTTTCACCTGCTGGAATCGCAGCTGCAGAACCAGTAATTATATTGATAACATCACCTGCTCCTAAAAAGGCGTTATTATTTAATAATAAAAAGGTTCTATCTTTAGTTGCTACTTGGTTATACTCTTCTATCATATCTGCTTTTATAATCGCTGCTTTAAAATAATCAAACTCTACAGGACTATAAGGGGCTTGTGGAGATTTACTTGATCTAGTTTGTATCCATTCCCAAGCGGTTATGTTTTCAAAGGGGTTGTTAATATCAACTTCCGGCTTAAAGTCGAATTCTTCTTGAAGCGGAAGGTCGCAGCCTGATAGTAAAAATAGCATCGAAATAACCCCGACAAATTTTAAAGATTTTATTTTCATAATTTTATTTTTTATATTAATAACCAGCGTTTTGTGGTAATAAATTTGGATTTTCTATTAAGTGTACAAAATATATAGGAAACAATAATCTGTCTTGAGTCAAAAGTGGAAGACCTGCAGTTTGAAGAATTGGATTTAAAACTTCTAAGGCTTTGTTTGTTCTTCTTAAATCCCACCATCTTTTACCTTCTCCAAAAAGCTCAAATTGTCTTTCATCTAAAATATAATTCTCTCGTTCCTCTTTTGTAGCACCAAACTCAGCTAATGTTGCCAATGGTAATTTTCTAGCTGTTCTTATTTGATTTACACGAGCCAATGCTGCGGTGCCATCTGCATTTATTTGGTTTTCGGCTTCTGCCAAAAGCAAAATCATATCAGCATAGCGGTATATTACAATATCGGTATCATCAAAAGCTCCAGGAATAGCCGACTTATTATATTTAGCGCATTGAACATTTCCTGTAGTGTTTGCGAAACCTCCTTCACGAGATAAAAAATAACGCCAGTCACCAAAAACTGGTGCGCCTGTTGATGAAAGACCAGCAGGCTGGACACCAGGATACTTTTCTTCCCATGCCGTCTTATCGGTAGGAAACCTTTCTATCCATTTAGATTGAAGAGAACTTGAAAGATAAAACGCTGGAATCCCTGTAAAAAACATTGAACTAACACCAGATCTATTATAACTAAATGCTCCTACTGCTGATTCAGCTAAATCGAAACGAATAGAAAAAATAAGTTCTGTACCCGTTTGAATTTTACCTCTAAAAGTTGGATTAAGCGGGTTAATTGGCGTATTATAAAATAAATCTTCCCAAGCCTGCACTGTGGTTACTAAACTATGTGTTCTTAGGGCAATCAAATTTTCAATAGCTGCTTTGGCTTTAGGATAGTCTTTGATCCACATATAGACTTCGGCTTGTAAACAATATACACTAGCTTTAGAAAATCTAAAATTACTGGAGTTGGTAAACATCAATTCTTCTGCTTTTAACATGTCTGGTATTATCACATCTGTTAAAATAGTTGCACCGGCGGTACGTGGTCTTTTTATGTCCGTAAGAGATTCAGTTGGCAGAGTATATAATGGAACTGTGCCCCAAACTTTTATAGCTTGAAAATAAGAAAATGCTCGAACAGCATGAGCTTCGGCCAACAAACTCTTATTGTAAGCCGTTATGGTTGGTATGTACTTAATGGCTTGATTTGATCTGTTTATTAATGCATACAAATCATCCCATCTTACAGCTCCATTGCCTTCTGTAATATTTTGTCTAACCAATTCTAGTCTATCCAATGATGCCCCAGCTGAACCAGCCTTAAAGTTGTCACTCCTAAATTCGCCCCATAAATGATAGTTTAGTCTGTAAGTTGCCTGCATACCATCATACATTCCAACAACCCCTGCTAAAGCATCTGAATTGTTTTTCCAAAATTTATTTGGACCTATTTCGCTAATTGGTTGCTCATCTAATATACTATCACAAGATACACTTAAACCAAATACTGCAAGCAGTAAAAAGGCTATCTTGAACTTAGATTTGTTTCTATGTTGTTTCATGTTTTTCTTTATTTTAGTTTTTAATTTAATTGAACTTTTAACCCAATAATTAGTTCACGGTCGTTAGGATATCTAAGATCATCGGCTCCGGGGTTTAAAGCATTGCCTCTGTTACCCAATTCAGGATTCCATCCTAGGTAGTGAGTCCAAGTTAATACATTATTTACTGCTAAATTTAAAGATATCGAACTTACACCTTTGATACCCTTGAATAAATCTTTATGTAGGTTATAATCTAATCTTACATAACGTAACTTAATATAATCGCCGGGGGTAACAAAATAGCTATTAGGTCTATTTCTATTTTGAGTCACCCTTTCCAATCTTGGAAATACTGTAATATCGCCTTCATTGCGCCAAGCACCATCTATACGGTCTGGACCTGGTGTTTCGTTATTCGAATTTAAGTCGTTTCTAGCTTCATCCCATCTTCTGTATAAATCTTGACCGAAACTATAATCAAAAAGGAATGCGAAGCTAAAATTATCATATTTAAAATCATTAGACAAACCGCCAAAATATTTTGCTAAACCGTTACCAATAATTTGTCTGTCATCTGCTGTAATATTAAAATCACCTGTAAGATCTTCCCAAATAATATCACCACCTTCTAAAACAGCATTTCCAACCTGCATTTTTCTAACGACACCGGTGTACTCTGCACCATTTAATGAATAGTTTGTAAAAGTACCGTTAGCAAAATTAGGGGTCAACCTGATACCATCTGGAGTATAAGCATTGGATTCCTTGTATTGATATATTCCCAAGTTCTTATAACCAAAAATATTTCCTACAGGCTGCCCTTCCTCAATTCTATAATTTCCATTATCAAAAGGGGCTCCACTATCCAATTTGGTTACTTCATTTTCCTGATATGAAATATTTAAACTACTTTTCCATATAAATTTCTTGCTTTTCAGTATGGTTCCACTAATAGTAAAATCAATACCTCTATTGTCGATACCGCCTACATTTTTACGAATGCTATTAAAGCCAGTTTCTTCAGGCAATTGTACTCTTCCAAGAAGAGCAATAGTCGCCTTTTGCCATACGTCCACATTTAAAGTTAATCTGTTTTTAAACATTCCTAAATCTAACCCGAAATTAGTAGAAGCTGTTTGTTCCCATCTTAATTCATTATTGCCCAATCTGGTTTGAGCAATACCGGCAAGACCATTATAATTAAAGCCAGGCTCGAAAGCACTTATAAATTCATAATCACCCACGCGCTGGTTGCCTACTATACCATAACTAGCTCTAAGTGTCAAGTTATTAATGGTTTTTATTTTATTCAAAAATGATTCCTTATTAACTTTCCAACCCAAACTTAAAGAAGGGAAACTACCGTATTTATTATCTTCACCAAATCTTGAGGAACCATCACGACGGAAGGTACCAGAAATTAAATATTTGCTTTTATAATCGTAATTAAAACCACCAAATAATGAATACATAGAATTTCCAGAATTGTCTGTACCGTTTAAAATAACTATATTTAATGGATCTGTATTATTGAAAGTTTGAACATACTCATTATTAAAATTTGCTCTTATGTCAAATCTTTCCCTAGAAAATACTTGTGTTTGCATCCCTGCAAAGGAACCAAAGCTATGTTGACCCCATTTGTTTTTATAATTTATGAAGTTTTCTTGTTGCAAATCATAGTTATTAGTAAATCGTTCTTGTCCAGTTGCAATAGGAGTTGCAGGGCTCAACGTTATAAGAGGGTTAAATTGATTAAATTTACTAAAACCATAATTAACACCCAAGGTTGCTTTAAAAGTTAGCTTTGGTAAAATTTGTAATTGTGCATAATTAAATATCTGAGCTCTATAATTTCTGCTCATTCTGGTGGCTAGCGTCTCGGCTAATGGGTTTTGCCTTCCACCAAACTCTTGCGCATAGCTTCCGTCTGGTTCAAAGACAGGATAATAAGGAATACGCTCAACTAGTTGTTGAAACACTTGGGCTTCATCTAATCCATTTTTCTGATCAAAAGTTAAATTTGCTCTCGTACCAATAGTAAAATTTTTAGATAGATTTATGTCTAATTTAATATTTGAAGTTAGTCTTCTGAAATCACTATTCATTACAATTCCTTGCTCGCTAAGAAAACCATTATTCCAATACAATTTTATTTTATCGTTACCTCCTAACATGGCAACATTGGTTTGTTGTCTAACGGCGGGTCTGGTAATCAACTTTTGTAAATCGAAAGAATTGTTTCGCATAATACCTAAAGTGTCCGCTTCTATACCTGTAAGGATACCATTTGCTGCTTTCAATTTCTCATACAAAACGCGTTGACGTGTATTAGCAACCCTGATATCGCCAACAAGTTGACTAAATCCTGAAATGGAACTAGCATTAACTTTTAGTTCTCCAGATTTTCCTTTTTTAGTAGTTATTAAAACAACCCCGTTGGCACCATTAGTTCCGTAAATAGCTCCAGTAGCGCCGTCTTTAATTACCTCGAACGATTCTATGTCGTCTGGATTTAGATTATCTATATCTTGTAATTGCTGCCCAT
This sequence comes from Flavobacterium psychrophilum, assembly GCA_945878515.1. GTDB lineage: Bacteria > Bacteroidota > Bacteroidia > Flavobacteriales > Flavobacteriaceae > Flavobacterium > Flavobacterium psychrophilum_I. The sequence goes on along the minus strand of CAMCTL010000011.1, from coordinate 22,439 downwards.
CGACTACATATAATGGATTGTTACCAGCTTCAAACGTAGATATACCACGAATACGAATATCGAAACCCTCACCTGGACCTCCATTTGTTAAGATTTGAACACCTGAAACCTTCCCTTGAATACCTTCTAACGCATTTACTGGTGTGGCTTGTTCTATGGATTCTGCTTTTACAGTGCCTAATGATCCTAATACCTTTTCTCGACTAACAGCAGTATACCCAATAACAACAACTTCATCTAAACTTTGAGCATTTTCTTCTAAGGTTGCATTAACAACAGTTTTAGTACCAATAGAAATTTCTTGAGTTTTAAAACCGATAAATGAAAATACCAATTTTTTTTGTCCTGGTACTAATTTTAAAGAATAGTTTCCATCAAAATCAGTAACCGTTCCCTTTACTGTTCCTTTCTGAGCCACATTCACTCCTGGTATAGCTGCTCCATTAACATCCTTCACTACACCTGTTATGCGTTCTTGGGCTAATAAACTAGTCGAAAAACTGGAAAAAAACAGTAGCAGAATTATCACTATTGCAGGAATAGCGCCTTGTCTTTTAAATTTTGGTGTCATCTTTTGTTTTAACATATGATTAGTTTTTATTGGTTTATAATTAGTTAGTAAAGTTGAATTGATACTAAACATATACAAGTGTATAATTTAGCTAAATATTCTGTATCCTGTTCCATCCTGTTAACAATGCTTTTTTTTATTGTCAAAAAAAAATAGCGTAATGGTCTGCGTATTTACTAATATTTCATTTTAGTATTATAAAAATAACATTTTATATAAAAATTTGATTGAATATTAATAAAAATGACAAGACGAATTAAATAATAATATTGACTGATATTTACTTTAATTCAAATAAAATGTCCAAAAGTATTCTTGTCAATCTGCTAATAGCAGTTGTTTTTTTTAATGAAAATGATATTTGACTAAAAATGTCTGCCTTAAAATGAGAATTAAACTGTTGAATAAATCTATTTCAAAGAAATAATTAGTGGATTATTTGTTTTTAAAGCGAACGCATTCAAATAGCTTTCCCAAGATTCTTTTGTTTCAAATTGGCCCGATTTTTTCCATCCAAAACCAGCATAATAAATAGCTTTTTTATTTTGAACTTTAATTTCAGCATAAAAATTACTTTCATCTTTTAAATCTGTTTCATACAGATCTGCGGATGTCAAGTTTTTATTAGGAACAAAAAGACCCGTTCCTAATTCTGAATCATCAAGTGGTTCCCAATATGAAATCCACCCTGACTCTATATTTTTGTAACTTACCCCTTTTTTTTCGTGCAACGTAATCCCAGCATTTATTGAAGTAGTGCCTGAAATTTCTATTTCGAATTTAGATAAGTTGCTTCCATAATCTAATGAAATGTATTTCTTTTCTGAAATGATTTGTCCATTGGCATTCCAATTTGCATACTCTAAAACAAAACTGGTTCTGATAGGGCCAGTAGTTATTGTTTTCCAATTGGTAAAATTTCTAGACACATAATATTTTCCGTCCTTTTTAACCGCAATACCTCCTACTCCTCTACTAACGCCAACGTGAAAATTATCTAGACCTTCACCTGTATCCTTATGGTAGGCTCCTATTTCTTTTATTGCTTTACCATACCATTTGTTAATTATAGGATAATCTACTCTTTTTGACCAAGCATCTATACCACTTGAAAGTGTGCCACCTTTTATAGATTCTTCAATCATTTTTTGAGCAGTTGGCCCGTAGGTTCTAAAGGCGACCATGTTATTCTCCCAAGCATAATCATCCGTTCTTTCTGGAACAAATCTAGAATAACAATAGTCAATGGTTGCCGGCTTACTACTTTTGTCTCCAACAACCAATAGAAACTGCTTTTTTGATTTGGCACTTATTTCAGGTTGAAATAGTAATTGATCAACTTCGCCATCTTGATTTGTATCTACAAATTGAGAAACCAGAATGGCTTTAGTTTTCTTATCCTGCACCAATAGATTAGAAAAATCTTCACCAGCTTTTAAAGTTAAATTGGCTTTATTTATTTCAACAGTTTCAAACGATCTGTTAATATGTAGAGTATTCTTAACCGTTACAGCATGAGTCGATTTGACTTGTGCCGAACTTAATGTTAGGCAAAAACTTGCCAATAGCGAATATGAAAGTTTGTTATTCAAGCTAGTCCTCATTTGATGGTTTTCCTATTGTAGCCAAGATTCCTCCGTCAACATACAGAATGTGACCATTTACAAAATCACTAGCTTTTGATGATAAAAATATAGCAGCACCTTGCAAATCATCAGGATCGCCCCAACGAGCAGCTGGCGTTCTACTGATGATAAATTCATTGAATGGATGACCGTCAACTCTGATTGGAGCAGTTTGACTTGTTGCAAAATAACCAGGACCAATACCATTAGTTTGAATATTAAACTTGGCCCATTCAGTAGCCATATTTTTAGTAAGCATTTTCAAACCTCCTTTTGCAGCCGCATAAGCACTTACAGAATCTCTTCCTAGCTCGCTCATCATCGAGCAAATATTAATGATTTTTCCGCCACCACGTTGAATCATTCCTTTGGCAATATTTTTAGACACGATAAATGGACTAATTAAATCTACTGTGATTACCGCTGTAAAATCTTCCACCTCCATATCAATAATTGGCGTTCTTTTGATGATTCCAGCATTGTTGATTAATATATCTATTGGTCCCACTTCGGATTCTATTTGTTTGATACTGGCTATTACCGCTTTCTCATCGCATACATTGAATAGATATCCGTAAGCTTCAATCCCGACCGATTTGTATTCTGCAATAGCGTTGTCCAGTGCCTGTTGCGAAATATCATTTACTACAATTCTTGCACCTGCATTTCCAAGACCTTTGGCCATTGCCATCCCTAGACCGTGAACTCCGCCTGTTATAAGTGCTGTTTTTCCCGTTAAATCAAATAGGTTAATCGACATAATTTTTTTGTTTTATCTGTTGTTATTTTAATTCATTTATTTTGCAAACATCCATATCTCCATAATCTAAATTTTCACCTGCCATTCCCCATATAAATGAGTAGTTACTGGTTCCTGAACCACAATGAATAGACCAAGGTGGTGATATAACTGCTTGATTGTTTTGCATCCAAATATGTCTGGTTTCTTGAGATTGTCCCATAAAATGACAAACTGCTTGCCCTTCAGGAACCTCAAAATAAAAATATACTTCCATTCTACGGTCGTGCACGTGGGCAGGCATCGTGTTCCAGCTGCTTCCCGGTTTGATGGTTGTCATCCCCATTTGCAATTGACAAACATCGACCACACTATTTACTATATATTTCCGTAAAGTTCTGGCATTGGCTGTTTCGGGCGCTCCTAATTCTATGACTTCAACATCGGTAATTCCTATTTTTTTGATGGGAAATGCTTTGTGTGCTGGTGTAGAATTTAAATAAAATTTAGCGGGACTAGTTGCTGATTGACTTGAAAAAACAACATTTTTATTCCCTTGACCTATGTACAATGCTTCTCGGTGATGTAAAACATACTCTGTGCCATCTACTGTTACGCTTCCTGTTTCTCCAATATTAATAATGCCAAGCTCTCTTCTTTCTAAAAAGTAAGTTGCTTTTAGAGGGTCTATAGTTTCTAGTGCTATAGCTTTAGCAGTTGGAATAACACCGCCAGTTATGAACCGATCATAATGCGAATAGACCAAATTCAATTTATCAACTTCGAATAAATTTTCAATTAAAAATTCTTTTCGTAATTGTGTAGTATCGTATTGTTTTACAGCATCGGGACTTGATGCGTAACGGGTTTCAAAATTATTGGAATTCATTAGTTTGTATTTATTTTTTTGTTTAACATACGTTCAATTAATCCTTTCTTTGATTGGAAAAATGATTGCGTAAGATTTATTTGTCTATCTTAAAAAATTTTGTTCTTGCTATCTCAATTTTTAAATACTGTTAAGCGCCATTTTTCAAATCTTACTTTTGTTTTACATTGTAATTATTTGCACAACTATATTCAGAATTTAATGCTACAATAGTAAAAAAAACGATAACCGACAAAATTTGAAAAAATTAATATCTATTTCTAAGAATCAATTATCAAGAAACATATTAATTCAAAAATATATCAATTTACAAGGCTTTGTGTCCTGTACTGTCACGTAAACAATAAAATAAAATCTTAATTTTTTACACTATTTTATTGATTGCAAATTCGGTCTTGTGCTGTAATAAAATGTTTTTTTGCTTTAAAATAATTTCTAAGAAATACTGAAGCAAAAACATTAAAAGTATTTTTCATTCTCAAAGAAAGTAAAACAAAATTAACAGGATAGTACGGGATAAAGTTCAATATTTGAATTCCTATTTTAGCGAAATATCAACCATAATAATGGTTGTTTTTACTAGTTTTAAATCAAAAAAAAATAGATAGATATGAATTTAAGATTGATTTTAATTGGTGTTATTCTGGTATTATTTATAAGCTGCTCGACGGGTACAATACGCACCCAACGTGATGCTGAGACTACTTTAAAATTAAAGCATAATTCAAAGTCAAATTCAGAATCGAAAATAAGTATCTGGTTTGATAATCCAGCACTTCATTGGGAAGAAGCCCTACCTATAGGAAATGGAACGCAAGGCGCAATGATTTATGGAGGTTTACGCACTGAGGAATTTCAATTAAACGACCATACTTTGTGGTCAGGCGCTCCTTCTGATTGGAATAATTCTAATGCAAAAAAAATGCTGCCACTTATTCGTGAAGCGGTTTTTACAGAAAATTATTTTCGAGCAGATACACTTTGGGAAAATGCACAAGGTCCCTATTCGGCACGATACTCAACTGCCGGTAGTTTGATTTTCCATTTTGACCTTGATTCCGTTGGGGTTAAAAATTTCCGTCGTGGGATAAATTTAGAAGAGAGCTTGTCTAATGTTAGCTTTCAAATTGGTAATAATAATTATAAAAGGGAAGCTTTTGCTTCCTTTCCAGATAAAGCAATAGTAATAAAACTATCAGCAGATAGAAAAGGTACAATAAACTTTACTTCTTTATTTAAAAACGATATGCCTTGCGTAGTTAGTAGCTCTGATCAAGGCCACATTTTTGTTAGGTCTAAAGCTCCGAAGCACGTGGCGCATCGCAATTATGAACCAAAGCAAATTGTATATGACCAAGACGGCGAAGGAACTGTTTATGAAACACATCTAAAAGTACTTTATAGTGATGGTGAGTCGTCGGTTAAAAATGGACAACTCAGTTTAAAAAATGCCAGCGAAGTTGTCTTGGCCATTGTTACCGCAACAAGTTTCAACGGTTTTGATAAATCGCCAGGCTTTGAGGGTAAAGAGCCGAACATTGAAGCAAAACAAATTTTGAGAAACTTAGAGGGAATGAAATATGACGAACTAAAAAGAAGACATACTCAAGATTTTAATTCATTATTTGCAAATGCTTCATTGGATTTAGGAAATAAAGAACGCCGAAGTATGCCCACGGATGAGCGTTTAATGCGTTTTAAGAACGGAGAAAATGATAATGATTTGGTATCCACATTTTTTCAATTTGGACGTTATTTGTTGATTTCCAGCTCAAGACCAGGCTCACAGGCTGCAAACCTTCAGGGTTTATGGAATCGGGATATACAACCACCTTGGGGATCAAATTTTACAAACAATATTAACACGCAAATGAATTATTGGCCAGCAGAGGTTACTAATTTATCGGAATGTCATGAACCTCTTTTTGATTTTATTGAAAATTTGGGAATTAACGGAGCAAAAACTGCTAAAATAAATTATGGTGCCAATGGTTGGGTGGCGCATCACAATTCAGATATATGGGGACAAACAGCACCTTCAGGAGGTTTTGACTGGGATAAAAACACCAACAAACCCTTTTGGTCAAGCTGGCCGATGGCGGGAGGTTGGCTTTGTCAGCATCTTTGGACACACTATGAATTTTCTGGAGACAAAGCGTTTTTAAAAGACAAGGCTTGGCCTTTGATGAGAGGAAGTGCTCTGTTTTATTTGGATTGGCTTATTGAGAATCCAAGTGGTGAGTTGGTAACTTGTCCTTCAACCTCTCCTGAGAATCAATTCGACACAACGATAGCTGCGCACGGAGAAAACAAGGAAAAATATCTAATTAAGAATGGAAATAGTGGCAACGGCAAATTCAGCATCAGTATGGCGTCAACTATGGATATGGCCATTATTCGAGACCTTTTTGTCAATAGTATTAAAGCACTTGAGGTTTTGAAAACGGAGCCAGAGTTAAAGGTAAATTTGCAAACAGCATTGAATAAGCTCTATGCACCTCGCATTGGAAAACACGGCCAATTACAGGAATGGTATAAAGATTGGGATAATGTTGCCGACGATCACCGACATGTTTCTCACCTTTACGGATTGCATCCTGGACGCTCTATTCAGCCACGTGAAACACCTTTATTAGCTGAAGCGGCAAAAAAATCGCTTCTATATAGAGGTGATGGAGAAACGGGCTGGTCAAAGGCATGGAAAGTTCATTTTTGGGCTCGTTTAGAAGATGGGGAACGTTCTTATAAATTATTACAGGAATTATTAAACCCTGTGAATGTTCGAAAATCAGTCGATAAATCAACTATTACAGCTAACCAAGCGGGATTGTTTATTAACTTGTTGAATGGTCCTCCCTTCCAGATTGATGCAAATTTTGGAGGTACGTCGGGAATTGCAGAGATGCTGCTGCAAAGTCATTCGAATGTTATTTATCTCTTACCAGCTTTACCAAAAGTCTGGAGTAAAGGTAAGCTAAAAGGTTTTAGAACAAAAGGCGGATTTATAATTGACATGACCTGGGAAAAAAATAATATTACTTCTCTTCAAATTAAATCAACAATTGGTGGCAATTGCCGTATTCGGGTGAATAGTCCTTTAGTAGAAACTTCAAAAATAAAATTGGCAAGTGGTCATAATCCAAACCCGTTGTTTAATAACTTCGGTTTTGTTAAGCCTATTATTTCTGAAGAACTGAAAGGAGGAGCTAAATCCGTTGCCGTTTCTAAAGTATATGAATATGACATTCCTACAAAAAGTGGCGAGGTAATTAATATTTTATAATAGAACAAAAAAACGTAATCATTAAATTACAAATAACTGTCGTCATTTTCTGAGAAGTCTAAAATAATTAATTCAAAATCTTTCCAGTTCAAAGAGATTCCCTACCTATAAAATTAAAAGGTACTTTAATTTTCCCTTTTTGCTTGTTTAAAATCATGTTTGCAGCAGTTTCTCCCATAATTTTAAAATCGGTAGATATCACAGTAATACCCAATAGTTCTTTAAGTGGCGTATCATTATATGAAATAATCCCAATATCACTTCCTAAATTGTATTCGTTTTCTCTTACTTGTTTTACTAAACTAACCAAATCAGATTCTTCGATAGTAATGAATAAATCTCCTGTTTTTAAAATCATATCATCATATACCTCATTCAAAACTTCAAAATCTAAATCATATTCCGAACAAAATTTTTTAAAACCATGCAAAATTCGGCGGGGAAAAGGATAAACTGATTTATTAGGATATATGAGCATAATCTTTTTATACTTTTTTATTTGTATAATGCACTGCTTGAGGGCATCGTATATGTCATTCTCGAAATCTTGATAAATTGACACAAAATTACCTTCAGTTTCTAGTTTAATGTTATCTAGCACAACTAGTTTCTCTCTAGGTATTTCATTTATAGCTTTAAGAACATCATCTGTAAAGCTTACATGTTTGAGATCAATTGTTTTAAAGTGCGGCATAATTACATAATAATCGTATGCCAACTTGTTCTTGTCTAACAAATCTAAAAACAAACTTTCATCACAATGGTATATTTGCAAATCGGTTCGAGAATTGACGCCTAGAGAATTGACAAATGAATTATGCACTTGCATTTTATAAGTGCTCAATTTATTCATCAAAAACAAAATATTTATTTTAGAAACTAGTTTTGTTTCAGTAATATAAAATCCCTTTCCCCTGATTGCAGTAATTATTTTTCGCTCCTTCAAAATACTGTAGGCTTTTTCAACAGTATCGCGTGACAAATAAAACTCCTCGCTAAAACTATTTATCGATGGAATCTTTTGGTCAATTTTGAGCTTGCCATCTGTAATGTTTTGAATTATAGAATCAACGATTTGTCTATACTTGGGAACTCTAGAGTTTTCATTGATCTTTATAAGTTTTAGTATTTGCATAAAATTATAACTAGGTTAGCGTAATAATAAATAAATTCTCAAGTGTTTTAAAAATCAAACTTGAAAACAAGTATATAAAGTTATAATTTTTTCAACAGCTAATGAAGAAAAATACAATAAATTATTTTGGGAATTAAGTAATGATTCCGAATTGACCGAATTATGGCTTTTGAACTGATTAGAAATAGATTTTAAGATAAATTTTAACGCCACAAATCTTAGGTGAAATCAAAATATACGTACAATTGGGACACCTAATATTTACTCAATTTTGCTAGGCGCATCAATTCTTCTAATTTTTCGACCATATTAAAGCTGCCACAAAAGAAAGGAGCTCTTTCGTGCAAAGAAGTTGGCAAAATTTCCATAATCCGAGAAAAACCATCAGAGGCTTTACCCCCAGCCTGCTCGGCAATAAATGCCATTGGATTGCATTCATACAACAGTCTTAATTTCCCTTTTGGAGCCTTAGAACTTGTTGGATACAAATAAATGCCTCCTTTTATCATATTTCTATGAATATCCGAAGCCAAGCTTCCGATGTATCTTGATGTATAAGGTCTGTCTTCTTCTTCCGTTTGACAATATTTGATATAATCTTTGACTCCTTGTGGGAAATGAATATAATTTCCTTCATTTACAGAATATATGGAACCATCAACAGGGAATTTCATTTTGGGATGTGATAAATAAAAAGTACCAATAGCTGGATTTAAAGTAAATCCATTTACTCCGTGGCCTGTTGTATATACCAGCATTGTAGATGTACCATAAATAACATATCCTGCTGCAACTTGATTGATTCCAGGTTGCAAAAAATCTTCGAGTGTAACAGGTGTTCCAACCGGTGTTACTCTCCTGTAAACTGAAAAAATGGTGCCAACTGACACATTTACTTCTATATTTGACGATCCATCCAAAGGATCCATCAAAACTACATATTTATTGTTGTTGCTTTTATCACTTCCTTCTACGGTAATAAAATCATCGTTTTCTTCAGAGGCAATTCCACATACAATTTCGCGATTTATGAGGGTTTGAATGAAAATTTCGTTGGCATATACATCTAATTTCTGTTGGTCTTCACCTTGTATATTTTTCTCACCTACAGCGCCAATTATATCTACTAATCCCGCTTTATTCACTTTATAGCTCACTACCTTTGCGGCTAATCGGATAGAGTTAAAAATTCGAGATAATTCTCCAGAAGAATACTGAAAATCTTTTTGATTTTCTATTATAAATTCCCCAAGCGTTTTGTTACTTTCTTCCATTGTGAATTATTTTAGTAAATTAATTTTTAGATAAAATGCCTAGTTCAACAAACCATTGAAATTTATTCCAAAATAAAGACCATTAATCCTCTTGCTCCGTGAGCACCCAAAACTAATGATTGCTCAATATCAGCGGTTTTAGACGGACCTGCAATAAAAGTTCCAAATCCATATTCCTGATTGCCAATACGATCATACCCTTGATGCATCGTTGCTACAATATCGTTTCTATTGACAATAATAGCTAAATATTGTGGGATGAAAGTAGCCACGCGCTGACCTAAAATAGCGTCAGTAACCCAAAGTGCCGAGTTTTCAGCAACACCAAAATGCGCTTTAATTATAGTCAATTCAACATCTTTCAAAGTATGTGGGTCGTCATTGAACCAATCTGTCACTGCAATTTCGGACAATTCAGGTAGAGTCGTAATTATTCTTTTTTTTATATCATAATTGTTCTTGATAAAGTCAATTATAGCATCATAATTTTTAACTTCAACAAAATCGCCACCAATACTTTTCAAAACTGTTTTGTACTTTTCGACAACATCAAAGGTATCCAATCCTAAAAAAGTTAGACTAGGCAATTCACTTACTATTGAAGGTTGGTTTTGTTTAATTTTTTCTAAAATACTTGCTCTGCTAATCATTTTATTTGTCGTTAAATTCTTTGCCATTTTTCTTGTACCATTCTCTAAAGGATTCTTCTGGCGGAGCAGGCATTTCCCGTTGTTTATACCAAGCATTGATGCTATTATTAACTAGAAAAGGCAAGTTTTTAATAACAAATCTTCCTGCTTTTCCTGCTAAATTAAATATAGTAGCACTCGAAAGAACAGTTGCCATACCTTTCAAAGCTATGGTTTTGGTGGTTGGCGTATATCCTTCTTTTACCAAAACTTGACGCCATTTATACAATTGGTCGTGAATATCAATTTTAACGGGGCAAACGTTAGTGCAAGAACCACAAAGTGTGCTGGCAAAAGGCAAATCGGCATTTTTTTTCATATCGAGATTCGGCGCTAAAATGGAACCAATTGGCCCAACAATCGCCGTGTGATAACTGTGACCGCCACTTCTCCGGTAAACAGGACAAGTATTCATGCAAGCGGCGCAACGAATACATTTTAATGAATTTCTAAAATCGGGTCTACCTAATTGTGTAGATCTGCCGTTATCTACAATAACGATGTGCATTTCTTGACCTTCTCTTGGTTTTTTGAAATGACTGGAAAATGTGGTAATAGGCTGTCCTGTTGCGCTTCTCGCCAGCAATCTAAGAAAAACACTCAAGTGTTTTCGCTTAGGTAATATTTTTTCAAAACCCATACTGGCAATATGCACATCGGCAAGGTGTACGCCCATATCGGCATTACCTTCATTAGTGCAAACCACGATTTCTCCTGTTTCGGCAATGGCAAAATTGACTCCAGTCAATGCCACTTTTCTTGTCAAAAATGTATCTCTAAGATGCAATCTCGCTGCTTCGGTTAAATATTTAGGGTCGTTATTTCCTTTCTCAGTTCCAAGATGTTCGTGAAAAGTTTCACTTACATCTGCTTTTTTCAAGTGAATAGCTGGCAAAACGATATGACTGGGCGGTTCATTTCTCAGTTGAACGATTCGTTCGCCCAAGTCTGTGTCTATAACGTCGATTCCTTTTTTGGCTAAATAGTCATTCAAATGGCATTCTTCGGTGAGCATCGATTTTGACTTAACCATCTGCTTCACACCGTGTTTTTCTATAATGGAATGTACAATTTTGTTATGCTCTTCGCCATCTGCTGCCCAATGTACAATGATTCCGTTTTTTAGGGCATTCGCCTCGAATTCAATCAAATAATTATTGATATCCGAAAGCACATTGTTTTTTATTTGTGATGCTGTTTCCCTTAATAATTCCCAATCTGGAATTTGATGGGCCGCTTTATCTCTTTTCTCTCGAACAAACCAAAGCGTTTCGTCATGCCAATCGACTCTTTTTTCATCTTTATTGAAAATAGTGGCGGCATCGCTATGGGATAAAGTATTTTTCATACCGAATTAGTATTTAGAATTTAATATCTCGGCAATATGAATCGTTTTTATGGAACTATTTTGTCTTCTTAGAATTCCTTCTAAATGCATTAAACAGGACATATCGAAACCAGTTATATATTCAACTCCTTGTTCTTCATGATCTTTAATACGGTCTTGTCCCATTTTTACCGATATAGATTCTTCGGTAACACAAAAGGTTCCGCCAAAACCACAACATTCATCTTTTCTTTTCAATGAAACCAAATCTATTCCATTGATTCCTTTTAATAGTTGTTCAGGTTTAGAGAAAAATGGAGCGTTTAATTCGCTCATTTGCGAAAGTTTCAATCCACGCTGTCCATGGCAACTTTGGTGCATACCTACTCGGTGATGAAAATTACCAGCGATTGTTTTTACTTTCAAAATATCAGTAATAAATTCAGTTAATTCAAAAACTGATTTTCTGATTTTAGTAGCCAATTCTTCGTTGTTTTCATCGTGTAAATGATCTTTAATGTGCAAAACGCAACTTCCCGAGGGACAAACAATAAAATCAAATTCAGCAAAATTGGCAACAAAATTAGCATCGCAACCTTTGGACAAGTGTTCGTATCCACTATTAGCCATTGGCTGTCCGCAACAGGTTTGTTTCATTGGAAAACGGACATCGCAACCTAGTTTTTGCAATAATTCGTAGGTGGCAATACCCACTTTTGGATAGAATTGGTCTACATAACAAGGGATAAAAAGTCCGATTTTCATATGTTGGATAATTATTGTTTTTTATTGGTCATATGTAATTGCTTCGCCTGTTCGCTGGCGCTCGGGTCGCGTATATCTTCATCGGTGTTTATCTCATCGGTTAATATTTTATTTTGGCATTCGATGATTTGCAATTGCATCGCATTTCTGTTGTGCTCATTTCATAATTAAAATAATAAGGGAACCAATTTTTTCATTCTATAGTTCTCTTTTAGAAATCTAGATGTGATTTGTTTATCAGAAATAACCATTGCTGCTCCAAGTGCTGAACCAAGTGGCGAATGTGTTGATAATACTTTGAATGAATTAAAATGATGCGACATCAGTTTCATAAAAACATCATTATCAGTAAATCCACCGTCGATGTATATTTTCATTATCTTACTGTTTCCAATCGCTTTGTTTATGGTATCAACTTGAAGTTCCATAAGCTCTATCATCAGTTGGTGATACGCAATTTCGAAGGTTTCAAATTGTTCTAAATCAGTTTTTTGAGGTAAACGTTGCAAAGAAATACCTTCAAATTTAAAGTAAACCGATGGTTTCTCGATTAAACTAAGATAGATACTTTGGTCAAATTTTACTTCACGATGGTAGCCATATTCTTTGTTGTAATACTCACAAAGTTTTTCGACTTGCAAACGATACTCATTTCCCATAAAGAAACGAGAGGCTTTCACGCGTTTACCATCAATTCTAAGATAGTTCAAGCAATTGTCAGCGATATCTTCTCTAGATAAACTCTCGGCATTGAAAGGATTTAAAGCAATGCTCCAAGTTCCTGTTGATAGTAAAAGAAAAGGATTCTTTTTACTCAAAATGTAGGGCAACAATGCTGAAGAACTATCGTGTATTCCTACTCCAATTTTCAATTTCTTGTTGTTATAAGTAGTGTTTATACTTGCAGATGTAGGAACTATTGGTGGCAAAAGCTGAACAATTCCTTCTTCTTTAACCCATTGATGGTAATCTTCTTCATCAAAATTCCATAAATTGGTATGGCATCCAATACTGGTATATTCGCTCACCGGAATCCCTGTAAATAAATAGGATAAATATTGTGGTAAATGCAAACTATACTTTATTTGTGCAAATAGTTCTGGTTTTGTTTTTTTTATCCAATACAATTGCATTCCTGAATTTAACATTCCTGATTGAGGAGAAGCCGTTTGCGCACCAACAGATAGTTCATCACCATATTTTTTATAGAACTCTTCGGTGATTTCTTCTGGAAGTTCTTTTATATAGTTGTAAAGCGGTGTGAGTGGCTTGCCCTTGTTATCAAGATGAACAAAACTTGCTCCATAAGAGGAGAAATTTAAAGTGTGAATATCATAAAGAGGGTTTTCTAAAATGGCATCAAAAGTGTTCTTTAACCAATGGCGGAGAGACTCAATATCTTCTGCTTCAAATCCATCCTCATCTACAGTAAGAGGTAAATTTACGTAATCTCGATGCACTTCATTATAATCATCGTCAAAAAGAAAAAACTTTTTGTTGGTTTTACCAATATCAAATACAGCGTTTACTCTAGTCATACCTTACAAGCCTGTGGCAACTGTTTTTAATCCTCTTTCGGCAATAAGACCTTTTCTAACGGCAAGCTCGCGGTACAATCCTACTGGATTTAAGGCTGCTCCTGAACGCAAACGTGCTTCGGCAACCAAGGCACGAACATCGGTACGGAAAGCGTTTTGCAAAATCTCTTGTGCTTTTACCACGTCATTTTCTTCTTGGGCAATTTCCAATGCTTTTCTGTCCACGGAAAGTGCTTGTGCATAAGCCACCATAATCGCTTCTACAGATTGCAATAAGTCTTCCATTGGGTCTTTTACGTTGTGCGAAGCATCAATCATCCATCCTAAATCTTTAGCGTGATTCATACCTCTAGCGTCCATTCCTTCTACCAGTTCATTAAAAATCAAGAACAATTGATACGGTTTCAAAGCACCAGCTGTTAAATCGTCATCACCATATTTCGAATCATTGAAGTGGAAACCACCCAATTTTTCTTCCATCAATAATAAGGAAACGATTTGCTCGATATTGGCATTTGGCAAATGATGACCCAAATCAACCAAAGTCAAGGCTTTGTCGCCTAATTTTTTTACATAAGAATAGGATTGTCCCCAATCGGCAACTGTAGTAGAGTAGAAGTTAGGCTCAGCACATTTGTATTCTAAGTATAATTTCCAGTTGGCTGGTAATGCAGCATAAATTTCTTCTAAACTTTCTAAAGTATTTTGGTAGGCTTTACGGAAATTTAATTGTCCTGGAAAACAAGAACCATCTGCAAGCCAAACGGTTAATGCTTCAGAACCCAATTCGATACCTTGTTGGATTACTTCGATATTATGAGCGATAGCTTGTTTGCGAACCGCTTTATTTACGTTTTGTAATGAACCATATTTATAAGAATGTTCTTGATCGGCTTGGTTTTGAAAAGTGTTTGAATTCACCGCATCAAATTTTAATCCATGTTGCGCTGCCAAAGCTTTAATGGCATTACGATCCGTTGGGATATCCCAAGGAATATGCAAAGAGATGGCTCCGGACGCTTTGTTTAAAGCATGCAACAAACCGACATCTTCAATTTTTTCTTCTAATGAACGAGGTTCTCCACCACCTGGGAAACGACCAAAACGAGTTCCTCCTGTTCCTAATGCCCACGATGGAATTGCGATTTGGAAATCGATTAGTTTATTAATGATACTTTCAGTTTCTGCAATTTCTGAGGCTGAGAAAACCAATTTATTTTGATGAGATTTAATTAAATCTTCATTGTGTATGGCTATTTTATTTGAATCAATTAACATAGTGTTTTTGTGTAAAATTAAATAAAACTTATTTTAAAAAAGGCTAGGTAAAATTTAGTTTTGAAAGTTACTTTCTGAAAGTCTGAATTATTTCATTTTTAGATAAATCGAACGTTCGAAATAAATCGAACGTTCAATAAATCAAATTAATCCCAACCAAAGGATTCTAATTATCTGTAAAAGCCCATTGCAACACCGCCGTCAACATTCAAGGCGTTTCCTGTTGATTTGTTCAACGAACCACCCACAAATGCAAAACAGGCATTGGCAATATCATCTGGCAATATAATTTCATTTAATAAGGTACGTTTTGCATAGTAAGCGGGTAATTCTGCTACTGTAATTCCATACGCTTTGGCTCGACCTTCTGCCCAACCACCTGACCAAATGTTTGAATCAGAGATTACAGCATCTGGGTTTACAGTATTTACACGGATTTTATCAGCACCTAATTCAGCCGCCATCAAACGCGTTAAATGCGCTTGAGCTGCTTTCGCAGAACCATAACCGGGATTGTTTGGTCCTGCAACCACTGCATTTTTAGATACAATGTTTACAATATCACCGCCAAAACCTTGCTTGCGCATTACTTCAACTCCAGCTTTAGAAACTATAAATTGTCCTTTCACCAAAATATCATACAATCTATCCCACTCTTCTAAAGAATGTTCTGCAATTGATTTTGAAATACTAATACCCGCATTATTCACAATAATATCAGCACCACCAAATGCTAAACAAGCAGCATCTAATGCCAATTCTGTACTTTTTTCGTCCGTTACATTCAATAAAGTGCTAGAAACAGCATCTTTTCCAAACATTTTGATGAAATCAGCAGCAGCATCTTCTAAACGTTCCACATTAATGTCATTAATTACAACGCAAGCCCCTTCTTCGGCAAATTTCTTAGCTATAGCTTTTCCAATACCACCTGCGGAACCTGTGATCAAAGCGATACGTCCTGATAAGGCTTTTGGTTTTGGCATACGTTGCAACTTCGCTTCTTCTAATAACCAATATTCAATATCAAAAGCTTCTTGACGTGGCAATGATGTATATTCAGAAACAGCTTCGGCACCTTTCATTACATTCACGGCATTCACATAATATTCTGATGCCAAACGTGCCATGGTCTTGTCTTTTGCGAAAGTAAACATTCCTACTCCTGGATATAAAATCACCACAGGATTTGGATCACGCATCGCTGGTGAGTTTGATTTTTTGCAAGTATTATGGTATTCTTTGTACATTTCTCTGTAAGCCTCAAAAGCTGGAGTTAATTTTGCTTTGATGGCTTCTACGTCTGATAAATCTTCGTTTGGATCTAATTCCAAAACCAAAGGACTGATTTTGGTACGCAAGAAATGGTCAGGACAAGAAGTTCCAAGAGGAGCTAATTTATCTAAATCATTGGAGTTGATAAATTCCATTACTCTGGTATCATCCGTATAATGACCAATCATTTTGCGTTCTGATGAACAGAAACCTCGCAAGATTGGAGCTACTTTTGCTGCTTGCAATTTACGGGCATCTTCTGGAAGGCTTTCAATTTTTTTACCTCCAAAAACAGCGCGGTTTTTTCCGTAGTTGCTTTCTAGATATTCAGCACATTTTTCGATTACCTCTAATGTATTGATATAACTTTCGTAAGAAGAATCTCCCCAAGTAAACAAACCGTGAGAACCCAGCATTACACCTTTTAGTTTTTTCCCTTTTGCCTCGGCTTCTTGAAGACAAGCACGCATTTGCAAACCCAAATCAAAACCTGGACGTTGCCAGCCTACCCAACCAATTTCTCCATCGAATAATTCTTCGGTGATTTTGGCTCCATCTTTAGCGGCAGCAATTGCTATGGCAGCATCTGGATGTAAATGATCGATGTGTTTAAAAGGTAAAAAACCGTGTAATGGAGTGTCAATAGAAGGTGCTTTTGAAGCCAAATCAAAAATACAATGGTTGAATAACTCTACCATTTCGTCTTCAAATTCAATTCCTCTATATACGTTTTCAAGGTTTAATAATCTGTCAAGATAAAGTGCCGCACAACCTGATTTTGTTAATGTTCCAATATCTCCACCAGAACCCTTGATCCACATTACTTCGGAGTCGGCTCCAGTCAATGGATCTTTATCCGTAATTTTTGCGGAAGTGTTTCCACCTCCATAATTAGTTAATCTTAAATCGGCTCCTAATAAATTAGAACGATATATAAATAGTGCTACTTCATCTCCTGCTAATGCTGCAGCTTTTGCGTCATCCCAAAGGTAACTTACGTGCTGAAAAGTCATATTGTTTGTGTTCATATTTGACATTATATTTGATTGAAATGTTTGTTTGAATA
Source organism: Flavobacterium psychrophilum (assembly GCA_945878515.1). Lineage (GTDB taxonomy): Bacteria > Bacteroidota > Bacteroidia > Flavobacteriales > Flavobacteriaceae > Flavobacterium > Flavobacterium psychrophilum_I. Next base: position 4,985 of record CAMCTL010000011.1, on the reverse strand, counting down.
AAATAGTTTAAAGGGAATTGCCAATTCCGACAATAACTATTGAAGCTAGGATAAGACCAATTCCTATGAGAAATGTGTTGAATGTCTTTTTGGATACTCCAGACCATTCTTTTAAATAAAATCCCCAGAAATTAGCCGTTAGAATAATAGTTGCCATGTGTAAAATCCAGGAACTGGCTCCGTTACCTAATTTACTTTCGCCCATTCCATAGAAGAAAAATTGCAAAAACCACATGGTACCAGCAATTGCGGAAAAAGTTACATTCTTGGCAATTGGAGTTTTGGTATTTATGTAATCTCCGAAAGTTTTGTTTTTGAAATTAAGATACATACACCAGATAAAGTTAGTTGTTAATCCTCCCCAAAGTAAAACCACATAGGTTACATTATTTTGGAAAAGAAATTCACCTTGATCTGGATTTAAACCTTTCCAAGCTTCGTTGGCAACGTCTGCCATAGGTTTTCCTGCTTCAATTCCAAAATTGAAAAAAGAACTTAATATTCCAGAAATAGTCGCAATAATTAACCCTTTTACTAAACTAAAGTCTTTGTCTTTATCCTCATGACCCGTAGCAAAATCAGCTTCTTTGAGCATTCCTGCTTTTCCAGAAAATGCAATTCCAGCCAAGCATATCAAGACACCAAATAAAACCAATTGACCACCAGTATTAGATATCATATCTGTAAAAGAAACTTTTCCCTCAACTGGATAAAAATTATAATATATGGATGGGACCAATGCTCCAAAAGCTGAACAAAAGCCCAAGGTAATCGAGTTGCCCAACGACATTCCTAAATATCGAACGCCAAGTCCATACGTCAGACCTCCAATTCCCCAGATTAGACCCATTGAATAGGTAATTGTTTTAATGGACGGAGCTGCCGCGCTGATGATTTCGACAAAATCAGGAACAGTTAAATAAGCTGCTAGAGGCGGTACAATCAACCATGAGAAAAAACCACCTATTATCCAGTAGCTTTCCCAAGCCCAATCTTTGACTTTTTTGAAAGGCATATAAAAACTTCCTGACGAGAAACCTCCTATGGAGTGAAAAAGAATACCGAGCAATGCTTGCATATATTGTAATTGTTATGGTTATTGAATTTGGCTATGAATAACAAAAAAATATTCAAAAAAAATGTCGAGTATTAGACTTGAAAAAAAACAATGTTTCATTTCTTTCTGTTGTAATTTTAAAGTCTAAAAATCACTAAAATAAATTTCAAATCGATGCCTACCGAAACCAATTATTTTGAATTTTTAGTAAAAATATATGGAATGTTAATTTTTCCTATCCTGTACTATGGGGTATAATGAATATTATTATCAATAACCTTTATATTTATTTTAGCACGGGTCGGTTTATGGGAATTCCGTTACTATGCCTTTGACTTTTTTTCTATAATTAGAATCTTTTACCAAACCATATATTAACTCCCAATCAAATTCATCTGGAAAACAAACTAATAATGAAAGCTTATAAAATTAAAACAGCATCAAAAACGTTTTTGATGCTGTTTAAATTGTCTATTTTTGTCGAATAATCTAAATGGATTATTTAGGACTACTCAGATAAATTTCGGTTGTTTTTGTTCGCAACTTTATTTTGTTGTATCCAATGTAAATTCCTTTTTCTAACAACAACTAATTACATTCCAACAATAATTTTCTTTGAGTCAACAACTGTTTTATTATTAGTCATTTGAACGATATAAAAACCGCTTGGAACAGAGCTCAAATCTATTTCTGTTGAAGAAGAATTAATTTCCTTGCTTAAAACGGTTACACCCAAAAGGTTTATAACTTTAACATTAGCATTTTTTAGGTCTAAATTTTTAGTTTGAATGTTCCATATACTTGAATTTCTATTCTGATAAACATTAAAACTTCTTTCATTATTTAAAAATGAATTATCGGATATTGAAAGGGTTATATCTGATGGATAAGTATATACTAGTTCAGAATTTGTCGTTATAGTTGCATTTTTATTGATAATTTCTATATAGAAACTACTTGCTAATCCGTCTTTAGTGGTTACTTCCCATCCTTTATATTTAATTCTCGAACCTTTGCCCATATAAATAGAGGTCAGTTCATCATTTGCGTTTAGAGATAATACAGCAAATCTACCGGTAAGTTCTACCCCTAAAGTGGCATCGTTAAGGACATCAGCATCATTATCCTCAACAAGAACAATTTGTTTAATAGTATTGCCAGCAACTAAACTTTCCACTTCTAATCCAGCAAAGGAGCCATTCCTTTTTATGCTAGTAACTTTTTTTACGCTTTCAGCGGTACCAAGATAAGGTTCGTAAACTACTGCAAAAGGCGTATCCCATGCTTCGCCATTTTGTTTAACAACTATAGTTGGGGTTGATGCGGTTTCATAAGCTGATGCTAAACCTAGTGTAGGTGGTGCATTTACTTGGGTATATTCTCTATTTGCCTCGCCTGGAATATGCATTTTCATATTTACACTAGGACTCCCTAATTGTGTGGCAGAAAATGTAGCAGTTACATCACCTGCATAAACACCTGAAGTTTTAACACCAGTAAAATACTGCCAACCTGGATTGTTAAATCCTCCAGATGTGTTTCCGGTAGCATATCTAGTGGGTGCAGCAGTTAAATTAAGACTGGAGCCATTACTTTGAAGTAGCAGATTATCTGCTATGTTGTGGTAAACATAATCATGATATTCGTTAGCCAACGAAGAATTAGATTTGAAAACATCCACATAATAGCCCGTAGTTGGGGAAGTACGTACGATTGCCAAAGTTCTATTTTGGGTAGCCTCTGCTAATGTTCCTTTATCATCTTTAAATGTTGAGGTACTAAATGAGTTTTTAGGCGATACAGGAAGTGCTTCATAGTTGGGCTCAATCGATACTGTTTGTACTCTATTTATATCAATACCAACATTGCCACCGCTACCTTGTGATGCTCCATTTACTATAACGGTGTTATGAGCTGCAAATAAGCGGTAATACTGCCTGTGAATGGTAGAGGAATAATCTTGAGTATTGCCTGCAGCTCCTCCTATAATTGTTCTTGGTCCATATAATTCCATATTCATTCCAGAAGCATAACTGTGAACAAAACCTGCGCCACCAACAAAACACATCAACCCATTCAGTGCAGGGTTTGGTGTATCTATATTTCTTTGCATAGAAATTCCCGCAAAGAATAACTCGTTGGTCACGTTTTGCGTAAATCGTGTGCTTACTCCATCAACTGTTCCAGAATGCCATAAGAGCCTTAAAGGTTCGTCGAAGTAAGGCTCTACGGCTGTAGATCGTGTTGAGCTTAACGTTTGTCTTTTATAGCCATCAAATGCGATACACGAATTAATAAGCTTACCAAACTTATCTAGTAAGGTGTTGTTATTAGTTAATTTACCTAAATAATACGCTATTTCATAACCATCTGTGTATTTAGCAAAACCTCTACTTCCGTCACCAAAATGTAACGTTCTATTGCCATTAGGATACGTAAAGTCATTAGGAATCTCTTCAGATAATGGTATATTAGTGTATTTGTTGGCTAAGTCATAAGTGGGGTCATACTTAGTGATAACGGTCATCAAATAGGTTGAGTATTCAGCAACATATTTGGAATAGGTAAAAGGCTCTGGCCAAATACCTTTATTAGTAGTAATTCTTTGCGACATAGTACTCAAAGGAATTTGATTACTTGTTGTCTTATTAATTACAAATAGGATTTCGGCATCTCTTTCTGTTTTGCTGTCTAAGGCCATTATGTTATTTCCCAAACTAGGACTTTCCAATGCAGGCCAATTCGAATTGACACCTCCTCGATTTTTAGCTAAAGAGACATATCTTTTAAATACAATTTCCGCTTCTAATATGTCTATTGTAACTTCACTATTAGCGGCAAAATCATAAGCAGTGCCACCGTTTTTAATATAAGTGGCAATAAAATCATATATTATTGGCATTTGTGCTCCAATATCTCTAGCTTCTCGCAAATGGTCTGCAGGATAGATCCAACCTGCATTAGAAGCTCCGGAGGTTGAAAGTGGCACTTGATTCATGGCTTTCATAAAAGTATAAAATATAGAAGCGCTATATTTTGCATAATCTACATTTCCCGTTAAATAGTACATAACACCGCTGTCAATACCACTTTGCAAATAGGATTTAATTCTATTTCGATCTGTAGAAGCATTGGTCTGACTGTCTGTTATTGTTTTTAATGGTGGTATAACTCCAACAACCGCGTTGGTGTTATTAAAGGGCAATAGCTTTAAATACGTTTGCCGATTTGCCATATAGCTAGTCCTTTCTTTATCTACCCTAGTTTTAAAAGAAGTGTAATAGGCGTTTTTCCAAGTGTTAGTACTTATCTCATTAAGGATAAATTGTTTTTCGGAGTCTTTAACCCAAATCATTGGACGCTCTGTAACTTGTGCTAAAGTAAAATTAATACTGAATAGGAGCACAATAAACTTAAGGGGGAAGTATTTTTTTTTCATTTTTTAACTGTATTATTGATAATATAACTTTGTTAAAATAAATTATGTTATGCATCAACATGCAATAAGTTAAATTTAAAAGTATAATTAGAGTTCAATATTACTGATTTTTTTGTACCGCCGTATCCTTTACTGTCCTGTTATATAACTTAAATATCAACTATTCAAATACAAAAGCATTAATGACAGAATATAGCACAAAAAAAAGCGTGCAAACACCGATGTTTAAACACGCTTTAGAGACTGGCACAATGACCACCTATAAGTTACAAAGCTAATACAAATTTAAATTTTTACTTGAAAATCAACACAGAATCTTAATGGTTTATATTGATAAACTGCCTATTGCTGAATTAATTTTAATTTTTTTAGCTTTTCACATGAAAACCATTAGAACCTCTTTCTAACAACAACTAATTACATTCCAAGAATAAACTTTTTAGCGTCAACAATAGCATTGTCATTAGTCATTTGAACGATATAAAATCC
>CAMCTL010000010.1 GCA_945878515.1 Flavobacterium psychrophilum | reverse complement strand
AGGCCGAAAGATTAGGACAGGAGTTGACGATGGGGCTAGTTAGACAAGTGTTGAACCTTCCAGAAGGTAACCTTGTATGGTAGCACTGAAAAAAGCCTTAACAGTTGCTAATATTCTAAATCAAAAAATTGAGAGAATACCCTTTGAAGGCGAAATGTATCAGGCTTTTAAAGAACCGCAAAATAAAGGTGTTTGGTTTGTTTGGGGTGCGAGTGCCTCGGGAAAGTCCACCTTCCTTTTGCAATTGGCCAAAGAGTTTGCCAAAACAGAGGACACGTTCTACAACTTATTGGAAGAGGAAACGGACGACAGCGATTTCATAGAAAGAAACGAAATCGTAGGCACGTCAGACGTTAAAAACACATTTCTAGCTGCTAGTTATGATTACGACCAAATGTGTGCCTATCTCGACAAACGTGGCTCTCCTAATGTGGTTTTTATTGATTCAGGAATATACTTCTTTAAAAGTTTTGAGCAGTATCTCGAATTCAAAAGGAAGTACAAAAAGAAAATAATAGTGATTTCAGGTCACGCGCAAGGGAACAACCCACGGTCGGAACTTGAAAAAAGTATAATGTTTGATGCCAAACAAAAAGTTTTCGTAACAGGATTCTTGGCAGCTTGCAAAGGAAGGACAATCGGTCCAAATGGTGGCTTTTACACCATTTGGGACGAAGGATACAAAAAATTAAGAGGAGAACATCAACAAGATTAAAAAACAAGTTATGAAAACAACAACACAAAATCAAATCCAAGATTACCTACAAATTTCTGCGAAGGAATACGAAGACTTAGTACTAAAACATTACTGGTCCTGGTGCCACAAATACAGCACTAGCCCACAGATGTTTCAATGTTATTTTTCGAATGCCGCTATCAACAAGTATTTTATGACTGAGTGGGCAAAAAACGAAAATGAGTTTCTGGCAATGGTAGATAACATTCCTAAACGTGCCGATAGGTTGGCATATCACTACAACGGTTGTATTGTTCAGGTTTATAAAAATTTTCCGTCGGCGTTGCTGGAAGCTTACAAGCCCAAGGCAAAACAGGAATTGCCTTATGTAACCAGATTGAATGAATTCATTTTTTATGCTAATTGATTATGAAAGAATTTAAAATCCCAGAAAGATTTGCGGCACTAGGCGATGTTTTAAGATATGACACGGAGCTGAAGGAAAGAGGCAAGGCAGGACATTTCTCTGCATTAGAGAGAATCCAAATTAACCAGGAGCGAGGACAGCTATTGTCGGGTAATGAGAACTACCACCACGCACAGGCGTTGCGGGAAAAAATAGAATTTGTGATTGAAATAATAAACAATTTAAATAAATAAAAATGAACACAGAAACACAAGAAAAACCAATCGATTTGAGTCAAGCGACTCCAGAACAATTAAAGGCTGCACTCGCAAAAATTGAAGCCAAAAAAGACCAAGACCGTGAGGCGTACAAAGCCTTAGTTGCTGAAACGGTACCAAAAGCAATTTTTAAACTTTGCAAAGCTTCAGAAATCATAAGCGATGCCAAAACGGAAACCTTCAAATTTTTCGAAGATATTTTAGACCTAAAAAATAAGGTTTACGGATTGAAAGAAAAACAACAATCGCACACCTTTTCGACTGATCGGGAAGAAATACAAATCGGGTACCGAATTAATGACGGTTGGGACGACACCGTTACTGCAGGAATAGAAAAGGTTCAAAATTACATTACGTCATTGGCCACGAATGAGGAAACGGCAGCGTTGGTTAAAATTGTTTTCAACCTTTTGAAAAAGGATGCAAAAGGCAACTTGAAAGGTTCACGAGTTCTGGAGCTTCAACAATTGACTAAAGATTTTAATAACGAAGAGTTTACGGATGGCGTTGGAATTATAGCAGCAGCATATAAGCCAGTGCGCTCTTCTTGGTTTATCGAAGCTTCTTTAATCAACGAGGATGGTTCTAAAACATCTATTCCTTTGTCGATGTCATCGGCAGACTTTTTAAGCGGTTATAAGTTTGAATTTTTCTCTGAAGTAATTCCCCAGGAAGATGCAACCGAGTAGCGACCAAAGCACTGTACTGCTATTAATAGTTTTGATAGCAGTACTCAACGGAAAAGCCATTGTCGAGTATATCCTTTGGTTTCGATTTAAGATAAAAACCTTCTTTAAACAACTCGAAAATGAGCGTCAAAATAATACCAATAACAGATCACGAATCCTATAACGTCAACGGCAAGGAAGTCTATAAAGACACAAACGGCAATTGGGTAGCACGGCAAGAATTGACATCACAGGAAACTAACGCTTTCGGTAATTATAGAAAAGCCGTGATTGAGAATAAGGCATTTAAAACACACACAAAAGCAGAATATAAAGGTTAATTCGGTTTCCCGATTCGTATAAACGGTAATAGCATCAGAAATATCAGGACTGGAATGCAGGTTCGAATCCTGCATCGGGAGCAAACATAAAAACAACAACAAAATGAAAAAAGCGATCATCACAATAGGATTAAGTTTCTTGTTAACTGGCTGTAAAAAATCAGAAACGGAATTGCAAATTGAGCATTATGAACTACAAAAAGTAAAGCTTGAATATTTACAAGCTTTACTTAAAACTAAAGAAAATTTGAGTCATGAGAAACGAATTCAAATTGTAGATTCTCTTATTTCGGAGGAAAAAACCAGGTTAGACAATGCCAGCAAATAAAGTAAAACCCACCGAAACCATTGGCGACGATTTACCCATTTTGACTTTTCAAACCAATAGGATAATGAAAAACTGCCAGTATCAAGTGGATACAAAAAATGAATGGGTACAATGGGTTACCGCCGATGTGAACCGCACGAGCTTGAAGTCAATTACTCAAGCGCAAGCAAAAAAAATTATAATGGCACAAGAAGGTTCTACACCAGTAAACCAACCTACTGAAAACTGGGCAGTATTCGACAAAACCAACCCAAAACACAAAGTAATACTATCGTTACTCTATCAGATGCAATGGGTAAAGCCTTCTGAAAAGAGGGGCGAAGTTCCAGATTTGGAACGTTTGAGTAATTTTCTAAAAGGCGAAAAATCGCCAGTAAGAAAGCCTCTCAAGGATATGAATCCGTTGGAACTCGAAAAATTGATTAAAGCATTGAGCGGAATTGTGAAATCTAAATATAAATAAGATGTGGGAAATTGTAATAATGATTGTATTTGCGCTAATGGTAATTAGTGCTGTTTTTTGGACAGGTTATTTTCTTGGTATATCCGAGGCTTTGGATCAAGTGGAATGTTATAGCATTGAGGAGGTTTGTCCTCATTGGATAGCGGAAACAAGAATTCTATCCAGCCAGTGTGGCTGTGAAACTACTGCTGAGTTTTGTTTTGTTTGTGGGGAAATGTTAACGGAACCTAAAACCGATTGTTAAGTGGTAATAGTTTCTAAACTCTCCGAGGATTATCGCGACAAAAGCGGAAATATTATTGGAATTATTTTTTTTCCAATAAATGAAGAGCCAATCATTTGGAATTATAGTAAAAATAAATTTGAACGACCTGAAAAATGAAAGTTAAGCTAAAAATATCGGAAAAACAGTTGAATTCTTTGGTTTATGCCTTTGGGTTTTTGGATCACTTTCCACATAAAGACCGATCTGTAAAAGTAGCGCGATCTGTCTTGGACAAAGTGATTTTGAAGTTCAAGAAGAAACAACTGGAGGTTCAGATTGGTGCCAATCTTTTTACTAAAGACAAAAAGCACACTTTTATGCTGGAGTATTTTGAGGCTCATTTTTTAGAGCAATTTACTATTCTAACAGATGAACATCCGCTGAATGATTATGATCGGAATGTGATTCGATTTATACAATCAATTTTAAACCAACAATTTGCGCAGACCCCAACCCCAATCCCCACCCCAGCCCTCCCCGAAGGGGAGGGAGTAGCGGCGGGGGTATGTCCGCATTGGATAGCGGAAACAAGAACGCTATCTGTACAATGCGGGTGTGAAACAACGGCTGAGTTTTGTTTTGTTTGTGGGGAAATATTAACCGAACCAAAAACCGAATGCTGATATGAAAATAGCAAAAATTATATCTGATTGTGGCGATTGTGAATTTTGTCTTTTATGTAAATCTACCCGCGATAATTTCACGAAAGTTTATGTATGTGAACATGAGAAAGTAGGCTCGTTTTTACTTTTAAAAACAATTGAGAGTGGCACTTCAGCTATAGATATTCCAACAAACTGTCCGCTAGAAGACTATAAAGAGATAAACAAATGAAAGTAAAACTAAAAATCTCCGAAAAACAACTTAACTCCTTAGTCTATTCGTTTGGTTTTCTTGACCACACGCCCAATAAAGAACGCTTTGTAAAGGTAGCTCGATCAGTGTTGGACAAAGTGATTTTGAAGTTCAAGAAGAAACAACTGGAGGTTCAGATTGGGGCCAATCTTTTTACTAAAGACAAAAAGCACACTTTCACGCTGGAGTATTTCGAGGCTCATTTTTTAGAGCAATTTACTATCCTTACAGATGAGCATCCGCTGAATGATTACGATCGGAATGTGATCCGTTTTATTCAATCAAGTTTAAACCAACAACTAGTATAATGGTACTGAATAAGAAAAACCCAAAACCATCTGCAAAAATTGAGACCATTTTTGAAATGGAGCATCGGTTGAGGCTTGAAGCTATTGAAATATCAAAATCTTTTGTGCATACTAAACCTGTTAAATATTTATTGAAATGAGAAAAATCCTCCCCCCAACCCCCTCCGAAGGAGGGGGAGTAAAAAAGAAAATATATATCGCTGGGAAAGTTACTGGCGAGCCGATTTCGGAATGTACGATGAAGTTTGGGGCTGCGCAAGTGGATCTAGAAAGATTAGGACACACAGCCGTGAATCCTTTGGCGGTTGTAGGCGACTGGAAATGTCCTTGGGATTTGGCGATGCGGAAGTGCATCAGGGCGTTGATGGATTGCGAGATGATTTTTATGCTGGAAGATTATAAAAATTCGAAAGGCGCAATGGTGGAATATGAACTGGCGACTATGCTAGGAATGGAAATTATATACGAATCGAGCGGTTTTAAGAGAACTAAAGTCTATTAAAATGGCACTCGAAACCACCTACACTGTAAAGATACGAAGTGGCGAAATATGGCAGTTTAAATATAATTTAAACGGTGTTTTAGTCTTCTTTAATGTAATGGAGGGCGATTTGAGCGAAAAGCAAGAAAAGTTTTTGTACCAAGCTGGAAAGTTTCCGTTTAAGGAAGCTCATTTGCAAGATTGGGAAAAACGCTATCCGCCCACCAAGGTAGAGATTACGCCGGCAGATTTAAGCTTTGAGGCTGCGTGGCAACAGTACGATCACAAGATAGCTAAACAAGATGCCGAGAAGTCATTTAAGAAAATGAGTGAATCCGAAAAAATAAAGTTTTTCCTATCGCTTCCAGCGTACGAACGGTATTTAAAGTCAAGCGGGATTGCAAAATGTCATCTAGCCACTTACATCAATAAGAAGTATTGCGACAACGAATATCCCGAAGCGGTAAACGGTAAGAATTTTAACCCTGTGTTGCAAGATTTGGCGAAATTAAAAACGGATAGAAAGAGGTAGTTTGATATGATAGATTCAAAAACAAAATACCCCGATGACATTATTAGAGAATTTACGCTCGAAGTGTTGCAACTGCAACAAAGAGTAATTCTAATGGAAAAAGAAATAAGCGCAAAGCAGGCTTTTTTAAAAGCCATCAAACAAAAACAAACCGTTAAATATTCAGAGCTGTATTATGCTTTAGAAAACGACCTAAACACCTACTGGAGAGTAAAAGAATTTTTTTTAGATTGTAGAAAAACTAGTTTTTATGAAATCAAAGTTTTGAAAAAATACTTCTTCAGCACAGCACAGCTCGAAATTATGCAAACGCATTTTCAAAAGAAATACACACGAACTCATCACGATATTAGAATATCACAGTTTTATTAATATGCCAACACTAAATAAAGTATACACTCTAACCATCACGCCCGAGCAATTCCTTCGGAACTGCTCCGACCTCGAACTGAAAGAATTGGATTTGTTGATTCAGTCGGAACGGTACCAGCACCGAATTAGAAAACCACTTCCAAACTTATTAAATACCAAAAAAATAAAATGATACTACCCTTTAGCACACAAATGAACGGCAAACCTACCTACTTTGTTGAGAGGATTTGGGAAGGATTACTAACAAATAATCTATTGCATGCCGGAGCTTCATTAGAGGCAACCGATAGGCGATATTATGAGATGTTTGGCAAAACTCCATTTAATTATGATTTAAAGGTAAAGCCCAAACTTCACACCATCCGGGAGGATAAAAGCGACCGTTGGAAAGTAGGTACAAAGATTGATTTTTTTATTAATTGTAGGCAAAAGGATATGTTTCGTTTTGCTCCGGTTCTGAAGGTGGTTAGTGTTCAGAAAGTTGAGATAATGTGGTTTGAATGTTTTGGTAAAAAAATTGTGCGGGTCTTTATTGACGACAAAAGTTTTGCCTGTGTAAATTTTGAGAAAGAAATGATTATTACGGGTAATATGCTAGAACTCGCGCAAAAAGATGGCTTTGATACTATTGAAGATTTCTTTGCTTTTTTTGACAAGGATTATATTGGCAAAATTATTCATTGGACTGATTTGAGGTATTAACAATTGCAGGAATTATAAATAAAAAACACTAAAAAAGTACATAATGAAAAACCCATCAAAAATTCAGTTAAGAATTAGAAAAGAAGTTGAAGACGAAGCAAAAAGAAACCGTCGAATGAGAATCGCAAGTATTACAATTGCCATAATCTCAATAGTGATTAGTACAATCTCTATTTTAAAGTCAATAAAATGGCTATAATGCTTAATATCAAGGCGAGTGTGCTTACAACTGTATCATAGCCTATTTTGAAAAATTCAAAATCAAAACGTTTGGTTTCTTTCTGTGACCGCTCGGCTTGTTTTATGTAACCACCGTCAATCATAATGTGAGACAAGCCTTTGTGGGTGATTTTATAACCGTCTCCCTTTGGTTCTATGAAGCCATCGGCAAGCAGTTTAGAAAGATAAATAGGGATGTCCGCAGTTTTGTAGAACAATTGTCCTCGTGACTCTTGACTAATGCGGTTAAACTCTATATCAGTACTATTAGCATTAAAAGCAACATTACCGTTGATGGAATATTCATAACAATGTAGGAGCATATCGAGCCATACGGCATTAGGGTATTTTTTGAAAGTTTTTGATAAGATTTTGTCCATTTTGAAAGTTTTTTTCAAAATTAAACAAAAAACTTACCAATTCGGTGGGTTTTTTTATGCCAAAAAACTCGTGTTGCACAATACTATCAAATGAAATAAATTTGTAAAAAAAAGAAGTTATGGAAATTAATGATTTTTTCAATAAAATAGACCAAACGACTGAATCTAAAGCAATAGAAGAAAAAGCCAAAGAAGCTAGAGAACGGGTGTTTACAGAAATGACTTTGAAATTTGCTGATAAACTAGCGGGTTTGATAAAAAAGTATATTCCGGAGTTTGAAAAACGAGGGTTTAGGTGTCAAGAAAAGACAGGCAATTTACCGTATTGGTCTTTTGAGGTGCAAAGTCCGCAGGGGAAAACTGTAAAAGCGGCTATTGTAAACGGTTGTCAAAACAAATATGAAATAGCTTTTTACAGCCAAGACGAACGAGTACACGCTCCGATACATATAAGGGATAGTTTTGATGCGCAAGGCATAGATTTAGAGCTTCAAAAACTATTTGAGAAGTTAGTTTAAAACACAAAACCACGCTCGAGAGCGTGGTTTTTTTATGCCAAAAAACTCGTGTTGCACAATATATTTATCCTTTTTAAATTTGCCTTATGGCATACAATAAAAATAACTACCACAAGCGCGCTCGTTATATTATTAGCGTGTATAATGATGCAAAACATTCAGATGTTCCGGATACTAAAATCGTGAGGACGGTGTTTCCTAAATTCAATATCTTTATATCCTACCGCCAGTGGATGAATATTAAAGAAGCGCGTGTTCCTGCAAGCAATCAGCTATCCTTATTCGGTTCTTAAACCGAGCGTTATTTGCGGTGTTTCGTCCACGGTGCTGTAATCTTCAAAGGTTGTTGTAAAGGTGGTTTCGCGCACCATCAATCCCACTTCGTTAGCGTTATGACTTTTGGATTGTGTTCTAATCAAAGCTTCGCAAAAGTCAGGATTCCAGCCTTGCAAGGCTATGAATAGTTTTTGATCTGTTTCTAAATAGTTCAAACCAGCTTCTTTTATTGCTAATGGCGTAATGCTGTTGGTATTGTTCCAAATGTCGTGAAATAGTGTGGCTACAATGGTTAGATCTGCAAACTGATTGTTGCCTTGCATTTCGCTAAAATTGGTGGTTGGAAAGTCTATCAGTACGCAGGGAAACAACATTTGTTTTCTAAATTCCTCGTGCATATACTGGCCTAAATTTTGGTCTATATATTTCACTTCGGGAACTTGGTCTAGGATTCTATCTTGAATGGCTAGGAATAAATTGGCGATTGGACTTTGCATAATTTTAGATTTTAGATTGGGGACAGGTCGCGTTGAGGACAGGTCGCGACCTGTCCCTACGGATTTATTGCATTAGTTGATTAATATCTCGGGCGACTTGTCTTTGTACGGCGTTGTTTAATACTGGACTATCGTTGGGGTGTGTTGGCATAAACTGGCGTTTTGGGATTTTCATTTTTCGGGAATGTGCTTTTACTTGGCTTTCTCCTGTTTTAGAAGTTACGGTTTGCATTCTTTCGCGCCCAGTTCTTGTAAATCTACCTGTTCCTACTTTAGATTTTGTGTATTTGTTTCTGGTGTGTGCTTTTACGGTTACTGTGCCTTCAAAACCTTCGTTGTGCTGTTTGGCGTAGGGCATACTGTTTTTTAAGGTGATTTGCCCGGGTTGGCTGGTGTAATAATTTGCAGCACGCAATGCTCCGGTAACAACCATTGTGGTACCAGACTTTTTTTTGCCTTTCTTCCAACGTTCGAAAGTTTGTCCTTGAAATCCTCCCGCTCTAAAATTCCCATTGATGAACCGCAAAGCAATGTTTCCTGCTACTGTAGGAAAACGGGTCAGTGCATAGGTTTTTATTGCTGCAGCTTTGGTTTGTAAATTATTTTCGAACTCTTCGGGTGACATATTAAAAATGTTTGTATATTTGCAAAGCGGGTGAAGGCGATTTGGGTAGATCTAAACAATCTTGACCAGTACCAAGCTTCACAATAGGGCAATAATCATTAAGGTTGTTGCCTTACTTTTTATAAAGCAATGCGCCTCTCCTGTTTTTATTCAATTCTCCGCTATCTTTTTCATAAAACTTAAAAATTGTTTTAGTTTCCAAATTATCATTGACTGCTATTTTTAGTGTGCCTTGTTCATAATATTTTAAATAAATACGTCCAAGGTCATTCTGCCAAATTTCATCAGGTTGCTTTATTATATTAACCGATTCTGTAGCATATTCAAATCGTTTGTCTGCATCTTTTTGAATGATGTGATGCTTGTAAAAATCCTTAAGATTTCCTTTTTGTCCTTCACCGCTTGATAATAATATTTCATTATTTAAAGCATCTTTAATTACGATATTATCACCCCTTAATTTGGGTTGTTTCTCCCACCATTCCAAATATTCATTCTTGGTGGTTGGTTTGTATTCCTCTAGCAGATTAACTCTAATTTTATTCAATGGCTGTAATCCGTATTGCTCCCAACTCAAATTGTGTTGATCACCTTTGGCGTTTTGAAAATAGGGGTGGTTATCCTTATAAATTACTTTGCTTAAACCAACGTTGTTATCGAAAATAGTGTCTTTTACCCACGGTTTTGCCATAGCTCCAGCTTCATTAGAGGTCATTTTCTTTTCGCTATTTTGGGCTATGCCGGGAATAACAGTACAACGGCAGTTCCAAGCTAATGGTGGGTAAATTCTACGCCAAACAAGATCATTTTTTGGAGCTGTAAATTTATCTAGCTTCTTGTGTTCAAATCGTACACGGCTATCGCCAACGGTTGAAAATTCTATATATTCCGAATCTAAAGTGTCCCACTTGTGCGCCATTATAGCCGACTGCATAGCGTGTTGGTGTTCCGCTTGTAGGTGCCTATTATTAAAAATTTCTCCTTGGTCTGCTACTACTTTTTTGAAACTAGTAAAATTTAATAATTTGCCATCAGCTCCAATCATCATATCACGGTATTGGTTCATTTGCACCAGACTTTTAGCGGCACTAAACGGATAGATATTTTTTTGTAATGCAGCGACTAGCTGGTTACGGTCGTCATCGTAAGCAAAGCTAGAGCCGCCCAAACCATTGTATATGGCATTCATTAAATCCTGAGCCGTTTTGAAGTACAAATTGGTATTTATGTCCGTTGCCGAACCATCCAATAGCTGCTGTGCAATTTGGGTATAGATTACCTCCCAATCTGCACTGGTGTCAGTTAGATTGTATAAAACAATTTCTCCACCGCAACAGGAACAACTGTCGGCATACAAATCATTGAGTTGCCCAACTAGTGTTGGGCTTGGTCGAAAAAATCGGCTAGACCTTTAAAAAGTAAATCTATAAGGTTTTGCTTTTTGGTTTCGGTTAGGACAGGTCGCGACCTGTCCGTACGGGTCGATTGTCCTTTTTTCCCCACCCCAGCCCTCCCCGAAGGAGAGGGAGTAGAACCGGCAGTTGCTCCCCCTTCGGGGGTTTGGTCGGCTTCCATTTTTGCCTTCAACTGTTCGTAGTTGTCGGGTTTTGGGACTCCGTAGGTTTCGTACCAATAGTCGTCTCCGTAGGGTACTTTTGTGCTTACGAAGGTGTCTATTTCTATACGCAGCTTGAGCTTGGTTAAATCTAGGTCGAGTTCGAACTCGAATTTTCCTTGAATGTCGTAACCATAGGATTTTAGGACTGCTAAAAACTTTTTGCTGTTTAGGAGGTTTTCGACAAAAATAAGGTCGGAAACGGTAAGGGCATCTTGTTGCTCTCCGTGTTCTTTTGATTGTGCATAGCCGCTGGAGGTACTGGATGTTGTTGTTTCAGTATTTCCGAGGATAGCGATAGCCATTTCTTTGTTGCAAGCTTCAATGAGACCCAGCTGGAGTTTTCCGTCAGCGTTCGAGGCTTTGCCGTCTTTCATTTCGAATTCCGCTTGTTTTGGAATCATTATGGCTAGAGCCGAGCCGCTTTCGGTTAGTACTGTTTTGAGTTCCTGCTTTGTTTTTGTATCATAGGCATCGTATTTCATTATACGCACTGGCTGGCCGAAAATCTCGACATATTGCGCATAATCGCCAAAAGTGCCTCGTTTGTAGATTGCATACATAGAACAGGCTAAGAGCAAACCGAGGTCTTTTTGATTGCCCATAACCCAAACAAAAGGCATATCACTATAATCAAATCCGTTGTCTTCTGAAAGTCCGTATTGCGATTTGGTAATTACTCCTTTTTCGGGCTTGATGTGCTTTCTAGGGATTGGGTTGAATTTTAGCTCATCGCCAATAATAAACTCCACACCCGAAGTTCCCCAAAGTTTGGACTCAATCATTTGGGTGATTAAATCACGACCGATTTGGCTTTGCATCAGCATCGTAATCTCATCGTTTTGCTTGCGATCCTTTTGTGTGAATTTGATTTTTTTGTTTAGGACGTCATCGACCCTTTTTTGGATAATACCACGGAGGTATCCGTCCATTGATAGGATGTCGTGGTACAAATCATAGAGTGCAACCCGGTTGGGGTAGTATATACTTTCGGCGGTAACTACCGCTTGTTTGAGCGATCCAATATCCTTGCTGGAGCGGTCGGGCGCAATGAGGGTTAAATCGTGTATGATGTAGGGCTCGGTGGTTTCGGGTTTCTTTTTTTGTAAGGCCATTAATTTTAGATTTTAGATTTTAGATTTTAGAATTCAGTTTCAACAGTTTTAGAATTTAAAATCTTTGGGTGCGTTTTGAGTTTGAGCCCCAAAAAACGCCATCGTTAATAATGCTTTCGTCTTCGGGAGTTTCGGTATTGTCGGGTTTGTATGGCCAGTCGGGGCTAATGTTACCTTCTTTGATGTCATAGAGCCAACCGGGTGCTTCTTTGTTGCCGATCATTAGTTCCCAATCCTCACGAAACAAGTCTAGGTTTACATTCGGGTTGGCTTTTCGAACTAGCCAATAGGATGCAATAACCTTGATTGTTTTTTTAAGATTATCGTCTATAACGGTTGGGGCAACGATAGGTTCTACTGCATCATCGCCAAAAAGGGCTTTTAAATCATATTTAAACAAATAGGATTTGCAGAAAGCTTCAGCGGCTTTTATTTGCGCAATAACCTCTGGAGGGTTGTTGCGCGTAATTGCTGTAATTATTTCTTGGTATAACTCGGTTTCGAGTTCTGAGGGTTGTACTAACATTAGATTTTAGATTTTAGATTTTAGATTGTGGAACTTTTAACTTCCCACTTCTAACTTTATAATCGGTGTTTGTTTGCTTTGCGTTTGAAGCTCTCAATGCTTCCGGTTGATTGGCTGATGGCTATGTCTTGAGCGATTTTAACCGCACCTTCCACAGCATCGGGTCCATCCATTAGTTTAGCCTTTCGGCTAAAGTTGTTGAATTGTGCGACCATTCTTTCCATGTGTGGATTGATCTTTTCTATAATGTTAAAAATTAAATGGCCTAAACGGTTTAAGGGTTCGAGAGTTCCCTCTATCCTGGCATACTTCTCAGGCTTCTTTCTATCGTCTGGACGAATGGGTAAAAAGGTGTTTCGTTCGTTGCCTATTCTATAAATGTGAGGTAAAATAACCTGTTCATAAAAAGGGTTTTGGAGCGAGTTGTTTTCAATCCAAATGTAAATCGGGTCGACAGCTGCCTTTTTGCATAAGTCGTGCGCTTCGAATAGATACTCACAAAATTGGGCGTTGCTCATTTGGTCTACCCAAACTTTGTTTACATAATAATCAATGCCTTTTTGTCCCACAATAACAATCGCCTTGCTACTTGCATTGGTTTTATCGGAGTTTGAGGGTGCTGGATCGGCATAGATCACCACGGTGTCGCAATGGCGTAATTGTGGACATTTGTCAAAGAGAATATCCTTGAACGTGTCGCCGCCGTCCATAGGGTTGTTGAAGTATTCTTTTTGATAACTTTCGTACGAAATCATACTCAACACCCTGTCGATGCTTGCTTCGCTGTTTTTTTGTGGCCAAGTGCTTTTGCCCTCTTTGTCTCGAATATTGACTACTTCCCACTTGTTGGCTTTTTTACCCATTTCGGTAATGCAGCAATATTTGGCAATGATGTTACCGCAGGCGATTAATAACAAACCGTTAGAAATAGATCGGGTTGGAATTAATGCCTGTTCTATCCATTTCACGCGCTCTTTTACGAGTTCGATGTTTCGGCAAAACTCGTCTGTATCAATATCATCAATCAAAATACAATCGGGACGAGCGGCATCGTTACGAGTTCCACGGGGTGATTGCCCCGCTCCTATGGCTCGGAATGCAACGCCTTTGCGGGTTTTGAATTCGTTGGCTTCCCAGGAGCCGATTTTTTTCTGAGTACCATAGTCGGCAATAATCCTGTTATTGCGTTCTAGGATTCCCTTGTAAGGTAAAAGCAACCTTTCGGCATTGTCGGCCGAATTAGAGATTAAAAGAATGTTTTTCTTTTTGCCAGTCATCGCTAGATACAAAACCTCGAACATAGTGCGACCCGACTTGGATAGTTCTCTCGCCCAGGATCGTACTTCGTACCATTCGGCATTGGCTAATACTCGCTTGGTTGCTTTTATATGAAATTCAGCGGGTTCGCTGGTATAATAATTTGGAAAGTAGTACTTGAACCACTCTTCGGGATTTTTTTCTAAATGCGCTATACGTTTCAGTTTTGCTCCGTGGCTTTCGGTTAAGTCAATAGGAGTGGCATTGTCTATGTTTTCACAGAACTCGCGCCATAAATCTAAATACTCCTTATTGCTTACTTTTTTAGCCATTTTTTAGTTTCGAGTTGATGAACTCGTCAATGTAATTTTTGAATCTTTTTGCTTCGGTTAAATCAATGCCTTGAATGAAGGTTAAGAGTTTTCGACCGACTTCTACATATTCGCCAATTCCTGTTTCCGTCTCCAGACGTTGGATATTTGAAGTGATTTTACTCATTGTGTCGGCTTCTTTCGAGTCTGGAACTGGCGGCGTTCGTGTAGCAATGTCTTCGTTCATTGCTTCGAGCTGGTTGTACCAATGCACGAGTTGGCTTTGTTTGGTGGTCAATAGACTTTTACGGAGTTTGTCCCAATTATCGGCAATAGCCCATTTGCCTATGGTTTTTTCGGTTACGCCAGTGCGTTCCGCAATCTCTTTGAAGGTGATGCGCTCGCTGACATATAGAATTCGAGCGTACTCGCGCTCCTGTGCTTTGGTAATTCCCATTGTGCTATCCCGTTTATACGGGACAAAATTGACTAAAAACGCTGCTGTTTTAAAA
This sequence comes from Flavobacterium psychrophilum, assembly GCA_945878515.1. Taxonomy (GTDB): domain Bacteria; phylum Bacteroidota; class Bacteroidia; order Flavobacteriales; family Flavobacteriaceae; genus Flavobacterium; species Flavobacterium psychrophilum_I. Next base: position 20,552 of record CAMCTL010000010.1, on the reverse strand, counting down.
TAAGTCTGCAAGTATTGCACACTTATTTTCAAGACTTTGCAAACATTCGCAAGTTTGTACTCTGAATAAGAGATAACCTAAAAATTAGCCAGTGGTAGAAACCTTTAAAAAAATAGATAAAGAGTTTTGTTTGACCGACAATAGCGTGAATGTGTATGGCTATCGTTTGTTGACGGAAGGTTTGGACTTGGCGCAGTACAAAAAGAATCCTATTGGTTTTATGATGCACGAACGAGAAGGTGGTGTGTTGGTAAAATGGGAAGATTTTAGGACTGAAGGCGACAAACTTTTTGGAAAACCAGTGATCAACTTATCGCATCCAAAAGGCGAGGCAATTGCTGCACAAGTTGAAAACGGCTTTATCAATGCCGCTTCGATGGGTAAGATTATTTGTTTGGCTGCCACGGATGACGCCAGTTTGAAAATGGAAGGACAAACAGGGCCAACGGTTACCAAATGGTTTCCGAGAGAAATTTCCTTTGTTGACATTCCGGGCAATCATAACGCTTTGGCTAATCTCTATGACATAAACGATAACGAGTTGAATCTCGCTGATTTTGTAAAACCTAAAATTGAAACTATGAGTAAAATCCTTTTGACGGCCGTGATGCTTACGGCTTTAAATTTAAGCGATAAGTCTTCTGAAGAAGATGCGAACAAAGCCTTTCAGGATTTGATTGATAGTGCTGGAAAAGTTCCTGGACTGGAAAAAGATTTGGCAGATAAAAGCAACGCTTTGACTGCTGCTGCAAAAGAGTTGCAAGACTTGAAAGCGGCTACTGTAACCAAAGAAGTTCAAGACTTATTGGCTAAAGGCGAAGCGGACAAAAAACTGACCAAAGAATTGTCGAAAAATTTGGCGGAAAGTTTTGCGGGCAATCCTGCTGGATTGAAAAACTTGATTGATGCTATGCCAGCGCAAACGTTGGTTACTGAGCAATTGGGTGACGATGCTAAAAAAATGGCAGGTATTGAAGGTAAAGACTGGGACCAACTATATGCCGCCAATGAATTGGAAGGTGTGAGAACCAAGTTTCCTGATTTGTACGAAAAATTGAGAAAAGAGCGGTTTCCTAACGTTTAATCCTCCCCCAACCTCACCCCCAGCCCCTCTCCAAAGGAGAGGGGAGTAAGAAGTAAAAAATTTAAAAACTATAATTATGCCAAATCCTAAAATACCACAAGAGTTTTGGAGCTCTTATATCGTAGAGAAACTGCGAAGAACAAACCCACACATTGCCTTGTGTTTTGATGAGTCAAAATACGTAAAAGGTGGAGCTATTGTTTATTTGCCACAGGCAGGTGCGAGTCCGAATGTTGTAAAAAACAGGGCTTTTGGAGCTGCAACGGCAGTACAGCGTGGTGACACAATGGTTATGTATGCGCTTGACGTATTTACTACTGATCCTACAGCGATTACTACTGCAGAGGCAATGGAAATTAGCTATGAAAAAACGGATTCGATGCTATCTGATCATACGGACACTTTGGCGGAAGCTATTGGAGACGAATTGACTTACAGCTGGGTAAAAGGTGTAAAACCAGCCGCTGGAGGTGGAACTACCATTGAATTTTTGCCAGTAGGTAGAAGAATTGCAACTACTGGAGCTGCGACAGCTGTGAATGCTGAAGATGGACAAACGGGAACTCGTAAGGCGTTTACGTATAAAGAAGTTCAGGCGATGCAAGCGAAATTCAACAAAGATAACGTAGCCAAAGAAGGTCGTTATGCAATGGTGGAAAGCTATATGTACCAACAATTTATTGATTCTTTGTCGGCCAATCAAATGGCATCGTTCCAAGAATCGGCAGATTTGACTAATGGTATTATCGGGAAGTTTGCAGGATTCACATTCTTAGAAAGAAGTTCAGTATTGGCTATCCAAGCTGGAGGAACTTTTAGATTGCCTGGCGAAGCTCTAGGAGCAACGGACAACCTAGCTAGTATCTTCTGGCAAAAAAACAGTGTAACCAAAGCTATGGGAGACACTAAACTGTTCCAAGATATGGATAACCCACTATATTATGGTGACATTCATTCAGGATTGGTAAAAATGGGTGGTCGTTGCAGACGTGAAGACTGGAAAGGTATTGGGCTTGTGGTGCAAGCGGTCTAAGCCAAAATTTGAATAATAGATCATAAAAGGCTGTCTCTTGAGTGATGGCAGCCTTTTTTTTAAAGCCTGTTTATGGAGCAATTTTTATACCCCACGTTGACCGCTTTTTTCGCTGCTTTGATTACTTGGTTTTTTAGTAGAAAAAGCACTGAAATTGATAATGAGATTAAGTCGGCTGATTTCTACAGGAATTTACTGGACGATGCCACCAGACGGTTGAACGAGGCGATAGATACTATTATGGCTCAAGATGTAAAGATAAAGTCGTTGATTGATGTTATTTCGGCACAGGATATTAAGATTAAATCACTAATGATTGAAATTGAAACTTTGACGACTGAACTCAGGAAGTATAAACAGCTAAACGGAAAAGTGGAATGAAACTAGATCAAGCAGGTTATCAATTAATTCAAGAATTTGAGGGCTTGAGGCTAAAACCTTATTTGTGTAGTGCTGGAGTGCCAACCATTGGTTATGGAAATACAGTTTATCCAAACGGTAAAAAAGTAACGCTAAAAGATGCACCAATAACGAAAGCATTTGCCGAACAAATGTTTCGGAAAACTGCTGACTTATTTGCGAAGGATGTTGCAAGTCTCATCAAATCTAAGGTAAATCAAAACCAGTTTAACACACTTGTAAGTTTTGCTTATAATCTAGGAACTGATATTGACGCCGATGATATTCCAGAAGGATTAGGCGATAGTACTTTACTTAAAAAAGTAAATGCCAACCCAAACGATAAAACTATTGCAAACGAGTTCCTGAAATGGAATAAAGCAAACGGAATGATTAACTCCGGATTAACGAATCGCAGAAAAAAAGAAAGTCAAATCTATTTAAACCCAATAAAATGAAAAATTTTAAAATCGCACATTTCTTGTCCTTTTTGTTTTTGTTTGTTTTGTTGGCTACAACACTCAGTTCTTGTAAAAGTACTAGTGTTGTTCCGCCAGCAACCACGGAAACGACCCAGACAGTAACTATTAAGGAAGTCATTCGAGACACCATTTTTGAAACCCAAAAAGACAGTAGCTATTATAAAGCGTGGCTGGAGTGTAAGGATGGGAAAGTAATCCTCACCCCCAACCCCTCTCCGAAGGAGAGGGGGGCAGCTGCAAAGGCGGGAAAATATTTAAAAACTCCAAAAGTAGTTGTACAGGATAATATACTTACTGTTGACTGCGAAGCTGAGGCGCAAAAACTCTATGCCCAATGGAAAGACACCTATATTAAAGAAAACGTTCAAAACATTAAGAAAATACCATATCCAGTTGAAAAGACCCTCACGTGGTGGCAGAAAACGCAAATTATACTAGGACGACTGTTTTTAGGGCTGATTGTCATTTGTGTAACGCTGGGCGTTTTGAGGTATTTCAAACGCATTTAATCATAATTTAAAACCTATTTAATATGTCAAAAGAATTAGCGGCGGATTATTTCGCCAGACACGAATCTAGCAACGAATGTCATATTACATCTGATGGTCGTGTTTTTCACACCAAAGGATCGGCGGACAGTTTTGCGAATGGATTAAAAGACACTACCGTGGCCTCTTTTACTAGAGATGGTAAAACAACTGATGACGAAGCTCAAACAGACGAAGGTTCAAAAGATGATGACAAAATAGCGGCTATCGAAGCTTTGAAAACTTTCGATGCAGAAACCGCTACTTATGCGGAAATCAAAGAACTGGCAAAAGCATTTAGCTTAGAATCGGTAAGTCAAAAGAAGGAAGATTTATTGGCGGCGATTGAAGCCCATAAATTAATTATGAACACTGAAATTCAAGACTAATGGCACAAGGAACTGGAACGCCAAAAGTTACCGTAGCGGTAGCGTCTGGCAACTTGCAACGGCAAATTCAAGTCATTGATGGCGTTGCGGGACTGGTAGGAACTTCGGTTACTAAAATAGGGCAAATTGTAACAGTATTTAATTATGCAGATGCTGTGGCTAAAGGATATACGGTTGTAGCCGAACCGTTTTTGAATAAAGCAATCGAATTGTTTTATCAAGAATTGGGAGGCAATCAAGCCCTGACGATTCTTGGTGTAGAAGACACGATGACTTTGACCCAAATGGTTACATCAACGAACGTAAATGGTTTGAAAAAACTATTGCTTTCCGCTCAAGGTGATATTACTGTGGTTGGACTAGTTCGTAAACCCGCTCCTGCTTATACGATGGTAGCCGGCAGGTTTTTGGACAAAGATGTAGAAGATGCCTTGCTAGCTTCTAAAACATTGGGCGAGTACCAACAGTCTATCAATAAACCTGTGCGAATGTTTATTGAAGGTCGAACGAATAATTTAACCGCTGCTGTTTATGCGCCAAACGAAGCCAACAATGGTTTTGCGGGTGTGGTGCTTGGTAGTAACTTAAATGATGGTTCTGGAGCGGTTGCACTTGCATTGGCTAGAGCTGTAAAATACCCATCGCACATTAAATTGGGTAATGGGCAAAACGGAGCTTTGACTATTGCGCAGGCTTACATAGGGAATAAAGCTTTAGAAAATTATTATCCAGAAGAGTTGGACGCTTTTGCAAACGCCGGATATATTATTATGCACCGCCGTGATGGAGCTGCAGGCTATTATTTTGGTAGAGACAATATGGCAACTGCAGATGATTTTCGAATCTTAGTTCACGGTCGAATTATTGATAAAGCACAGCGAATTGCTGTTGCTGCGGCTACACCACTATTGGAAACAAGTGTTCGTGTGAATGCTGACGGCACCATCAACGAAGCCGATGCTAAACATTTGGAAAACATTGTGAAGCAACAATTGCAATCGCAAATGGCAGACCAAGTTAGTGATGTAGATGTAAACGTTCCTGTAGATGCCAATATTATTAATACAAGCACTGGAGGAATTGAAGTAAAAGTGTTGCCAGTGGGTTATTTGACTTGGATACAAGTAACGATTGGTTTAACTGCTAATTTATAATCCTCACCCCCAGCCCCTCTCCAAAGGAGAGGGGAGCGAGAAAATAGGAATTTAAAAAAAAATATATTATGGCAAACGTAAATATAACATCTGCTGAGTGTGCTTGGTCGCGCTTTGAGATTAAAATACTAGGTAGAACCATCAAAGGACTTCGTGGTTTTGGCTTTAAAAAAGAAGTCGAAAAAGAGCATTTGTATGGCGCTGGAGACGAGGCTATCGACATCCAGTCCGGGAACAAAAAAGGTTCTGGCAGCATTAAAGTATTAGGCTTTGAAAGCGATGCGATGAATAAGGCAGCACGAGATGCAGGTTTTGAAGATATTACTGATGTGCCTCACGAGGCAATCGTAATTACTTGCGCTTTCAAAAAGAGAATTACCGATCCTGTAAAGACCTACATCGCCACTGGTGTAGCTTTTACAGAAAGTGGTGTTGATTTGGAGCAAAACGCCAAACACAGAGAAATTACTTTGCCTTATTTGGCAATGAATGTGATATTGCCTTAATCCCCTCCCCAACCCTCCCCGAAGGGGAGGGAGACTAGGCGGAAATATTGGAATAGATTCCTACGGAATGACAAAACAATACTAATTGAGGATGCGATTAGCTGCGCTCAGTTCGCTGAAGCTCGGGTGCTTCGTTCCTCGCAATGACAAAACAAGATGAAAAAAAATGAAATTCCTGCAGGCGATTTGAGAGCTGCATTTGCTAATAGAAAGGCAAAAGAAATTGAAAAGATGGCACCAACTAATGAACTGTCTGACAGTAAAACGGCATTTATTGCACGGTTTACTCAAGAAAAGCTTGACAATTGGAAACAAGAGTACGGCGGTCGTGATTTGGTTTGTTTGAAAGTAGAAAACGATATGGTTGTTTTGCGTCCGCCAACTGCGGATGATTTGGGCGACTATATGACTGCTATTGGAACTAACGGAATGGGCAAAGCCGTTATTTTTATCCTGGAACAATTGTGGCTTGATGGCGACATTTCTTTGATAGAAGATGAAGACAAATTTATTGCAGTTTTCTTGCAAATAAACAACATCTTGGAGGGGAAAAAGGCAGAATACTTTCGCCTTTAGTGAGAAAGGAATAAAAGACTGCCAAAATCAAAAAGCGGGTATTGATTATTTAATTGTTTTTGGTTCTATGAAGTTTGGGGCAAACGCCTTGAAGGAATGGGGCGAAGAACTCTTTTTTTATCGTACTGGAATTGCTCTTGAACTAGCTAAAAGTGAATCCAACTAATGAGGATGAGATTGCCACGTCGTGCCTCCTCGCAATGACACACTGATGAATAACACGATTGAATTTGTTTTGCGAATGCGCGATATGATGAGTTCGAATATAACGAGAGTTAGTTCGGCCTCACAATCGGCGTTTAATAGAATGAGTCAATCGGCTAATCAGGTAACGAGTCGGAATCAGATTTTAGGAATGAGTTTTAGCGAGCTTCAGTCTAAAATTAGAGATGTCGAAAATACTATTTCAAGAAGTACAATTCCAAGCCAAATTGCGGCAGCACGAAGAGAGCTGGCCGCATTGCAAAGTCAAGCCGCTAGACATTCTGGTAATTTGGCCGCTGGCGGTTCGGGTTCTGGTGGACTAGGGATTGGTGGCGTTGCTGTGGGATCTGTAATTGGCAATTTAGCAACACAAGCCATTGGAGCCGTTACTGGAGGCATAGGTAGTGCAATAGCCGGAAGTATGCAAAAGGAAATGGATATTGCTGGAATGTCCACGTTTATTGGAAAAAAAGGAGCTACGGATGCGTACTCCAACATTCAAAAAGATGCGGAAGCCACACCGTTTGACACCGCTTCGTTACTGCAGGTAAATCGTTCTCTTATTTCTGCAGGCGTTAATGCTAAAAGTGCCAGGACTGATTCTATGAATTTAGCAAACGCCATTGTTGCCGTGGGCGGTTCTAACGACACCCTTACAAGAATGGCTGCCAATTTGCAACAAATAAAAACAGTTGGAAAAGCCACCGCAATGGACGTCCGACAATTTGGAATAGCTGGTATTAATGTTTATGAAATGCTAGCCCGATCGACAGGCAAAAGTATTGATCAGGTTAAAGAAATGGATGTAACCTACGAACAATTATCGGAGGCTATGAGTATGGCAGCTGGTAAAGGTGGTATTTATGAAAATGCTTTGAATAATGCTATGAACACTCAGGCTGGAAAGTGGAGCAATCTAAAAGAAAGTATTACCAATAGATTGATTGCTATTGGAGATGCGTTTGCACCCATAACAATGAAAGTAATGGATTTGGGCGCACAGTTTGCAAAAGCGGGCGATTATGTGGTTCGATTTGCAAAATGGCTCACGGGCGGTTCTACGACTGCAACTGTTTTTACAACTGCGCTTGGATTGTTTACTGGAGGTTTATTGGCTTACGGCATAGCCACACAATCTGCAGCATTGTACACGTTTTTGTTTGGATCGGCTACACAGGCAAGTGCAATAAGTATGCTGTTGTTACAAGCTGCCGCCTTCGCAATACCAATTGCTATTGGGGTTCTTATTGCTGGAATTGTGATTGCGTATAATAAGTTTGAGAAATTTAGAGCTGTTGTTGACGGCGTTTGGAATTCAATGAAACAATTAGGGTCAAACATAATGGGAATGTTTTCTAAACTTCCTGATATGATTATTACGGCTTTTACTCAAATTCCAAAAGCTATTGCGGATGTGTTTTCGGGTGTCGGGGATTTATTTTCTGCGATTTTTAGTGGTAATTTTTCGGCAATACCCTCTATACTTCAAAAACTAGGGAGCAATTTAATAAAAACGAATCCAATTACAGGACTGGGTTCTCAAATATTTTCCGAAGCCACGACAGGCGTTGGTAATGCTTTCAATAATGGTTACAACGCTTCAATTAACAACAGTGCTGTCGAGAGGCATAAAGCTTTAAAAGACAAAGCCACCCAAAGAGAAAAAGATAAACTTGACGCTGCATCTAAAGCATCTGCATTAGGAACTGGAGGTTCTTTGGCAGCATCCAACCAAGCATCAGGCAAAACCGCTGGCGACACGGTTGCTGGAGCTGGTCCTAAAGTGGTAAATATTCACGTTGGGAAGTTTTTTGACACGATACAATTTACAACAATGAACGGTAAGGAATCGGCTCAAGAACTTGAAAATATAGTAATGGAAACTTTAGCTAGAGTTTTGTACAATGGTTCTAAATTAGTTTAAAATGAGTACAAATACTGTATTTGATCTATTTAAACTATACAAAACCTATTTTGGCAATCAGCCTTATTTTGTTTCGGATGACAATAAGCCAACGCCAGAAGTTCAAGGCTATTCGATAGCATCAAAGAACCCGAGGACAAAAGGTAGTATTTATTATTCCAAGCAAAATCAGCCTTTTAATAAAGTCAATTTTTACGGTCAGGAAATATGGTTTCCGATCACCTTAAAAGGGTTGGTTCTTGAAAAAGGCAAATTATTAAAAAGCGAAATAGAAATTGAGGCTTGTACTGTTGGCGTAAACTTAACGAAAACAATCATAAAAACAGTCGTAAGCGAGCGCAAAGGCACGGTAAAAGAGTGCTTTTCTATTGACGATTATAAGTTTACTATTAAAGGATTTTTGATTGGTAGAAATAGAACCGTTCCCGAAAATCAGATTATGATTTTAAAGCAAATTTTTGAAAGCACTGAGCCTGTAGAATTGCACGGCGGTTATCCAGAGCTGTTCTTGGACGAAAGTTGTAGAGTTGTTATTGGTACTTTAGACTTTCCTGAAGTGCAAGGAAAAGCTCCTTGGATTCGCCCTTTTACAATGACGCTAGAAACGGATTATATTCAAGATTTGATTATACCATAATCCTCACCCCCAGCCCCTCTCCAAAAGAGAGGGGAGCGAAAAAAGAAAAGATATGTTCTATTTAACCAGTGATATTACGATAGGAAACTATGCCAAAGTAAAGCCATCAAAGGTAACTTGGAAAACTGACATCAATAGTTTTACTGATACGTGTACGATTGAATTGCCCAGGATAAGTTATTTGAAAACGGTAAAAACTACCACTGAAGACAAGCAAGAACCTAACGAAAGAAAGGAATATGTTTTTAAGGAAAATGATAAAATAAGCGTTTCACTTGGCTATGATGGTAAGAATTTGAAGCGATTTGAGGGTTTTATCAAACGGGTCAATATGGGCACTCCTGTAAAGATTGAATGTGAGGGTTATAGTTATTTATTGTATGACATCATTTTTAATAAAAGCTATTCGACTGTAACGGTTAAACAATTATTGACTGATCTCCTCACCCCGACCCTCTCCAAAGGAGAGGGAGCAGGAATAGTATTATCCGATGAAATACCAAACATTCCTTTGACAAACGTTCGTTTTAAGAATGCCACAGGAATTCAAGTTTTAGAATGGTTGCAAAAGGAATGTCATTTGGCGGTTTATTTCAATTTTAATGAGTTGTATGTTGGGACTCAATTTGGTAAAAAAGGTAAAACTGTAAAGCTTCGTTTGGGTTGGAACACGGTTAAAGAAGATGATTTCAAACAACGATTAGTTGATAAAAATGTTCGTGTTGTTATTCGAGAGAAGAACGGAAAAGGCGAGGCTAAAAAAACAAAGTCGGATGTTGAGAAATACGACAATGAAAGAGAAGTGAAAATAAAGGCGGGAATTCCTGCCGATTTATTGAAACAAATTGCCAATAGATTACAAACTAAAAGCAATTACAACGGGTATGAAGGCAGTATTACTGCTTTTTTAGAACCTGCTACCAACAAAGGCGATGTTGCTGAAATTGACGGATATAAGTACCCGGACAAATCAGGTCGGTTTTTTGTAGAAAGCGTGGAAGGGGAGTTTGGTCCAGGAGGCGGGAGACAAAAAATACAATTAGGATTCTTAACAAATTAGCAAATGGCAACACCGGAACAGATCAGGGCAAAGTTAAAAGAAATGGCTAAAAGTGATGGTCCCGCTGTGAGCAACATTGCAAAGGTTAAATCAATTGATGAAACTAAGGCAACTTGTGTGCTAATTGATGAAGACGGTCAGGAAATTTTTGAAGTTCGACTTCGCCCGGTTCTCACAGGAAAGAAAAGTTTTATCCTGGTGCCAAAAGTGGGAAGTTATGTATTGGCCGTTCGTGTAGAAGATGATGACGATTGGATGGTTATTGCAGCTGATGAAATTGAAAAGATTGGCTACTACATTGGCACAATGATTTTTGAAATTGATGCAGTTGGTTTCCTTTTGAAAAAAGAGAATGAAACACTTAAAAAAATAATGGTTGATTTGATTGGAGCTGTTAAGGCTATGAGTTTCTCGCTTACAACGCCTGACACAATTAACGGAACTACGACAGCTCTAGTTAATTTAGCACAATTCACGGCTATTGAAACAAGGATTAACGGCTTTTTAAAATAGGTTTAAACAGTTGGAATGAGATTGCTTCGTTCCTCGCAATGACAAAAAGATGACAGATTTTTTATTAGACGATAATTTTGATTTGTCGGGAGAGGTTGGCGAAAGCACCGCTCAACATCAAAAAATATTGATTTTGGCGGACAAAGGCGAATTTAAGGATGTGCCAATGCGAGGCGTTGGAGCTTTACGCTATTTGGAAGATCACACTCCAGACAATTTGGCTAGAGAAATTAGAACCGAATTTGCTGCCGATGGAATGACAGTAAATAAAATACAAATAGCAGCCGATTTGACTATTCAAGTGGATGCCAATTATTAAAGAATGACAGTAACCGCATTAGTATTACAAACTTGGTTTGACATTGCTATTCAGCATACAGGAAGCGTTATGAATGCGTATGCAATTTCGTTTGCTAATGGTGGGCGATCGGTTACGGACGAAATTACGCCAGGAGAATTGATTGTAATTCCTAGCGAAATTGAGATTTTAAAAAAAACAGTTCAGTATTTAGCAGCAAAAAAAGCTATTCCTGCAACGGGTATTATACCGGATGATTTTGAAGCAATCAATCCAATTCCTGGAATAGGATCAATGACAATAGGAACGACATTTATAGTACGGTAGAGATTCCTACGGAATGACAATTGGGAAAAAAGTAAATAATTATGGCAAGAACAATTATAGATATTTCAAATGAAGTTTATACTAGGCTGGAAGCCGATGTAACAATTCCTAGTTCTATAAGCCAATCGGCAATATATAGACGCTTTGTATTCATTGTAAGTTATGTTATTTGGCAACTAGAATCATTATTCGACACCCACAAAGTAGAAGTAAACGACATTATCGAAGCGAAAATGCCGCATAGGCCGAGTTGGTATAGAACCAAAGCTTTGGCGTTTCAATACGGGTTTGCTTTGCTTTTGGATACGGACAAATATGACAATACTGGTTATACTGAAGAACAAATCGAAGCTTCGAAAGTTATAAAATATGCTGCGGTTACCAAATCGGGAGGGCAATTGTTTATTAAAATAGCCACAGAAACTGCTGGAGTTTTGGCTCCGATTGCGCCTGAAGTAAAAGCTGCTTTTGTGGCTTATCTGGACGAGGTTGCGGATTGTGGTGTGAAATATTTGGTGGTAAACCATCTTCCAGACCGTTTGATTCTGGGGATGCAAATATTTATAAATCCGTTGGTTTTAGACCAAAACGGAATGAAATTAGGACCGCTAGGTGGCGGTTATCCTGTTGAAGATGCTATAAAGGCCTGTATGAAACTACTACCCTTTAATGGGGAGTTGGTTTTGGCGCATTTGGTGGATAAATTACAGCAGGTTGAAGGCGTTGTAATTCCGCATATTTATAATGCCAGTTTTCAGGCAATTGACATTAGTACGGGGTTGTATAATGCAGCTGACAATATAGATGTGAAAACTGTGCCGGTGGCTGGATATTTTGACGTTGGCAGTATTAATGAAAGTACTGGGGAGTTTGAGAGTGGCAACTTTAGCAGCGTGAGCTATGTGGTATAAAATAGATTTTGATAAACTTATTTTATTGCTTTTGCCTACATTTTTGCGAAAGCCTAAATTGTTTGCTTATCTAAAATCGTTGGTTTCGCCGATTAAAACTTTGTATGATGTATGGAGTTTGACTAGGGAGCAGAATTTGGAGATCATGAAATACAACTCGCAGCGATGTTATTTAAGAGGGGTATTGAATGACAGGTTTGATAATGAATTTAGGCGAATAACGATAAGCAACACGAGTAATCGAACGCAGGATTATATTTATACAGAAGCAGAGAATACGCCAGTTTTTTTGGGAACGATGTTTTTGGAATCTGAATTTAATTATGCGGGGACAACTGTAGATTTTATAGTAAATGTGCCTTATCAAATAATAGCTATGAGAAAACAACCGGCTATCGAAGCTACAATAGAGTTTTATGTATTGGCGGGCAAATCATTTAAAATAATTGCGATATGAATACAATGAATTTTGGCAATACAGGCGGTTTCCCGATGAGTACCCGCATTCTGGACGAGTTGCAAACTGCTTTCTCTATTTTTAATGCTCTCGGAGCAATTGCGGGCGATAAGACCATTATTTCGGGCTGTGTTACCACTGGCTCACAAGTTAGTCCTGGTGTTGTATGCATTGACGGTGAAGTATTAGAATTTAAAGGCGGAACTGCTCAGACTAAAGTTAAAGTTATAGAGGCTATTGAAAGTTTACTTTTTGAGGACAATGTATCTAAACCCGTTATTAGATATCGCTACGTACAGTTTGGAACTGGAGTTGGCGCAATGGATTGGGCAGATTTTAAGCGGCCAATTGAGACGAAGACATTAGAGGCAAGCTTATTGGCTGTGAATAATTCTCTCGCCACGATTGTTACAAAATTAGCTACGATTGAAACCAATGCAAATGTGCAATTGCAGTCGGATTTTAGTCAGACTGATAATACCAAAAAGGATTTTATAAAGAACAAACCTGATACTATTAGTGTTTTGTATAAGGGGGATTTTGCCGTTGTAGATACTAGAACGGATTCTTTACAAACGGTTAATTTCCCAAGTATAGGAACAAATAATTATATGGTAATAGGCTCTATGGTGTCTGTTGGAGGTGCCTATTCCGACGATAATGATGTTATTTGGATGATTCGCGACAAACAAAATGCATCTTTTAAACTAACGTTGCGGGAAGTGTCCCCCGGTGTGCAAAATTTAAGATTTGAATATATTTTAATACCATTATAAAATGGCAGATAAAAACACAATTAAAGACTGGTTTAGAACTGGACTTAAACCAACACAAGCGCAATTCTGGGCTTGGATGGATTCTTATTTTCATAAGGACGAAAAGATACCGATAACGGCTATAGATGACATTGAAAATATCCTGAACGCTAAGGCGGATGCGGAGGCTTTGACCAATCATTTGAATGATAACAATGCGCACGCTGAATTGTTTGTTGTGGCTAAAATTGTGAAACCCGATGAGCTTTTGATTTTTAAAGTATCAGGAAACCTGAATAATGCGCTTTTAGAAATTGGCGATTACTGTATTGGATTTGTGGAAGGACAGTTTATTAATGCCAATTATACGGGTGGCGACCGTAGTTTATTAACCTCGTTTGGAATTTAATCTTAAATCTTTATAAAATGAAAAAAACAGTTTTCTTATTAATGCTATTTATTAGTACAATTACACAGGCGCAAACCGTGCCGAAACAAAGCCGATTAGCAATTACGCAAAACGTAAAACAAAACAGTGCCACTAGAATTGTGGTGCAAGATTCTATTACAAAGGAGTTGAATTGGGTGTTGAAGGGAAATCTTGATTCTTGGCCAAAAACAGCTAATAATATTAGAAATAATAATATTGGTGATGTAGAATTAAAAATGGCAACTAATAAAAAAGTATCGTTTTTAAATGATCTAAATTCAGGAGTTGCTTACATAAATGAAAGTGGGCGTTTTTTTAGCAAAACTACTAACGGTGGTTTTTTTGGTATAGACGAGGGTTCAGGAATGAATTTTAATAATAATTCAGGAGAATTAACTTTTACGTGTTTTGGAAGCTCCAGATTTAGATTTAATCCTATTTATTTGAACCAAATAGCAGGTCTGCAAGACATTATTAGTTTTACAAATCTAAATATAAATCCGCCATCTGGCAACGCAACTTTTAATATTTTAGATTTAGAGCCATTTATTAACCAAACAGGTGGTGCGAATGGAGCAATAAGAGGAATGTATTTTAATCCTATAATCGTTGCAGGTGGAAATGATGTAAGAGCGATAGAAGTTACAGCTGGAAAGGTAATAATTCCAGACGGTGTCAATTCTAATGAGGCTGTTAATAAAGGTCAATTGGATAACGCAATATCGGGTTCAACTTCGTATTTGTCTAAGTTTAGTGGAACGAATATAATAAGACCATCTAGCTGGAGAGAAACAAGTGTTGGTAGTAGGTTGTTTAATGCTACAGATGATGGATTTACAACTTTTCAACTTGATGGAAGTGCATCTATAACCAATACACTCAAAATACTCTCTGGTTATAGTTCAGCTGTTACCGCTACAGCCACTTTTGGAACTGGAGTACAAGCCACAAGCAATGGATTTGCCGATGGATTGTTGGCGGTTTCGACCAATGGCGTTGCTGGTGATTATGATATTCAGTCCAGCATTAACGGCAATGAAAGTAATATTGCAGAATTTAAGGACAATGGCGTTGTACAAGCGAGTATATCCGACGTTGGGCTTGCTACTGTAAATGGTTTGGTTTCTAATGATAAAATTACGACATCGTTGAGCATTAAAATAGGCGATGATACAAGTCCAGCAAATCAGTATACTGCAGGAACTTTTAGGTACAGAAGCCTAGGCGAAGTTGGTTTTCCAGAGGTAGTTACTCAGGATAGTTTTGGAAACTACAATTGGCGCACTTTGTATCATTCGGGCAATTTGAATTTGAATAATTATCTGTCTATTGCAGGCGGAACTTTGACAGGAGCCTTGAATGGAACAAGCGGAACATTCTCAGGGACTTTGCAAAATACAGGTGTTCTTACAAACAATGGGAATATCACGGCCACAGGAACAGGAACAAGTTTAGGAGTAATATCTGGAAATATCTTTAGTCAGATAAGTGCTGGGTTTAGTCTTACTTATGGAGGAGCAACATTAAATTCTTCGTTTAGATTGTTATGGTCTCAAGATGGCTCTTCAACTGGTTCTAAGGATATAGCAATACAAAGGCCTGTAGCTGGTTTATTAGCGATAACAAACGGCGGTTCTGGCGCTGTGACGGATTCAATGTTAAGAGATATTAGATTAAGAAACCTATCTGCTTTAGGATTAAATGTAACCGCAGGAACGGCTCCAGCAAGCGCAACCGCTACAGGAACTGCGGGCGAAATAAGAATTACGAGCACATTTATATACTATTGCACGGCAACCAATACGTGGGTACGTTCCGCATTAACCACTTGGTAATTAACTAACTTTTAAATATAAAAACAATGAAAAAACTAATTATTCTTTTGATAACATTTGGCGCAATATGCTACTTAATATCTACAACTGCAAAGGCGCAAACTTTGGTATGGAAAGGTACTGTTAATAACGATTTCTTTAATGAAAATAATTGGCAAGATAGTTCTACATTAACACAACCAGGACAAGGAACACTAGAGCCTGGTGTAGCTATTGGTAGAATCTTATTTATTACTAATGTGACAAATAAAATCATTGCAAATGGAACAATTAATATGGGCGGAGTGTTTTTACATATTAGTTCTGCTCATTTAAAAGGAACAGCTATACAGAACGCTTCGCAGTTGACTTTAAGCGATAGAGCATACTTAGATTTAAGTAGCTCAGAACCACTAATAAATGTTTCTTATATAAATTTAGCTGATGGTCTAAGCTGGTTGCGAACTTTAAATTACAATCATAACGAGATTGTGGCCAATTTGTTAGACGTGATAAAAATCAACACCGAAAATGCTGTTTATAAAACCAATCTAAGATTAGATAATTACTATTTGAACGGATGTGTTATACGAGGCATATTACCTAGTACAATACCATTAAAGACATTTACTGGAATTAATTTGACAGAAACTGTTGATTCATTTATTGTTGATACTATATATAAAGAAGGGGAATATTTACCTGCCGTAGATGTCAATAATATAGAATCTTTTGTACTACGAAAAGGTTATATGGTAACGTTTGCAACCAATGCGGACGGTACGGGTAAAAGCAAAGTTTACATCGCATCAGAAGAAGATTTGGTTATAAATAAGTTGCCCTTGGCATTACAAAATTCTATATCTTTTATTCGAGTTTTACCATGGAACTGGGTGAACAAAAAAGGCGTTACAGGAGCAGATTACGTTCTTCTGGACGCACAATGGAGATACGATTGGGGAGATAATGTAAACTCTACAACAAGCCGCAATTTAGAATTTGTTCCGATGTCTTGGATGAGCACAGGAACACAACCAACTAGAATTGCTACTAGAATAGCGGCTTATGGAACGACGCATATTATGAGTTTTAATGAGCCAGACAGTGCTAATCAATCGGGGCAATACGACAACTTCACAGACTTCAATGCTTCTGTACCTTTCCATAAAAAATTAATGCAGATAGGTTGCAGGATTGTTTCTCCGGGATGTTTAGAGGATGGGGTTTTTGGTTATTTAGCTAATTTTAACACATTAGCCCGCTCAACAGATGTTCGAATGGACGCAATATCTATCCATTGGTCGGATTGGGGAAATTATACCACTGGCGAAGGAACTGTTACAGGATTGCAAATATTCAATAGGTTTAAAGTTCATTTAAAAAAGGTATATGATACTTTCGGACTACCAATTTGGATAACGGAATTTAACGCCAATCCAAACAGAAGTGCCGCAGTACAGGCTGAGTTTATGACGTTGGCTTTGCCTTATTTAGAAAGTTTAGACTATGTGGAAAGATACAATTGGTTTCAATCGGCCAATGGCAATAGTGATCTTTATTTTGGCAAAGTGGCGGCAAACGGTTTGACACCACTTGGAACAATCTACCGCAATCAAATATCGACACCCTCGATTCCAGAGCGCATTGTAAACGAAAGAAATAATTTAAATTTAAAACAGTAATCATGAAAAATTGGAAAACAACATTAGGCGGAATTTTAGCGGCATCAGGAACCGCAATGCAAGCCAGCGAAGATGCTAATACAAAACTCATCGGAGTGGTTAGCGGCGCAATTGGTGCTTTGATTATGGGGCTAGGCGGCAAGGATAACAACGTAACTGGAGGTACAGTTTCTCAGTAGGTTTGTAAAAATTCTCAGGAGGTCGGGAAGTAAAAAAAAGTCCTCCAACATTTAAAAAACAAAACCGCCTTTCGTGAGATTGGCGGTTTTTTGTTGTTATTCATCTTCTAAAACAGGGTCAAGACATTCGGCTAATTCGGTTAGATAATAAAAGCTATCGTCTGTCCATTTTGGAGACATAGGATTGGATATCATCCCAGTTTATTGCCACGACATCGTGGGCGTTCATCTATTGAATGGGCGGTTCGTATGCGTGACGCTATTACAGGAGGCACAGTGTTTTGGTTAAACTCTGGAATTGATCGGGGCGATATAGCCTATCAAGAAATAGTATTTATTGATCCAAAATTATACGGCATTGAACCAAAAAAGGCAGCAAAGTTGTTGTGGGAGCACGAACTGCAGGCGATGGGGTTACGGTTGCCAGAAAAGGCTCTTTGTGATATTCACGCCGGTATCATCATCAAGAACCCACAGCGAAAGGAATTTAGCACGTTTGAGCCTAATGCGGATGTGAAGGATTTGTACAAACCTGATTTGTTGATGTTGGGCGATGGATCTGTTTAAACTCCTTTTAAATAATGTTTAAAAGTCGGTGCATAAAGTACTGGCTTTTGCTTTTTTTGCTCAAAAAAAAGGAAATTTCGTTTTAGAATATGGGAAATTTCGATTTTTCGATTATAGAAATACATTTAATTAAAATATAATTAATTGTTTTTAGTGAAATAGGGTAGAAATATAAAAATATTTCATTTGATCTATTTTTACCGATTGGGCTTATTTATCCCAAAGAAAAAACCGCAAATCCAAAAAGACTTGCGGTTTTCCTATAAAAAAAGTTTAGTTTATTTATTTTCTAAATACCTCAATACATTTTTTTCTATTCTATCGTAAATATTAGAAACATCTGCCTTAACAAATTTTTCTCCCAAAATATTTTCGTAAAGTTCTGTGTATCTTTCAGAAACTGATTCGATATATTCGTCAGTCATATTTGGAATTTGTTGACCATCTTGTCCTTGAAAACCATTTTCAATTAACCAACGTCGGACAAATTCTTTGGACAATTGTTTTTGTTCTTCTCCGCTGTCTTGTCTTTCTTGATAGCCTTCAGAATAAAAATAACGTGACGAATCCGGTGTGTGAATTTCGTCAATCAAAACTATAACACCTTCTTTTGTTTTTCCAAATTCATATTTAGTGTCCACCAAAATTAATCCTCGACTGGCTGCAATTTCAGTTCCTCTTTGAAATAAAGCTCGAGTGTATTTCTCTAAAACCAAATAATCTTCTTCAGTCACAATTCCTTTTGATAAAATGGCTTCACGTGAAATATCTTCATCGTGCGAACCATTGTCAGCTTTAGTGGTAGGCGTGATTATAGGCGTTGGAAATTTATCGTTTTCCTGTAAACCTTCGGGCATTGCAACGCCACAAATTCGTCTTTTCCCAGCTCTATATTCTCTAGCTGCGTGACCAGAAACATATCCACGAATAACCATTTCAACCTTAAAAGGTTCGCATAAATGCCCTACAGCAACGTTGGGATCTGGTGTTGCCATCAACCAATTGGGAACAATATCTTGCGTCAGTTCCATGAATTTAGTGGCAATTTGGTTTAGGATTTGACCTTTATACGGAATTCCCTTTGGCAAAACCACATCAAAAGCCGAAAGTCTATCGGTGGCAATCATAACTAAAAGTTCGTCGTTGATATTATAGACTTCTCGAACTTTGCCTCTATAAACTGATTTTTGATTTGGGAAATTGAAATTCGTTGTAGTTATTGTGCTCATTATTGCTGTATTGTTTTATTATTGCAAATTTAGAAATATATTCTAGTCAAAAAGGATCATTTGAGATTATTTAAGACAAAAGTAGTGTTGCCAAATATCTGGCAACTCCATCATTTTCATTAGAAGAAATTACTTCTAAATGAGAAAGCTTATTTTTAATACTTTCGACGGCATTTTCCATAATCAACGATTTTCCAGCTGCAATAAGCATTCTTTCGTCATTGAAACCATCTCCAAACGCAATTGAGTCCTCAAAATTTCGATTTTCAATATCCAAAATTTTAGCAATAGCAACACTTTTATCGACCGATTTGTCCATAAATTCCAAGCAAAACGGCAGACTAAAAGCAGAGTGAAATTCATCAGAATGGTCTTTCATAATTTCGTTTTGTAGCTGCACCAATTTATAATGGTCGTTATGCGTAAAAAACAATTTTATGGCGCTCAAATCCTTCACATTAGCAAAATCTACAATTTCATTTGGATAATTCATTACCGTCTGAAAACTGTTCAGCTTTTTGTTTTCTTTATTGGATTGCCAAACTTTTTCTTTAAACAAAACTGTGGTAAAATCTGGACTAATATCTAAATCCAAAATCGATTTTATAGCATCGCTTTTTATGTCGAAAGAATAAATAAGTTCTTTTGCTGGGGAATGAATGCGTGCTCCATTTGAGGTTACCAAATAAAATGGACAACCCAAGTCATCCAGAAGCGGCATTGCATCGAGATGATGGCGACCTGTAGCCACAATTATCAAATAGTTTTCGTCGTGAAGTTGTTGGAAAACAGTCTTAGTATATTCGGAAATTTGGTGTTCGTTGTTGAGTAATGTCCCGTCTAAATCGCTAATTATTACTTTAAATCTTTCTTTTATACTCATTTTTTAAATCTCCTTTTTTTTAGAAATGCGAATTTATTGTTTTAGGGTTGAAGGAACAAACAGTAAAGAGTCAAACTGACAGCTGTAAAGCAAGTTTATTATTTAATTAACATTCCAAAAGATACTAAAATTGAAACTATTTAACAAATCCATAATTTTCAATTGCCTCCAGCTTTAGCGGGAGAAATATGGAATTAATGTAGCCATGGCTTTAGCCAAAAACACTAGACTATTTTGGCTAAAGCCATTAAAAACCAACCAATTTTTTTCCCTCCAGCTAAAGCTGGAGGCAATTGAAAATTTGAAAACAGAATTTATTGAATACAAAAAATCATTCTTCACATTATTTAGCAAATTTGCACAAAACGATTTTTAAAACATTCTAATAACCCGTTGGGTGTAATTATTTAAAGTAAAATAAATCGGATAAATATTGGTCAAGATACTGAAATTCAGTATCTTGAAGTCGCAAAACAAACCAATATTTATGTCAAATATAGTAAAAAATTATTTAAGAGTTTTAGAAGTTATA
>CAMCTL010000009.1 GCA_945878515.1 Flavobacterium psychrophilum | reverse complement strand
TTCATAAGAAGTCAGTTCAAAATAGTCTACTATTATTTCTGGTAATAATAACTTGATAAGTTCACTAAAAGAATCTTGCATTTTTATCTAATTTAAAAATACAAAAATCAACTTTTTATTATTTCCCCACAACTTTTTGACTTGATCCGTCATTATTATTTAATTGGGAACTCCATCTCCTACTTTTACAAAATCAAAAAACGGAAAATTGTTGATACGAAAGTTTGAATTCTTATTGTTATTCCTGTGCCAAATCTCCTTTGGTCAAACGGTTGGCGAAAAAATACTTCACGGAAAAATTGTTGCAGAAACTGGGCTTGTGGCTGGCGTAAATATTGTCAATTTGGTCAACGAAAAAAGTACTACAAGCGACAGTAATGGCAATTTTTTTATTTTGGCGAAAGCCGATGATTTGTTGGTTCTTTCTTCAGTAAATTTAGAATATCAACGGAGAATTATTGATGAAGATGATTTAAAATCAGACCAAATTATAATAAAAATGACTTCAAAAATTACCCAACTCGAAGAGGTAATTGTAAACAAATATCCTGAAATAAATGCGGTTTCATTGGGAATTTCAGCAAAAGGAATAAAAAAATATACCCCAGCAGAAAGACGATTATATACTGCAAATTCAACCCCAGGCGATGCGCTCTTGAATTTATTGTCAGGCCGAACTGCAATGCTCAAAAAAGAAATTGAAGTAGAAAAGAAGGAACGTTCTTTAGTGCTTTTCGAAGCGCTTTTTGAAGATGATTTTTATACAAAAAATCTTAAAATTCCAGCAGATTATGTAAAAGGTTTTCAATATTACTGCATTGAAGATGCTAAAATTTTGGAAGTTTTAAAGTCTAAAAACAAAACTAAAATAGAGTTTTTACTAATTCCTTTGGCCAAAAAATACAATGAAATGATCTCTGATCTAAAATAAAGACCAAAAACGGACTATTTTTTTGTTAAAAAAATAGAAAATTCATAAGTTTTATTACTTTTGGAAAATGAAAAAACAGATAGTTTTAGCTTTGGTTCCCATACTTTTTTTAGGTTTGATTTCAGCCAGTGTTCATAAATTCCATATCGCTTTGTATCAAATAGAGTTGGCGTCTGAGAAGAAAATGCTTCAAATTACTTCCCGAATTCACATTGAAGATTTGGAGAAAGCACTTGAAAAAAAACACAAAAAGAAAATTTTTATTGAAGCTGAAAAAAATAGTGCAGAAGAATTACTAATTAAGGAATATATAATCAATCGATTTTCGATAAAAGTAAATGAACAAAACAAACCTTTGAATTTTTTGAGTAAAGAAATAGACGGCGATGAATTGGTATGTTATTGGAACATTAAAAATATTTCTAAAATAAATTCGCTTGAAATAAACAATAGCGTTTTGATTGAAGTTTTTTCTGACCAACAAAACTTGGTAAATGTTTCCGTTTTGGGACAAAAACAAAGTTATTTATTTACCCAATCATCGACTTCAAAGGAATTTAAGTACTGATTTACAAACCAAATATTTCAAAATAATCTACAAACTAAAACAAATTAACATGCAAAATATATTTAAACTACTCATTGTTTTCCCAGTTTTTGTTTGGTCACAAACCAATCCTGAAGTGAAATCCACTAAAGAAGCCAGCAGGTACGATTCCAATAAATTCAGTCAAATGTATGATCTATTGGCTACTCCAAATATGTTTCGCACCGCATCAGGTGCGCCAGGACCAGCCTATTATCAACAACAAGCTGATTATAAAATTGACATTGAGTTGGACGACAAAAACTCAAAATTATCAGGTTCTGAAACCATAACTTATCACAATAATTCTCCAGACGTTTTATCCTACTTATGGATTCAACTAGACCAAAACCAAGCGGCAAAAAATTCACAAACTCCGCTCGCTGAGAGCCAAAGAACAGAGGAGGTTTTTACACCAAATAGTTTTGCAAATAAGTTCTTAAAACCAAGTTTGGAACGTGGATTTAATATTGAATATGTTAAGGACTCTAAAGGAAACGCTTTGCCATACACTATCAATCAAACCATGATGCGTATCGATTTACCAACTCCAATGAAATCTGGCGACAAAGTATCTTTTGCTATCAAATGGTCATACAACATCAACAATTACAGAGAAGAAGGCGGCAGATCTGGTTATGAATTTTTCGAAAAAGATGGAAATAAATTGTATGTAATTGCGCAATTTTATCCAAGACTGGCTGTGTATAACGATGTCGAAGGTTGGCAAAATATGCAGTTTTGGGGAAGTGGAGAATTTGCTTTGCCTTTCGGAAATTTCGATGTAAATATAACTGCTCCAGCGGATCACATCATAAATGCAACAGGAGAACTGACGAACAGAAAAGAAGTTTTTACGCCAGAACAAGTAAAAAGATATGAATTAGCACAAAAAACATTCGATAAGCCTGTAATTATTGTTACTCAAACTGAAGCCGAAAAAGCTGAAAAAGGATTTTCAGACCAGAAGAAAACTTGGAAATTTAGCGCAAAAAATGTTAGAGATTTTGGCATTGCTAGTTCCCGAAAATTCATCTACGATGCAATGGCGGTTCAATTAAACGGAAAAGTAGTAATGGCAGAATCGGTTTATCCAAAAGAGGCCAATCCACTTTGGGAGGAAACTTCGACTAGAACTGTTGCTCACACTTTAAAAAGTTATTCAGCGCACACATTTGACTATCCTTATCCTAAGGCGGTTTCGGTTTCGGCCGAAGATCAAGGTATGGAATATCCTATGATTTGTTGGAATTTTGGCAGACCAGATGAAAATGGTGTAACAAGTCCTCAAGTCAAAAACGGTATGATTGGAGTGGTTATTCACGAAGTGGGTCATAACTTTTTTCCAATGATTGTTAATTCAGATGAGCGCCAATGGTCTTGGATGGATGAAGGTTTAAACTCATTTATGCAATATATGGCCGAGCAAGAAATGGTGGCAAATTTTCCATCCAGACGTGGACCTGCAAAAAATATTGTACCGTATATGAGTTCCGACAAAAATTTCTTAGAACCCATTATGTCCAATTCAGAAAGCATTATTAGCTTTGGGAACAATGCTTACGGAAAACCAGCAACTGGATTAAACATTTTGAGGGAAACCATTATGGGGAGAGAATTGTTTGATTATGCTTTTAAAGTGTATGCCAATCGTTGGAAATTCAAACATCCCACGCCCGAAGATTTTTTTAGAACTATGGAAGATGCTTCGGCAGTTGACTTAGATTGGTTTTTTAGAGGATGGTTTTACTCAACCGATTATGTTGACATTGGCATCAAAGACGTGAAACAATATTATGTAACCGACACTCCAACAACAGCTTTGAAAGACGCTTCTATTAATAAAAGGCGTTTTGGTAAAGAAAGTGGGCCTTTTGTTTACTTGGTTTCTGGTAGCAATTTAGAATTAAGTTCAGACAAAAAACTGGCATTTAATAAAGATTCGTTTCAATTACTTTCAGATTATATTGCAACTAAATTTTCGGAAGAGGAAAAAGCGACTATGAAAAACCCCAAATATTTTTATGAAGTAGAATTTAATAAACCAGGCGGCATGTTAATGCCAATTATTGTCGAAATTACTTTTGATGATAATACCAAGGAGAATTTTAAATTTCCTGCACAAATTTGGAGAAAAAATAACGAAACTGCCAAAAGAATTTTTGCCACCGAAAAGTCAATTAAAACCATTCAAATTGATCCAAAACTAGAAACAGCGGATATTGATGTGACGAATAATACGTGGCCTAAAGTTGAGATAAAATCGAAATTCGATTAGTGTTAATTAATTTAAAATTGCCCTACTTTGTAACTGTTCATCTTTGTAACTTTGCAACTTAAAAAATAGATTATGTTTGGAATTGGTGGAGGCGAATTAATTTTTATACTATTTGTTGTTCTAATGCTTTTCGGTTCAGACAAAGTTCCTGAAATGGCAAGAACAATGGGGAAAGCAATGGCGCAATTAAAAAATGCGACCAATGATATCAAAAACGAAATTCAAAAAGGAGCCTCGGATAATGGTTTTGACCAAAATATGTTGAGCGATTTTACAAAAAATATTACTTCTGAAATCAATACCGCAAAAACAAATTTACTTGGAGATTCAGACCCACTAAAAGGAATCGCGGATAATTTTTCGTCAGAAATCGACAATGTAAAAAGTAGTATTTCAAACGAAAATCAAACTTCTGAAACTGAATCGAATTTAAAAACTCCACCGGAAATTAAAAATTCCGAAGAGGCTGAAATTCAAAAACAAGACGAAATTGAGGAAACTGTTGGACCAATAAAACGCAAAAAATAATGTTGGAGAAAATCCTGTCGTTTGATACAGCGCTATTTATTTTCTTAAACGGATTAGGTTCAGAAAAATATGATGGATTTTGGTTGACCATTACCAAACAAACCTCATGGATTCCGCTTTTTGTATTCTTATTGTATCTTATTTTAAAAAAACTTGGAACGAAACAAACCTTGTATTTAATGTTGTTCGTGGCGGTTTTGATTGTTGTATCAGACCAAACCGCTAACGTATTTAAAAACGGATTTCAAAGGCTGCGTCCTTGTAGTAATCCAGAAATAAATTCATTTATACGAATAGTAAAATCTAGTGAAACATTCAGTTTTTTCTCTGGACATGCTACAAATTCTATGGGTGTTGCCACATTTTTATACCTGATTTTCAATAAGGATTACAAATATTTTTGGCTGCTATTTTTATGGCCGTTAATTTTTGCTTACAGTAGAATTTACCTGGGATTGCATTATCCTTTAGACATTATTTGCGGGTATTTTTGTGGAGCAATTTTAGGCTTTTTGATGTTTAAATTGTATCGAATATTACAAAATAAGTATTTTTCAATTTAATGTTTAGAAGCTTTTTCCTGCTATCATCCCAAATCTTTGGTTTTAAAACGGATTTTCCTTTCTATCAGGGCTATAAAACCCTACTAACCGTCAATCCATCGCGAATAGGCAATAATACAGTTTCTACTCTCGGGTCGTTTTTCAATAACTTGTTATATTCCAAGACTATTTTCGTGCTTAAATCTTTTGGGTTCAAAGGCTCGACAACTTTGCCGCTCCACAATACATTATCCGAAAGAATTATCCCTCCTTTATTCATTTTTGGAACAATCATTTCAAAATAGTTGATGTAATTTTCTTTGTCAGCATCAATAAAAACCAAGTCGAATTTCAAATCTATTTTGGGAATAATGTCCAAAGCTTCGCCAAGATGTTGCACAATTTGATTTCCCCAAGGCGACTTGTCAAAATGTTTGCGCTGAAAATCGACCAATTCTTCTTTAATGTCAATCGTGTGAAGCATTCCGTTTTCCTGTATTCCTTCGCACAAGCACAAAGCCGAATATCCAGTATAAGTTCCAATTTCCAAGATATTCAAAGGGCGAATTAATTTGGATAACATACTCAAAACGCGTCCTTGAAAATGACCGCTTAACATTCGTGGCAACAAAACTTTTTGATAAGTTTCCTTGTTTAGAGCCGCCAGCAATTCTGGTTCCTTTTCGGAATGTTGTTCGATATAATTTTCTAATTCTTGGGAAATGAAGTGCATTAAACTAAACTATTTATTGGGTCGTGAAGAGAATTGAAAACCTTAACTACTCTGATTTCATTGTTTGTAAATTGATACAAAACCTTGTAATTACCTACTATTATTCTTCTACAATCTTTCCGATATTCATCAATTTGAAATTGCTCTCCAAAAACGATTTGTCTTGGAGCTATTGAAATGCTTTTTAGCCTAGATTTTGACAGATTATTTTTTATTTTTCTTAAATCTCTTTTAGATTCTGATGACCAAATTATTTTAAATTTATTCATCGTACCAACTGTCTATTTCTTTTTCTAAATCTTCCTGAGAAATATATCTTCCATTTTCAAAATCGTCAAGTGCTTTATCGATTTCATCATTGTATTGTTTTAATGTCAAAGGTTTTCCCGAGACATCATAAGCAACAATTGGTTCAGAAACTTCATTTTCAATAGTTTCAGCTAAACTAACATCATTCAAATAATTATCAAAAACCGAGGATACTATCGATAATATTCGTTCATCAGCATTTTCTACTTGATTGTGAATTTTCTGTTTTAATTCTGGAAGTCCCATAGCATTTCACTTTTATGAAAAACAAATTTACAAAATATAATTTGAGGTTTAGAAAAAATCAATATAATTCAAAATTGTAATTAACTTTGCACGATGATGGAGAAAAAAGACATTCGTGCTTTGTCAAAAGAGCAATTACGGGATTTTTTTGTTGCTAATGGCAATCAAGCTTTTCGTGGAAACCAAGTTTATGAATGGCTTTGGAGCAAAGGCGCACACAGTTTTGACGATATGACCAATGTAGCAAAAACTACTCGCACAATGCTGGAAGAAAACTTTGTTATCAATCACATCAAAGTCGATACGATGCAACGAAGTGAAGATGGAACCGTAAAAAATGCAGTTCGTTTGCACGATGGCTTAGTGGTCGAAAGTGTTTTAATCCCAACCAATACGCGCACAACGGCTTGCGTTTCCAGCCAAGTGGGTTGTAGTTTGGATTGCAATTTTTGCGCTACAGCAAGATTGAAAAGAATGCGAAATTTAGAACCGGCCGAAATTTACGATCAAGTTATTGCCATCGATAAAGAAAGCCGTCTATATTACAATCATCCGCTGTCCAATATTGTTTTTATGGGAATGGGCGAACCCTTGATGAATTACAACAATGTGATGAAAGCCATAGAAATGATTACTTCCAACGAAGGTTTAGGAATGTCGCCAAAACGCATCACGGTATCTACATCTGGCATTCCAAAAATGATAAAAAAAATGGCCGATGACGAAGTGAAATTCAATTTAGCAGTTTCCTTACATTCTGCAATTGATGAAATTCGTTCTAAAATCATGCCTTTCAGCGAAAATTTTCCTTTGGCAGATTTGAGAGCGTCTTTGGAATATTGGTACAAAAAAACAAAAAGCAAAATTTCTTTTGAATATGTGGTTTGGAAAGGCATTAACGACAATAAAGAATCGGTTGATGCGTTGGTCAAATTCTGCAAATATGTTCCTTGCAAAGTCAATCTTATTGAATACAATCCCATTGATGACGGCGAGTTTCAACAAGCTTCCGAAGAATCAATTAATGCTTACATCAAGGCACTCGAGGCCACTGGAATTGTAGTAAAAGTGAGAAGAAGTCGCGGCAAAGACATCGATGCGGCTTGCGGACAATTGGCAAACAAAGAAGCATAAAAAAAGGAATTCATTGTGTTGAATTCCTTATTGACTGCATGATTTTTAATTTTATTTTCTTTCCAAACTCCCTCTCCTTTGGAGAGTTCCGATAGCTATCGAAAGGGGTGAGGATTTTATTTTTTCAAAACTATTTCTTTCGAAACGCCATTAATTGTAATAGTTGCCAATTTATCACAATCTCCATTTCCGAAATCCAAAGTTGATTTAGTATCGTTTTTTACCATTTCTGTAATACCTGAAACTGGAAACGGCATTTTGCAACTCATTTTAATTAAATGCGCTTGTGTTTTTAACGTAGTTGAACTGAATTTTGTGCCGTTTGGAAAAGTAGTAGTGTGGTTTCCCCAAATTTTGAAAACATTATCTTCCCAATTTGAAAAGGTTGCAAATCCTTCGATCATTTCACGAACTCTTGTCCCAGTTCTAGTATAAATTTTACCGTCTGCCGAAGTAATTTTCAGTTCAATTGAATGCGTAGTAACAGGGTGAATTGCAGCTAATAAATCCGAAGTTTTTAGTTCGTGGGTAATTGTTCTACTGCCTTCAACCAATTTATCATTATGATAAAATCCTTCCAATTTATAATTAATTGTTCTGATAGGCTTAGTAAAATCTTTAGAAAAACTAATGATGATTTTTCCTTTCAATACGTTACCGTTTGGCAATGTACAACCTTGAGTACCAAAATCAATAGTTCTTGTCCATGTATTATTAGCCAAAACTGAAGTCACGGTAGCGCATAATGGCAACATACTTTTAATAGGAGCACTGGTCTTAGCTGAACTACTTTTTTGCAGTTCAAACTGGTCTTCAGCAATGATGGCAACATCATCGACTGTGGCATCGATTTCTGTGTTGATCACAGTTTCATCAGCTGTAATTGTAGTTGCATCAGCTGATTCATTTACAGATTCATTATCGCATCCAATAAAAAAAGTGATGGATAACAATGCAGCGAATAATAAAAATTTGTTTTTCATAATAATTAAAATTTAACGGTTTATATCTTTGATATCGAAATTTAAAAAAGGTTTAATTGGGAAATCAAAAAAAATAAAAATGAATTTCTTTTACGCAAACCTAGTAAGGTTATCTTATTCGAAAATACTATCTTTGAAAGCAAATGAACATTACTTCACAAATAAAGCAGCCGATCATAGACGAGATGGAACTTTTTGAAAAAAAGTTCTATGAATCGATGATTTCAAAAGTGGCTTTACTCAATAGAATTACCTATTACATTGTCAATAGAAAAGGAAAACAAATGCGTCCGATGTTTGTTTTCTTGACAGCAAAAATGATTTCGGCTGGGTTTGTAAACGAAAGAACCTATCGAGGTGCTTCGGTAATTGAACTCATTCACACCGCAACATTGGTTCATGATGATGTTGTGGACGACAGCAACAGACGCAGAGGTTTTTTCTCTATAAATGCGCTTTGGAAAAACAAAATTGCCGTTCTTGTTGGCGATTATTTGCTTTCAAAAGGCTTGTTATTGTCCATTGACAATGGCGATTTCGATTTACTGAGAATTATTTCTGTGGCAGTACGCGAAATGAGTGAAGGCGAACTTTTGCAAATAGAAAAAGCCAGAAGACTTGACATTACCGAAGACATTTACTATGAAATTATCCGAAAAAAAACAGCAACCTTAATCGCTTCTTGTTGCGCTTTGGGTGCAAAATCCGTAATTGATGATGAATTTCAGGTCGAAAATATGCGGCAATTTGGAGAACTCATCGGAATGGCTTTTCAAATCAAAGACGATTTATTTGATTATACGGATGATGCCATTGGCAAACCTACAGGAATTGACATTAAGGAACAAAAAATGACTTTACCGTTAATTCATGTTTTAAATAATTGCACTTCCAAAGAAAAATCTTGGCTCATCAACTCCATCAAAAATCACAATAAAGACAAGAAGCGAGTAAAAGAAGTCATAGCCTTTGTTAAAGACCATAACGGATTACTTTATGCCGAACAAAAAATGGCCCAATTTCAGCAAGAAGCACTTCTGCTTTTAGACATTTACCCAAAATCTGAGTTTAGAGACGCCTTGATTTTGATGGTAAATTACGTTATCGAAAGAAAAAAATAATTTTTTTTTTACAAAAACTCACCTTCTGAGGCCTTGGTTTTATTGCCGTTTTAATTTTTTTTATAAAATTATCATTTCCAATGCAACCTTTTTGCAAACAATATCGTCTTACTTATAGAAACACTTTATAAAAGATTTTGAAAGTAATTAACCTAA
This sequence comes from Flavobacterium psychrophilum, assembly GCA_945878515.1. GTDB lineage: Bacteria > Bacteroidota > Bacteroidia > Flavobacteriales > Flavobacteriaceae > Flavobacterium > Flavobacterium psychrophilum_I. Next base: position 27,804 of record CAMCTL010000009.1, on the reverse strand, counting down.
ACCAAGAAGAAAAAGAAATCATTCAGTTGGCAATCGAGAACAATCGAACTGCCCAACAAAAAATTTACACCAAATTTTCTTCTAAAATGTTAAGTGTTTGCCGACAATATATAAAGGATATTCATCAAGCCGAAGACATTATGATTACGGCTTTTATGAAAGTGTTTGTAAATCTAAAAAATTTTCAACACAACGGAAGTTTCGAAGGTTGGATCAGACGTATTATGGTTAACGAATGTATTTCGCATATCAGAGTTCAAAAGAAAGTGGCTTTTCTCGATGAAGAGGACTATTCCGAAGACAGTTTCAACAATATTGAAAGCCAAATTTCTGCAGAAGACATTCAATTTCTAATTGACAGTTTGCCAGATGGTTACAAAATGATTTTTAATTTGTATGCGATAGAAGGCTATAAACATCAGGAAATAGCCAGTATGTTGGGGATAAATGAAGGAACGTCAAAATCGCAATTGTCCCACGCTCGTAAAATACTAAAAGAACACATAACAAAGCTAAAAAATTATAGCAATGGAACCGAATAAATTAGAAAAAGAGTTCAGAAACAAACTCAACCAGCGCGAAATCACTCCTACTGAAAATGCTTGGGACAGGCTTGATGCAATGCTTACTGTTGCCGAGGAGAAAAAACCCAAACGCAGCTACAGTTGGATTTATATGGCAGCCAGTATAATTGGATTTGCATTTTTGGGAACATTTTTTTTAAACCAAAGCAATCAAAATGGAACAATTGAAAATAACGAAGTCGTGATAAAAAACAATCAGAAGGCCGAGCCAATTCAAAAAGATATTTTAAAAGTTCCGTCAATTTCAAAATCGGAAAGCACTGTAGTAATTTCGGAAGTGAAAAAAGTAAAAGAAAATGCAAGAGATACAAATACAAGAGATACAAATGCATCAGTTAAAAATCAATTTGCTCAAAATTCTCCAACAGACAATTTGATTCCAATACTAGAAAAAAAGGAAATTAATCAAGAAATAGTGCAAATAGCTGCTACAAATACAAGCGATCTTAATGTTGACAAAATGCTTGCAGCCGTTCAAACCATTTCAAAAGAAGGAAATTCAAAAACGAAAGTAAAAGTAAATCCCAATATGCTACTTACTCAAGTAGATGGAGAATTAGAACTTTCGTTCCGAGAAAAAGTAATAAATAAAGTTAATAAAAATTACCAAACGGTAAAAGTAGCTTTGGCAAATAGGAATATTCAATAATCATCAATAATCATCAATAATCATCAATAATCATCAATCAAAAAACGAACAATTAAATCTTTAAATCATGACAAAAATTATCTTTTACGTAACAGTTAGTATTATGCTTCTCGCAAGCAAAGCGATGGCGCAGGACACAATTCAAAAAGGCAAACTGGAAAACCAGTCCTTTGAAAAACAAGCAAAAAATATTGCTACAAACATTGCAAACATCACAAAAGAAGAAAAAGCCGAATTAAAAAAAGAAGTAGACGCCGTAAATGAACAATTAGAAAAAGGTTCCATTACAAAAGAGCAAGCCGAAACTAAAAAAACCACTTTGGCACAATCAAGAGCCAGCAACATTGAAATTAGAGTTGCTAAAGAGCAAGAGAAACTTGAAATCTTGGTTCAAAAGAAGGTAGATGGGCAAATTAAAGAAAGGGATTCATCCAAAACTATTGTGATACATTTTAATGATAGTAAATTTTGGTCCGACAACAAAAAAAAGGGAGAGAAACGAACCACTTCTCAATTTGTGCTGGCTTTTGGAGCCAATAATGTAGTAACCGATGGAGCAATTGCCAACTCCGATTTTTATTATTGGCAATCGCAATTTTTTGAATGGGGATCTACATATAATACTAGAATATTCAAAAATGATAATCTATTGCATTTGAAATATGGTTACTCAGTAATGTACAATACTATTAACCCCACAGATAACCGTTATTTTGTTCCAGTTGCTAATGGACAAACAAACCTTGCAGTTTTTGCTTATGAATTAGAGGAAGCTCGTCTTAAAAATGTTTATTTGGTGGCGCCTTTGCATTTAGAATTTGATTTCTCTGGCAATAAATCAAAAAATGGCAAATCTGGTTTTTCAACTCATAAAGCAGCCCGTTTCGGGATTGGAGGTTACGGAGGTTTACGCATCAAATCAAAACAAAAAATGTATTATGACATCAATAATGGTAAGGAAAGAATTAAAACCAAAGGCGATTTCAATGCCAATAATTTTATCTACGGCGTGAGTACTTATGTTGGATACAAAGAAACAAGTTTGTATTTTAAGTATGATTTAAATCCTTTGTTCGAGAACAATACCATTAAACAAAACAACGTTTCGCTTGGTGTACGCTTCGATTTTAATTAGAATTTTTGAATTAGTGAGTAAGGCAAAAAGTGTTTCAGTAATGGAACACTTTTTTATTTTTAATTCAAATTATAAATTTTGATTTCCGTATTTTTACCACTTTCAGATAATTAAATCTTTCAAACCAAATTGATTTCAAAAAACACCATAGATACCGTTTTCGAAACTGCCCGCGTTGAGGAGGTTATCGGCGATTTTGTACAATTAAAACGTGCAGGAAGCAACTTTAAGGGTTTGAGTCCATTTTCAGATGAGCGTTCACCATCGTTTATGGTTTCGCCTGCCAAAGGAATTTGGAAAGATTTTAGCTCCGGAAAAGGTGGCAACGCGGTAACTTTTTTGATGGAACACTCGCATTTTACGTACCCAGAAGCCATTCGGTTTTTGGCAAAAAAATACAATATCGAAATTGAAGAAACCGAGCAAACCGACGAAGAAAAAGCCAACACCGATGTTCGAGAAAGCATGTATTTGGTTTCTGAATTTGCCAAAGATTATTTTCACAACACACTTTTGCATTCAGAAGAAGGCAAGGCCATTGGGCTTTCTTACTTTAAAGAAAGAGGTTTTACAAACGAAACCATTAAGAAATTTGCGCTTGGATATTCACCCGAAACTTGGGACGCTCTAACCAAAGAAGCGCTGGGAAAAGGCTATAAATTAGAGTTTCTAGAAAGCACAGGATTAACAATAGCCAGAGAAGACCGACCATTCGACCGTTTTAAAGGCAGAGTAATGTTTCCCATTCAAAGTATGTCGGGAAGGATTTTGGGTTTTGGAGGAAGAATTCTAACCAATGATAAAAAAGCGGCCAAATACCTTAATTCGCCCGAAAGCGAGATTTACCACAAGAGCAAAGTTTTGTACGGAATTTACCAAGCCAAACAAGCCATTGCTAAAGAAAATAATTGTTATTTAGTTGAGGGCTATACCGATGTAATTCAGTTCAATCAAGCCGGTATAGAAAATGTTGTGGCTTCGTCGGGAACGGCTTTGACACCAGACCAAATCCGATTAATCAACAGATTGACCAAAAATATTACTGTTCTTTTTGACGGTGACGCTGCTGGATTACGAGCTTCTGTTCGCGGAATAGACTTGATTCTGGAAGAAGGAATGAATGTGAAAGTCTGCGCTTTTCCTGATGGCGAAGATCCTGATAGTTTTGCCAAGAAAACACCTTATGAATTATTAGTCAAATATTTAGAAGAAAATTCCAAAGATTTTATCCAATTCAAAGCATCGCTTTTAATGAATGATGCCAAGGATGATCCGATAAAAAAAGCCGATTTAATTCGAGATATGGTGGTGAGTATTTCCAAAATTCCAGACAGAATTCAACGGGAAATTTACATTCAGGAATGTTCTCGAATTATGGATATTTCGGAGCAAGTTTTGATAAGTACTTTGGCGCAATTGGTTCAAAAAGACATTGCTGAACAAGGAAAAAAACAAAAACAAGAGCAGAAAGCCTTTGAAGTTGTCAAAAACGAAACGCCAATTCAGATTCAAAAAGTTGATATTCTTTATGGTTTAGAAAGAAAAATTATCGAAATCCTTTTGCTGTACGGCAACAAAACAGAGGAATTTGAAGATGTACTTTTAAAAGCAAATGAAGAAGGTGAAATAAATGAGTTTGTTGAAAAAAAGGAGTACAAAGTATTTCAACGAATTTATTTAAGTTTACAAGAAGACGAAGTTGAACTCGCAACTCCTTTGTTTAGAGACATTTACAACAACTTGATAAACTATTTTAATCAAAGCGAAAGTTTTAGCATCGAACAATATTTAATGCATATAAATCCTGAATTTGCTCAAGAAGTAACCGATATTTTGATGGCTGACGAAAGAGTTGTTTTGCACAACTGGGAAGGCCAAAACATTTTTCCAAAAACAAAAGACAAAACCATAAGTCAATATGTTTCTGAAACTATTCTTACTTTGAGATGGTATTTAGTCGATAAAATTATAGAAGAAATAAAAAACTCAATATCATCAGAACCAGATTCTGATAATATTGAGCCTTTATCTATGGCAATGGATTACTACAAACTAATTAATTCCTTTTCGAAAAAACTAGGAAGAGTGATGTCGCGAAATAATTAAACTATTTCTAGCGTTTTGGCTTTGTTTACCAAATCTACTAAGTTTGTAACATTTAATTTTTGCAATAACCTTAGTTTATAAGTACTTATTGTTTTTTCGTTGAGTCCCAAAATTTTGGCAACCTGATTGTTTTTCTTGCCATCGCTCAAATAGCGTAAAACCTCAACTTCACGGTTGGAAAGTTTGCGATACAAACGCTCACTTTTGTTTTGTTTGGCAATAAGAGCAAGATTTTTCTTAACAGTTTCGTCAATAACTATCTTTCCTTGGTTTACATTTATGATTGCCTGACCTAGAGTTTCTAATTTTTCTTTTTGAGAAACAAAACCAGCAACACCTGCTTTAATAGCATTTGGCGCATAAATTTGTTCTGAAAGATCACTAAATATGATAACTTTTGTTTTTGGGAAATTTTTTAAAATGTTTTTAACTTCAAAAATACTAGAAAGACCTTCCAATTCAAGATCCAAAATCAATACATCAATCTCTTTGGAGTTTAGAACATCTCCTGCCATTAAAAAGTTTCCAACATTGGCGACTATCGAGATAGATTCGTGCCCTTTAAAGTACGATTTTACACCAAAATGTACTACCGGATGGTTATTTGCTAAACAAACTTTAATCATAATATAATTTTTTAGGGTTACCTATTTTTTTCAATTAGTAAAGTTATATAAAAAAATTATAACTTCTTCAAAAATATTAGAAAAATACTACTTAATATCGTTTGGAATACCACAAACAGGAATTTCAATCATTTTATGCTTGTTTGTGGTGTTTAGTTTTTTGTAAATATCAAAAACAATTTTTTCTCTTCCTGAAAAATCGTCACTTGTTTTCGCATTTCCTTCTTCAAGCATCGCCCACTCCAATTCGTCATAACTAGCACCCAATTGATCCTCGTCGGTTCGATCATCGCCAAATAATCCATCCGTTGGAGATGCTTCTAAAATGGAGTTTGGAATTTGCAAATAGCTGCCCAAAGCATAAACATCCGATTTCATCAAGTCAGCAATTGGACTCAAATCTACTCCTCCATCACCATATTTGGTGTAAAAACCAACTCCAAAATCTTCTACTTTGTTTCCTGTACCAGCCACCAAAAGTCCATGAATACCTGCAAAATAGTACAAAGTGGTCATTCGCAAACGTGCACGAGTATTAGCTAAGGACAAATTTACTTTGTCTAAATCGGAAACAATGGGCACAATAGTTTTAAAAGTTTCAAAAAACGGTGTTAAATCAGCTTGGATGGTGGAAACATTTGGAAACCTGTTTTTCAATTGTTCTATATGCTCCTGACCACGACTAACGTGACTTTCAGCTTGATGAATAGGCATTTCGACACACAAAACGGTCATGCCAGTTTGCGCACAAAGCGTTGAGGTAACAGCCGAATCAACTCCGCCAGAAATTCCCACAACAAAACCATTTACTTTTGCGTTTTGAGCATAAGTTTTTAACCAATTGACAATATGCGTATTTACTTTTTCGACTTGAATAGTACTTATTTTAGACATAATAGTTTGGGTTTTTAAAATGAAGGTATTGTATATTTGCAAAAATAATAATTTTCAGGAGCAATTTCAGCTATTCGTTTCAAATAAATTCCCAGAACACTTGTTAAAGTAAGCGTTGGTGATTGAAGTGATTCAAACTTTTATGTGTTTGATAGCAATTACAAAAAAAAATCAAAGCAAATGAAGTTTACTAATCTCCATTGAAAATGGATAATAAGTGAAAAATTCATGGCTAAAATAAATAAAAATGAGAAGAATAATTATTCTATTTGTCCTAATACTAGCAATTGCTTCTTGCGATAAAAAAACAAAAATCGAGAAAGCCGTCGAAGAAATTCCGATAGAAATCAAAATCGAACGCTTTGACAAATTATTTTTTGAAACCGAACCAAAAAATTTGGATAAACTTAAAAAGCAATTTCCATTTTTTTTCCCGAAAGGAACTCAAGATAGTGTTTGGTTGGAAAAAATGCAAAACCCACTTTGGCGAGAATTATACACCGAAGTACAAAAAAAATATTCCAATTTTGAACCTGTTCATCAAGGCCTTAACAAGCTATTTAAACACCTAAAATTTTATTTTCCCGAAAGCAAAACTCCGAAAGTTATTACTGTAACATCCGAAATGGATTATAATAATAAGGTAATTTATACTGATAGTTTAGTAATTATTTCACTTGAATTGTATTTGGGAAAAGACCATAAATTTTATCAATTTCCCAACTATTTGAAACAAAATTTCGAGCAAAAACAAATTCTTCCCGATCTAGTTTCGAGTTTTTCTACACAAAAAATAGCCCCAATAACAGACCAATCCTTATTAAGTCAAATGATTTATTTTGGAAAGCAATTGTACCTAAAAGATTTACTTTTACCAGATTATACAGATGCAGAAAAAATAGGATATACTGCAGAACAAAATAAATGGTGCGAAGAAAACGAAAGCTATATGTGGCGGTATTTTCTGGAAAACGAAATATTGTACAGCAATGATCAAAAACTGAATAATCGTTTTATAAATCCTGCTCCGTTTTCTAAATTTTATTTGGAAATCGACAATGAATCTCCCGGAAGTATAGGCAAATGGATAGGTTGGCAGATGGTAAGGTCGTTTATGAAAAATAATGACCTGCCAATCGAAAAAATGTTAACAATGAACGCAAAGGAATTATTTGAAAAATCTAAATACAAACCCAAAAAAAATGACAACTAATAATACTTCAGAAATTAGAATAAATGTACAACTAGACGAAAACCGAGTTCCAGAAAAATTGTCTTGGGCTGCAGTTGAAGGCGGCGTTGAACTTGAAGAGGCAAAAGCTTTTATGCTTTCTGTTTGGAATAGTGACGAAAAATCCACAAAATGCATCGAATTGTGGACAAAAGATATGGCTGTTGACGATATGAAAATCTTTTTTCATCAAACATTATTATCCATGACCGAGACTTTTCAAAGATCAACAGGCGACGAAAAAATGTCAGCTACAATGCAAGATTTTTGTGATTATTTTGCAGAGAAATTGGAGTTGAAGAAATAGAATTCTAAAAGGAAATCCCAAATTCCAATATTTACAATTGAGATTTGGGATTTTTACATTTTGGAATTTTCGTTTTAAAACTCAATATTATTTTTAAAAACCTCTTGATTTACCTCATCAATATAGCTTAACACATCTTCTTTTCCTATAGATTCTGTTGCAGAAGTAACAAAATACTGAGGCATTTCGGCCCAATTATTGGCAAACATTTGTTTTTTGTAAGCTGCAATATGAGAATCTATTTTTGTCTTACTGATTTTGTCGGCTTTGGTAAAAATGATGCAAAACGGAATTTCGCTTTCGCCCATATACGCCATAAATTCAATGTCGATACTTTGAGCTTCGTGCCGAATATCAATTAGAACAAAAGCGCAAACGAGTTGTTCTCTTGTTTCAAAATAATCGGTAATAAATTGTTGAAAAACGGATTTGGTTTTCTTGGAAACTTTGGCATAACCATAACCAGGCAAATCGACCAAAAACCAATTACTATTTATTTTGAAATGATTGATCAATTGCGTTTTTCCTGGTCTTCCCGAAGTTTTTGCCAAGTTTTTATGATTGGTCAACATGTTAATCAAGGAAGATTTTCCAACATTGGATCGACCAATAAAAGCATATTCTGGCAAAAAGTCTTTCGGACATTTGTCCACTTCGGAATTGCTTACGATAAATTCGGCAGTGTTAATTTTCATAATTTATAACCTTAATGCGCCTTTAAATGTGTATGTGTCAACCAATCTTCCAGCACACGATTAAACTCATCTGGTTGTTCCATCATTGCGGCATGTCCGCATTTTTCTATCCAATATAATGTTGCATTAGGCAATAACTCATTAAATTCGTGCGCAACAGAAGGTGGCGTTACAAGGTCGTTTTTTCCCCAAATCAAGCAAGTTTGAACGTGCATTTTTGGCAAATCTTTCGCCATATTGTGCCTGATAGCGCTTTTCGCAATGGTCAATGTTTTTATCAATTTAATTCTATCATTTACAGACTCATACACCTCATCAACCAATTCTTTAGTGGCAATTTTTGGATCATAAAAAACATCTTGAGCCTTCTTTTTTATGTATTCATAATCGCCTCTTTTGGGGTAACTATCTCCCATAGCACTTTCATAAAGTCCCGAACTACCAGTTAGTACAAGTCCTGCCACTTTTTCAGGGTACATCTTTGTGTGATACAAAGCAATATGTCCGCCTAGGGAATTTCCCAACAAAATCACCCTGTCAAATCCTTTGAAAGTAATAAAATCCTTAACATATCTTGCAAATGCTTTTACATTGGTTTTTAATAAACTTTGCGTATAAATTGGCAAATCAGGAATTACAATCTTGTATCCTTTTTCGGAAAAATAGGTTGCTACTGAATCAAAATTACTCAAACCTCCCATTAAACCGTGTAATACAACAATTGGAGTTCCCTCACCTGCTTCATAGTAGCTGTATTTTCCATCTTTCTTAAAGTGTTTTTCCATAATTTATGTACCAATTTTCAATTTCAACAAATATAGGTTTTAAAAAATAAAAAAAAATTTTCAATTGAAATTTTATGCTACAAAACTCATTTTTGTTAATAAAGTAACGAAAATGAATCAACTATCCTGTTTGTTGATCTAATCTATGAAATTCTAATTTGAACTTTATGACTTTGCATTTGTATCTTAAAAATAACGCTAAAATCCAATGTTTATTGATAAAAACTAAAAAACCGCTAAAATCATAACGTATTATAGAATACATTTTCCGGATGAATAGTGGTAAAACTTATCAACAAAGTGGTATATTGTGGTAAATTGTGGTAAAGTTTTTTATATTTTTGCTGTACACTATTTAACTAATTGAAATTGAATACAATTGTTGGAACGTATGAATGTAAAGTCGATGCTAAAGGAAGGCTGCTTTTGCCTGCACCTTTAAAAAAGCAATTGGCTTCTTCTCTTCAGAACGGTTTTGTTTTGAAGCGTTCTGTATTTCAACCATGTATAGAGTTATATCCAATGGAAGAATGGGATTTGATGATGCAAAAAATCAATAAACTCAACCGATTTGTTAAGAAAAATAATGACTTCATTCGTCGGTTTACAGCGGGTGTAAAAGTGGTAGAAATTGATGCCTTAGGAAGATTATTAGTACCAAAGGATTTAGTAGTTTTTGCTACTATTACAAAAGAAGTGGTGTTTTCATCAGCAGTGAATATTGTAGAGATTTGGGATAAAGATTTATATGAAAAATCAATTAGCGGTGAAGATGTGGATTTTGCAGATTTAGCCGAAGAAGTAATGGGAAACACAAATGACGACAATGGAATATCATAATCCAGTTTTGCTTCATGCATCGGTAGATGGTCTGGACATAAAACCAGACGGCATTTATGTTGACGTTACTTTTGGCGGTGGCGGACATTCAAGAGAAATTTTGAGCCGATTGGGCGAAAACGGAAAATTATTTGCTTTTGATCAAGATGAAGATGCAATAGCAAATGCTTTGGCTGACGGAAGATTTACCCTTATAAACGAAAATTTCAGATTTATAAAGCGGTTTTTACGTTTTTATGGCGTGAAAAGTGTCGATGGGATTTTGGCAGACTTAGGCGTTTCTTCCCATCAATTTGACGTTGCAGAAAGAGGTTTTTCAACTCGATTTGATGCAGGATTAGACATGAGAATGAGTAAAAAAAATGATTTAAATGCCTTTAGAGTCGTAAATGAATATGATGATACCAACCTAAAAAGAGTGTTTTTTGATTATGGCGAGTTGAAAAATGCTCCTGCATTGGCACGAACCATAGTTGAAGCTAGAGAATATAAATCCATTGACACGACCGAAGAACTAAAAGAAGTTTTGTCAAAATACTTGCCTGAAAAAGTTCGGAATAAAGTGTTGGCTCAAATCTATCAAGCCATTAGAATTGAAGTTAATCAAGAAATGGATGTTTTGAAAGAATTTCTAGAACAATCGTTAGAAATACTGAAACCTGGCGGAAGATTAAGCGTCATTTCCTACCATTCATTAGAAGACCGATTGGTAAAAAGATACATCAAAAATGGAATGTTTGAAGGCGAACCAGAGCGCGATTTCTTTGGAAATTATTCCGTTCCATTTAAAATCATTGAAAAACTGATAGTTCCAGATAATGCAGAAATAAAATTGAACAATAGAGCAAGAAGTGCCAAACTAAGAATTGCAGAGAAAAAGCCCCCTAGCCCCCAAAGGGGGAATTAGAGCAAATTACTAATAATAAAAATGTACCCAGTTTCGACTCCCCTCTCCTTTGGAGAGGGGCTGGGAGTGAGGAAAATGAAAAACGGAGTTTACGACCTATTAAAAGCACGGTTTCTTATTGAAGATGATGCCATAAAAAGCTGGCGATTCATCGTTTTTTTGATATTTCTTGCCATAATAATGATTGCAAACACACAAAGTTTTGAGCGAAAAGTATTTAAAATAGCCGAACTAACTAATGAAGTAAAAGAACTTCGATCGGAATTTGTAGATAGACGTTCAGAATTAATGAAACTAAAAATGGAATCGACTGTTGCTAGAAAAATGGAATTGAAACAAATTTTTCCGTCGACTGTGCCTCCAACAAAAATTAAAGTCAAAAAAATAGTAGAAAAGGAAAATTTCTTTCAAAAATTATGGCAGTAGAAGATAAAAATAGTTCTTACAGAATTTATCTGGTAGCGTTCATCATTTTTATGATGGCATTAGCTATTGCTATTAAATTGACCAATATTCAGTGGGTTGAAGGCGATTATTATAGAAAATTAGCCAAAGACAGAACGATTAAGAATTTTGTTATTCCAGCTAATAAAGGAAATATTTATTCGGCTGATGGAAGTCTCCTAGCTACTTCAATTCCAAATTACGAAATACGATTTGATGCAGTTACACCAAAATCAGATGATTTTACAAAATATGTCAAACCACTATCCGATTCGTTATCAGCTCTATTGAATAAACCTAGTGGAAATTTTTTAAACGAATTGCGAAAAGCAAGAGCAAACAAAAACAGGTATTTCTTAGTAGCTCGCAACTTAAGTTACACCGAATTTGTAAAAATAAAAAGATTTCCATTGTTCAAATTAGGTGCTTATAAAGGTGGAATTATTGTTGAACAGGAAACTGTGAGAGAACATCCCATTGGTGAAATTGCAGAGAGAACAATTGGTTATGAGAGAAAAAATCCAGATGGAACAGCTAGTGGCAAAGGAATTGAATGGGCATACAGAAAATATTTAGACGGCAAAGATGGTAAGATTTTAAAACAAAAGATTGCCAAAGGACAATGGAAACCCATTAGCGATGTTAACCAAGTAGATCCGCAAGATGGTTATGACGTGATCTCAACAATCGATGTTTACATTCAGGATATTGCGCACCACGCTTTGCTAAAGCAATTAGAATTGTACCAAGCCGATCACGGTTGTGTGGTGGTTATGGAAACAGAAACGGGAAAAGTAAAAGCCATTTCTAACTTAGGAAGACATTCTAATGGTTCCTATTTTGAAACCACAAATTATGCGTACACAGAGTCTCATGAACCAGGTTCTACCTTTAAACTGGTAGATTTAATGATTCTTCTAGAAGATAAAAAAATCGATACTAGTGCTGTCTTCAATACTTATGGCGGAGTCATAAAATATTCAGGGAAATCAGTAAGAGATTCGCACGAAGGTGGTTATGGCAAAATATCACTGGCTAGAGGATTTGAAGTTTCATCAAATACAGTAATGGTTCAAGCAGTTTATGCGAATTATCAAAAAAATCCTTCGCAATTTGTAAATCATATCAACGATATTGGTTTGAACAAAAAATTAGGATTAGAATTCAAAGGCGAAGGCGCACCATTTATACCGCAACCTAGCAACAAAAACTGGTCGAATCTTTCGCTTCCTTGGATGGCTTTTGGGTATGGAGTTTCTCTTACGCCTTTGCAAACATTAACATTTTATAATGCTGTTGCAAATGACGGAAAAATGGTTAAACCACAAATGGTTTCCGAAATAAAACAATGGGACAAAACCATCAAAAAATACAATATAGTAGTGCTAAATCCTAAGGTTTGTTCTAAAGAAACCATCGTAAAATTAAAAGCTGTGCTACAAAATGTTGTCAAAAAAGGAACGGGTAAAGCATTGTATTCCAAAGATTTTTCAATGGCTGGAAAAACGGGAACAGCTCAAGTAAATTATGCTAAAAATGGAGGGTCAGAAAAGTATTATGCTTCATCATTCGCAGGATATTTTCCAGCAGAACATCCTAAATATTCCTGTATTGTTGTGGTTCATAAGCCAAACACTTCAAAAAACAATTATTACGGAGCCGATGTTGCAGGTCCAGTTTTTAAAAGAATTGCGCAAAAGATTTTTACCGATGCACCTTCGACAAATGAAATTAATAATATCAACAGAAAAATACCAGCACAAGAAAAAGACTATGATTCATTTTATGCTAAATCGCATAAAAATCAAAAGTCTATTATTCCAAATGTAAGAGGAATGGCAGGAATGGATGCTGTAGCCTTGTTTGGAAATCTTGGATTGAAAGTAAAAATTATTGGCATTGGAAAAGTAAAAAAACAATCGATTCAAGCAGGAGAAAGAATAAATAAAAGTGCAACCATAACCTTAGAATTATCGTGATTTTCTTAAAAGAAATACTATACAAAGTAGCCATCGAAGCCGTAAAAGGTTTGACAGATATTGCTATAGATAAAATAGAATTTGATTCTAGAAAAATTAGAGTCAATGATGTTTTTGTAGCTATTAGAGGTACAATTTCAAACGGTCATGATTTTATAGAAACTGCCATCAACTTGGGAGCTATTGCTATTGTTTGCGATACTTTACCGGAAATTTTAGCACCTGGAATTAGCTATATTCAAGTAAAAGACACCAATAAAGCCTTAGCTTTTATGGCTGCCAATTATTTCGGAAATCCTTCTGAAAAATTAAAATTAGTTGGTATAACTGGAACAAACGGCAAAACAACCATTGCATCTTTGTTGTACCAATTATTTAAAAAAGCAGGATTTAAAGTGGGACTATTGTCTACAGTAAAAATACTAGTTGATGATATAGAATATAAAGCCACACACACCACACCAGATTCAATTACCATAAATCATTATTTAAGAGAAATGGTTGAGGCTGGCGTTGCATATTGTTTTATGGAAGTGAGTTCTCATGGGATTCATCAAAAACGAACTGAGGCTTTGCATTTTGTTGGCGGAATTTTCACCAATTTGTCTCACGATCATTTGGATTACCATCCCACTTTTGCAGATTACCGAGATGTGAAAAAATCATTCTTCGATAATTTACCTAAAACGGCTTTTGTACTAACGAACATAGACGATAAAAATGGTCAAGTAATGTTGCAAAACACGACCGCAAAAAAATTGACTTATGCTCTAAAATCATACTCTGATTATAAAGCCCAAATCCTAGAAAACCAATTATCTGGCTTGTTACTAAAAATTAACGGTAATGAAGTTTGGGTAAAACTAATTGGAACTTTTAACGCTTACAATTTGTTAGCCATTTACGGAACGGCAATCGAATTAGGAATGGAAAGTCTAGAAGTGCTTCGCCTATTATCAGACTTAGAAAGTGTTTCAGGTCGTTTTCAATTTATAGTATCTAACTCAAATATAACTGCGATTGTTGATTACGCACATACGCCAGACGCTTTGGAAAATGTGCTGAAAACCATTAATGACATTAGAACCAAAAACGAACAGTTGATAACAATCGTGGGATGTGGTGGCAATAGAGACAAAGCAAAACGTCCAATTATGGCAGGAATTGCAACTGAATTAAGTGACAAAACAATCTTTACATCAGACAATCCAAGAAATGAAGAACCCGAGATTATTATCAACGAAATGGAAAAAGGCGTTGCGCCTCAAAATTTCAAAAAATCATTATCAATAACTGATAGAATGCAAGCCATCAAAACCGCTTGTCAACTCGCTCAGCCCAACGATATTATTCTAATTGCAGGAAAAGGGCATGAAACCTATCAAGAGATTCATGGCGTTCGTCATGATTTTGACGATATGAAAATTGTAAAAGAACTGTTAGACCAATTAAACAAATAACTGATTTACGATTCTGAATTTTATTTTCAACATAAATCTAAAATCTGAAATCTGAAATCTAAAATCTTTAATATGCTATACTACTTATTTGAATATTTAAACAAAACAATGGATATTCCTGGGACTGGAGTTTTTCAATATATTACTTTTAGATCAGCACTAGCCTTTATTATTTCGTTGCTTTTATCCACCATTTACGGAAAAAGAGTAATTAGTTTTTTGCAAAAACAACAAGTTGGCGAGTCTGTTCGTGAACTTGGATTAGCAGGTCAAAAAGAAAAGGCTGGAACTCCAACAATGGGAGGTTTGATTATTATTTTCGCTACATTAATACCTGTATTTCTACTTGCAAAACTTCAAAACATCTATATTTTATTATTGATTGTAAGTACATTATGGATGGGAGTTATCGGTTTCATTGATGATTATATCAAAGTGTTCAAAAAGGATAAACAGGGATTAAAAGGAATATTTAAAGTTTTTGGACAAGTTGGCTTGGGTCTAATTGTGGGTTCGGTACTCTATTTTAATGCCGATGTTACCATCAGAACTGAAACCGCAACAAGCAATATTATAAAAGAAGTATCTGTAAACGAAATTAAACAAGCACCCGTTTATGAAAAATCGACTGCAACAACAATTCCATTTGTAAAAAACAATCAATTTGATTACGCCGAGGCCTTATCTTGGATGGGCGAAGGCTATGAAAATTGGGCTTGGTTGATTTTTATACCTGTTGTTATTTTTATTATAACAGCGGTTTCAAACGGCGCTAATCTAACAGACGGAATCGACGGTTTGGCAGCTGGAACCTCGGCAGTTTCAGTGTTAGCCTTAGGGATTTTCACTTTTGTTTCAGGAAATATTATTTTTTCGAATTATTTGAACATAATGTATATTCCTTATTCTGGTGAAATGACAGTATTCATCGCAGCATTTGTAGGGTCATTAATCGGTTTTCTATGGTATAACTCCTATCCTGCCTCTGTGTTTATGGGAGATACAGGAAGTTTGACAATTGGCGGAATCATAGCCGTTCTTGCCATCGCTGTTAGAAAAGAACTACTAATAGTTTTGTTTTGCGGAATATTCTTTGCCGAAAATTTTTCAGTAATACTGCAAGTTAGCTATTTCAAATATACAAAAAAACGCTTTGGCGAAGGCAAAAGAATATTTCTAATGGCTCCCTTGCACCATCATTATCAAAAGAAAGGATATCACGAGAGTAAAATTGTAACTCGTTTTTGGATTGTTGCTATTTTGTTGGCAATCCTTTCGATAGTTACATTAAAACTTCGCTAAACAATTAAAAATTAAGAGTTAAAAATTAAAAATCATCAAAATGAAAGAAAACATTATTCAAGAAAAATCATTCCAGTTTGCAGTTAGGATAATTAATTTATACAAGCATTTAACAACTAAAAAAAAGGAATTCATTTTAAGTAAGCAAATTTTAAGGAGTGGAACATCAATCGGAGCAAATATTGAAGAATCTATCGGAGGGCGCTCGGATAAAGAGTTTTTATTTAAACTAGAAATTTCATACAAAGAAGCAAGAGAAACTATTTACTGGTTAAAGCTATTAAAAGCAACGGATTACATTTCTGCAACAGAATTTGAAAGTATTGGCATCGAGGCGGAAGAAATCTGTAAAATATTAGCAAAAATTATAATTACCCTTAAAGGGAAAATGTAAAATTCAATTGAAAATTAAAAATGACGAATTAAAAATTGAAAACGAGAATTTAGGAATACTCAAATTCAGTTAGAGACTATTCAAAATTTTTAATTTTTAATTCTCAATTTTTAATTAAATGAAAAGATTAGTAATTCTTGGTGGTGGCGAAAGCGGTGTTGGAACAGCAATTCTTGGAAAGAAAAAAGGATATGATGTTTTTGTGTCCGATTATGGAAAAATAAAAGAAAAATACAAAAAAGTTCTTATCAATAATGGCATTGCTTGGGAAGAAGAAAAGCATACAGAAGAACTTGTTTTAAATGCCGATGTTGTGATGAAAAGCCCAGGAATTCCTGAAAAAAAATCACCAATCGTAATAAAATTAGTAGAAAAGGTAATTCCAGTAATTTCAGAAATTGAATTTGCGTCAGCTTTTACCAAAGCAATTACAATAGGGATTACAGGAAGCAATGGAAAGACAACAACGACAATGTTGACGTATCATTTGCTAAAATCAGCGGGATTGAATGTGGGTTTGGGAGGCAACATCGGAAAAAGTTTTGCAGAGCAAGTTGCCGAAGATAAATACGACAGTTACGTTCTAGAATTAAGTAGTTTTCAGTTGGACGGAATCATAAATTACAAACCACATATTGCAATAATTACCAATATAAGTCCTGATCATCTAGACCGATATGATTACAAATATGAAAATTACATAGCATCAAAATTTAGAATCACGATGAACCAAACCGAGGAAGATTTCCTCATTTATGATGCCGACGACGAGGCAATCGGAGCATGGTTGAAAAAAAATAAAACAAAAGCACAATTAATTCCATTTTCGCTAACAAAAACATTAGAAATGGGAGCCTTTATACAAGAAAACAAAATGAATATAAACATGATCAACGAAGGAGAATTCACAATGGAAACAGAAACCATGGCACTAGAAGGAAAGCATAATATGAAAAATGCAATGGCGGCAACTTTTGTAGCAAAATTGATGAGCATCCGAAACAAAACAATAAGAGAAAGTCTATCCAATTTTCAAGGAGTAGAACACCGCTTAGAAAAAGTCTTGAAAATTCAAAATGTGCAATACATTAACGATTCTAAAGCTACAAATGTAAATGCAACCTTTTTTGCATTGGATAGCATGAATGCACCGACAGTTTGGATTGTAGGTGGCGTTGACAAAGGCAATGATTACAATGAATTGATGTCACTAGTTCGTGAAAAAGTGAAAGCTATCATTTGTCTGGGCGTTGACAACAAAAAAATTATCAATGTTTTTGGCGATGTAGTCGATATAATGATTGAAGTTAATAGTATGGAAGATGCTGTAAAAATGGCGCAAAGACTATCTGCAAAAGGCGATACAGTTTTGTTATCTCCTGCTTGCGCAAGTTTCGATTTATTCGAGAATTATGAAGATAGAGGAAATCAATTTAAGCAAGCGGTGAAGCATTTGTAATTTTAGATTTTAGATTGCAGATTTTAGATTAAACCCGAGATAATTAAATTCTTATATGACAACTAATGAACTAAAATTAAGAACAAAGAATTTTTCTTTAATGGTCATTGATTTGGTTGAACGATTACCAAATTCAATTTCTATTAGAGTTGTAGCAAATCAAATCGTTAAAAGCGGGACGTCTGTTGGCGCCAATTACAGAGCAGTTTGTAGAGCAAGAAGTGACAAAGAGTTTGTTTCTAAAATGAATATCGTATTGGAGGAAGCCGATGAAACTTTGTTTTGGATAGAAATAATTATTGCTAAACAATGGATGAGTAACGCAGATTTAGAAATAGTTTGGAAAGAAGGAAATGAATTAACCGCCATATTTGTTAGTTCTTTAAAAACAGTTAATGATAGAATTAACAAAGACAATAAATCATAAACCCACAAGAATCCAAACTCTAAAATTCATCATCACAGGAATCTAAAATCTAAAATCTGAACTCTAAAATTAAAAAATGAAAGAACTAATAAACAACTTAAAAGGAGACAGAGTAATATGGGCATTCGTGGCCCTATTGGCTTTATTTTCGTTTATGCCTGTTTTTAGTGCGAGCAGTAATTTGGCTTATATTGGTCAAGGAACGGGAAATACCATTAGTTATTTATTAAAACATTTGGCTCATATTTTTATTGGTTTATTCATTATTTTTTTGGTTCATAAAGTACCTTTTCACTATTACAGAGGACTTTCTAAAATTGCGTTGCCAATTGTTTGGGGATTATTAGGCTACACTTTAGTAAAAGGAACTGTCATCGCTGGAGCAAATGCAAGCCGCTGGATACAATTGCCATTTATTGGAATATCATTTCAAACCTCAACATTGGCGTCTCTTGTTCTGCTTATTTTTGTAGCTCGATATTTATCAAAGAAAAATGATGAACCTGTTTCATTTCAAACTTCTATTATCAAACTTTGGCTTCCTGTTTTTTTTACTTTGGCTTTAATCCTACCAGCCAATTTTTCGACCACAGCATTAATCTTTTCTATGGTATTAATGTTAACATTTGTTGGAAAATATCCTTTAAAATATCTAGGTTTAATCATCGCAACGGGAATAGGAATCTTACTCCTTTTTTACGGAATGTCAAAAGTATTTCCAGATTCGAATTTGTTTAGCAGAGTCAATACTTGGGAAAATAGAATTAAAAACTTTAGTACTGATAAACCTGGCGAAGATGATTATCAAATAGAAAAAGCAAAAATTGCGATTGCGTCTGGCGGAATTTACGGACTTGGCCCTGGTAAAAGTGTGCAAAAACATTTTTTACCGCAGTCTTCTTCCGATTTCATTTTTGCAATAATTGTCGAAGAATGGGGATTAATTGGTGGTCTTGGAATATTACTACTTTATATTTTACTGTTTTTTAGATTCGTCATCGCAGCTCATAAAGCCAACTCGCTGTTTGGCCAACTTTTAGTGGTTGGGTTAGGGTTTCCAATGATCTTTCAAGCCATGATTAATATGGCTGTCGCGGTAGAATTATTACCCGTTACGGGACAAACTTTACCTTTAATTAGTAGTGGTGGAAGTTCTATTTGGATGACTTGTATCGCTCTAGGAATTATCATAAATGTAACCAAAAAAGAAGAAGAAATTGCCCAAGAATTAAGCGATAAAGCCAGAAGAGAAGCGGCTTTGCAAAAACTAATCGACAAGCAATTAGAGGAAGAAAATGAAGTCGAGATAGCAGACGATGAAAACTATTCAATCGAAGACAATACTAAAAATCCAATGAATGCTGTTATAAATAAATAACAATTTGTCTGGCTAAAAAAAATATTTTAGGAAAATGAAAAAATTAAAATTCATATTAAGTGGTGGCGGAACTGGTGGACATATATATCCAGCAGTTGCTATTGCGAATGAACTAAAATCTCGTTTCCCAGATGCCGAATTCCTTTTTGTTGGTGCTAAAGATAAAATGGAAATGCAAAAAGTTCCTCAAGCTGGTTACAAAATAGAAGGACTTTGGATTGCAGGTTTACAACGAAAACTGACCTTGCAAAACGCAATGTTTCCTTTCAAAGTAATCAGTAGTTTATGGAAATCTAGAAAAATAATCAATAAATTCAAACCCAATGTAGTTATTGGCACAGGCGGATTTGCCTCTGGACCGCTTTTGCAAATGGCAAATATGCTGAATATTCCAACCCTAATTCAAGAACAAAATTCGTATCCAGGAATAACCAATAAAATATTAAGCAAGAAAGCCAATACAATTTGTGTAGCTTATGAAAATTTAGAGCGCTTTTTCCCAAAAGAAAAAATGATTTTGACGGGAAATCCAGTTCGTCAGGATTTAATTGACATCGAAAGTAAAAAAGCAGAAGCAATTCAATATTTCAATTTAGACAACAATAAAAAAACCTTATTGATTCTTGGCGGAAGCCTCGGCGCAAGACGATTGAACCAATTAATTGAAAAAGAATTGGATAATTTGAAAGCACTAGATGTGCAAATAATCTGGCAATGCGGAAAACTGTATTTTGAAGAATATAAAAAATACAATTCTGATAAACTAATAACTCCTAACGCACAACTCATAACTGTACTGGCATTTATAGACAGAATGGATTTGGTGTACGCTGCTGCCGATATTGTGATTTCTAGAGCTGGAGCATCATCAGTTTCTGAATTGTGCATTGTTGGGAAACCAGTAATTTTCATACCGTCACCAAACGTGGCCGAAGATCATCAAACCAAAAATGCAAAATCAATTGTTGATAAAAAAGGGGCTTTGATGCTTAAAGAATCAGAGTTGGATACACAGTTTAACATTGTTTTTGAAGCATTACTAAAAGACCTTGGAAAACAACAGCAATTGAGCAAAAATATCAAACTATTGGCTTTGCCAAACGCTACAAAACAAATTGTGGATGAAATCGTGAAATTAATTGAAAAATAAAAATTACGAAAAAAAAAATGAAAATCAGTATATTCAAAGTTAAAAATATGCATTTGTGCTTAACTTCCTTAACGGTAATCGGAGTTGGATTATTTTACGGAATTAGTCCAAATAAAGTTTTGCCATTTTTCTTTGACTTTCAAGTAGAAAGTGTTGATTTGAATAATGTTTTTAGAGCAATAATGGGATTGTATATCGGTTTGGCAATATACTGGTTAATTGGAATTTTTATACCAGAACATTGGCGAAATGCAACATTAATAAGTAGTATTTTTATGGGCGGGCTGGCTTTTGGTAGAATAATCAGTATCCTAATTGATGGAATTCCATCAGCTGCATTGTCAATTGGAACCGCCTTAGAAATTACATATATGATTTGGGGGATATATAATTTAACAACACAAAAAATTTTAATTTTTAATTCATAATTTTTAATTGATAAAATGAATCTAAATCAAATACAAAACGTCTACTTTATAGGGATCGGAGGCATCGGAATGAGTGCCTTAGCAAGGTATTTTAAAGCCATAGGAAAAAATGTGGCCGGCTATGATAAAACTGAAACTGAGCTCACAAAAGAGCTTAATCAACTAGGGATTGCCATTCATTTTGAAGATAAGATTGATTTAATTCCAAAAGACTATTATGTAGAAAACACCTTAGTAATTATAACTCCAGCGGTTCCAAAAACACATTCGCAGTGGAATTATTTCTTGGAACGTGATTATGAGTTAAAGAAAAGATCCGAAGTTTTAGGCATCATCACCAAAGATACTTTTTGTTTTGCGGTAGCCGGAACACATGGAAAAACGACTACTTCAAGTATCTTGGGACATATTTTATACGAAAGTGGCGCAGATGTTACGGCCTTTATTGGCGGAATCGTAGAAAATTACAATTCAAATTTAATTGGAAATGGCAAAACAATTACCGTTGTTGAGGCTGACGAATTTGACCGTTCATTCTTGCATTTGCATCCAGACATTGCCTGCGTAACCTCGATGGATGCAGATCATCTAGATATATATGGCGATGTAGCATCAATAGAAGAATCTTTCAGAGAATTTGCTAATAAAATTTCTGATAAGACTAAAATTTTTATTCCAAAAGGATTGGATTTAGAAGGAATTCAAACTGAAATTTTAAGTACTGCAATTCCCCCTTTGGGGGTTAGGGGGCTTTTCAGCGCTTTCAACATTAGAATCAACAATAGTCAATACATTTTTGACGTCAAAACGCCAACCGAAACTTTAGAAAATATAGCTTTTGGTTTGCCTGGAAAACACAATTTGATGAATGCCTTGATGGCATTAGCAATGGCAAAAACTTATGGTGTTTCAACTGAAAATATTGTGAGTGCTTTGGCTTCATTTAATGGAATAAGAAGGCGATTTTCTTATCAAATAAAGAACGAAAAATTAGTTTACATTGATGATTATGCGCATCATCCAACCGAAATAAATGCAGTCCATCAAGCGGTTAGAGAATTGTATCCAACCCAAAAAGTTTTGGCCATTTTTCAACCCCATTTGTTCAGCCGAACAAAAGATTTTGCGGATGATTTTGCAAAAAGTTTAGGGGCTTTTGATGAGATAATCTTATTAGATATTTATCCCGCAAGAGAATTACCAATGGAAGGCATTACTTCGAATTGGTTATTGGATAAAATAGAAAATTCAAATAAGAAATTAGTTGCAAAACAGGATTTAATTCAAACTGTTTTGCAAAGCGATGCAACGGTAATTGTAACGATCGGTGCAGGAGATATCGGAGAAATGGTAACAACAATTAAAACGGCGTTAAATGAGACACTTTAATTGGTCAAATATTCGATTGATACTGATATTTTCATTGGTCATTTTCCTGTATTCCTTTACTTCGGAGAGGAACAATAATCGAAAATTGACAAAATCAGCGGTTGTATTTGTAGGAGATGACGCACCGTATATAAGTCAAGAAACGGTTAATAAATTGTTAATAGAAAATAATCCAGACGCAAAAAGTATCGCTAAAGATAAAGTAGATTTGAACAAATTGGAAAAAAGGATAAACGCTCACGAAATGATTGAAAATTCGGACGTGTTTGTTAGCATTGACGGGGTATTAAAAGCAATAGTAAAACAAAAAACTCCAATAGCTAGAATTTTTGATGAAAATAGTTCTTTTTACATTGATTATCAAGGAAATAGAATGCCGTTGTCAGCAAATTTTACCGCTAGAGTTCCACTTGTTTCAGGATTTATAAATACAAAAAACAGCGAGAAATTAGCCGAATTATTTCGAATAATATACAACGATGAGTTTTTGAAAAAAAACATCATTGCTGTTCAAATTATGCCAAATGGAAGCTTGCAAATGCGCAACAGAAATTACAATTATCAAATAGATTTTGGTGGAACACTAAGAATGAATGCCAAATTCAACAATTATAAAGTATTTTTTCAAAAAGCAGTTTTGGATAGTTCGCTAAATAAATATAAAACAATCGACCTGAGATTTGCACAGCAAGTGGTTTGTACTAAAAAATAAAAAATGGAAAAAGAGAATATTGCAGTAGGCTTAGATATTGGGACAACAAAAATTGTCGCAATGATTGGCAAAAAAAACGAATACGGAAAGCTAGAGATTTTAGGTGTTGGAAAATCCAAAAGTTTGGGTGTTGCAAGAGGTGTTGTAAACAATATTACGCAAACCATTCAATCCATTCAGCAAGCTGTTCTTGAGGCCGAAACCAAATCAGGATACAAAATTAATAATGTAGTGGTTGGAATTGCAGGACAGCACATTCGCAGTATTCAGCACAGCGATTACATTATTAGAAATAATTCTGACGAAGTAATTTCGGGGAATGACATTCAACTTTTGATCGATCAAGTTAGTAAACTGGCGATGTTACCAGGCGAAGAAATCATACACGTTTTGCCACAAGAATACAAAATTGACGGACAATCGGACATCAAAGAACCAATCGGAATGTATGGTGGTCGATTGGAATCTAGTTTTCACGTTGTAGTGGGACAAGCATCGTCAATCAGAAATGTTGCAAGATGTGTACAAAGTGCCAACATTGAACTTTCTGGCTTAACTTTAGAACCGCTTGCTTCGGCAAATGCAGTATTAAGTCAAGAAGAAAAAGAAGCAGGTGTCGCACTAATCGACATTGGTGGTGGAACAACAGATTTAGCTATTTTTAAAGACGGAATTATTCGCCATACAGCCGTAATCCCTTTTGGTGGAAATGTAATTACGGACGATATAAAAGAAGGTTGTTCCATAATAGAAAAGCAAGCCGAATTACTGAAAGTAAAATTTGGATCAGCTTGGCCTGGAGAGAATAAAGACAACGAAATTGTTTCTATTCCAGGATTAAGAGGAAGGGAACCAAAAGAAATTTCGCTAAAGAATTTGTCTAAAATAATCCACGCTCGAGTAGTAGAAATTATTGAACAAGTTTTCAATGAAATCAAAGAATATGGACACGATGATCCTCGTAAAAAACTGATTGCAGGAATTGTATTAACTGGTGGAGGTTCGCAATTGAAACACATCAAACAATTAGTGGAATACATTACAGGAATGGATACTAGAATTGGGTATCCAAACGAACATTTGGCTGGAAATTCCGACGAAGAAATATCTTGTCCCTTATATGCAACTGTTGTTGGATTAGTGATGAACAGCATTGAAAACAAAACACAAAGTGCCGTTAGGTTAGAAAATATAACAGAAGCAAAAGTTGTAAGACCACCAAAACTAGATATAATAGAAGAGGAAATTATTAAAGAAGACATACCAGAAACAAAAACGCCCATAATAAATACTTCAAGCCGAAGAAACTTTTTTGACCTGAGTGGTTACCTCGGGAAAATAAAAGAATTCCTAGACAACGCAGAGTAAAGAAAAATAAATAATAAAATAATAAAACCCATAAAAAGATGAGCAACTCAGAATTTGGCAGCATTTCATTTGATTTGCCAAAAAACCAATCAAACGTTATTAAAGTTATAGGTGTTGGCGGCGGCGGAAGCAATGCCATAAACCACATGTTCAAACAAGGAATAAAAGGCGTTGATTTTATCATTTGCAACACTGATTCTCAAGCTTTGGAAAACAGTTCGGTGCCAAACAAAATTCAGCTAGGCGTAAACCTAACCGAAGGACTTGGTGCAGGCGCAAATCCAGATGTAGGACATCAGTCAGCCATAGAAAGTATTGCCGAAATAGAAAAAATGCTCGATAGAAATACGAAAATGGTTTTTATCACAGCTGGAATGGGCGGCGGAACAGGAACAGGTGCTGCACCAGTTATTGCTCAATTGGCAAAAGAGAGAGATATCTTAACCGTAGGAATTGTAACTTTACCTTTTCAATATGAAGGGAAAGTTCGTATGGAGCAAGCTCAATTAGGCATCAGCAAACTGCGCAAACAAGTTGATTCCTTAATTGTTATCAACAACAATAAGTTGCGAGAAGTATACGGAAATTTAGGTTACAAAGCTGGCTATTCGAAAGCTGATGAAGTTTTGGCAACCGCCTCAAGAGGTATCGCCGAAGTAATAACGCATCATTACACTCAAAATATTGATTTAAAAGATGCCAAAACAGTGTTGGCCAATAGTGGAACTGCGATTATGGGATCGGCAGTTTCAAATGGTGTAAATAGAGCCAAAGAAGGAATTATTGCGGCTTTAGATTCACCGCTTTTAAATGACAATAAAATTACAGGAGCCAAAAACGTATTGTTGCTCATCGTTTCTGGTGCTGACGAAATTACAATTGATGAAATAAGCGAAATCAACGAATATATCCAAAATGAAGCGGGTCATAATGCCAATATTATTATGGGTGTTGGCGAAGATGAATCGCTTGGAGACTCAATTTCTGTTACCATTATTGCTACAGGTTTTGATATCGAACAACAACGTGAGATTGTAAATGTTGAACCACCAAAAATTATTCACACACTTGGTGATGAACAAAAAAACGAGTACGATTTAACAAAAAAATCAGTTACTTCATTCAACCATGAAATAGAAACACCTTCAAAAAATGAAGACAGAATTGTTTTTGAATTACTAGAAGAAGAAAAACAAGTTGAAGAAGAAACTCAAAAAGTCTTGCTTAAAAATGATGAACTCATAATGATGAATGAGTTTATTAGAAATTTAGATGTGACTTTCGAAATTATTTCGCCAATAAAAGAATTGGATTTCGTTATTTCGGCAGCAGAAGTGAAACAAATAGAGGTTGTTGCGCCAAAAATATACCATAAAGAAGAACAAGGTACTTTATCCTTCGACTTGCCATTATTTAAGGCTGAACCTTCAAAAAAAGAAGAAACTAGGACTTTATTTGAACTAAGCAATGAGATAAAAGATATTAAAGTAAACGAAGCTGTACAATTTGTTCCTGTAACTGAATTGACAGAAAATGGAATCATACGATATTCACTAGAAGAATATACCGAAGTAGAAAACGCATTATTAGACTCAAAACCAACTGCGAAAGTAGTTGAGGAAGTAATTCCGGAAGAGTTAAACATTGTTATGAAGAAGATAGAAATTGTTGAAAACACAAGTGCTACTTTCGCAAATGTTTCGCCAATGGATATGACAATTCAAGAAACAATGAAGTTGAGAACCGATGAAAGAAAAAGAAAACTTAAAGAATTTAATTATAAATTTAAGGATGCGCTATCACCAGTTGACGAATTGGAAAGAGTACCTGCTTATAAAAGACAAAACATAGAACTCTTAAATGGACAAATGAATGGTAGTAATTCTAGAATTTCAGTAGGAACTGACAGTAATAACGACCTACAATTGAGATCAAACAATTCTTACTTGCACGATAATGTGGACTAACTAATTTAGAAAAAAGTTCTATAACCCGAAAATTCAATTGATTTTCGGGTTATTTTTTTGTCAATCTATCAATGAACACCTATAGAATCAGTTGTTAATTCGATTAAAATACTATAAATTTGCAAACACTTTTTTAAAGACAATTTTGTTTAAAAAAAATCTGAAATCTAAATATAAAATATAAAGATGAGTTTATCAACCCAAATCATGGAGGAAATTAAAACTGCCATGAGAGCGAAGGATACCATTGCGCTAGAAGCATTAAGAGCAATTAAATCTGAAATTCTTTTGGCTCAAACCGCATCTGGTTCAAAAGAAGAAATTTCTGAAGCTGACGAAATAAAACTACTTCAAAAATTAGTAAAAACACGAAAAGACAGCGCTAAAATTTTTACAGATCAAAATCGAATGGATCTTGCTGAACCTGAATTGGCTCAAATCGCAGTAATCGAAAAGTTCTTACCCGCACAATTAAGCGAAGCCGAAGTTGAAGCTATTGTTGCAAAAATCATTGCAGAAACTGGAGCGTCAGGAATTGCGTCTATGGGGAAAGTAATGGGAATCGCCTCAGCACAATTGGGCGGAACTGCCGAAGGGAAAACCATTTCGACAATCGTTAAAAAATTATTGACTTAATATAATTTTAGATTGTAGAGTTCAGATTGTAGATTAAATCTGAACTCTACAATCATAAATCTACAATAAAAAGGCTCCGTAGTTCAACTGGATAGAATTTCAGATTTCGGCTCTGAAGGTTGCAGGTTCGAACCCTGCCGGGGTCACAAAAAAAATCCAAAGAATTTATCTTTGGATTTTTTTGTTAAGCTATTTTTCAAATTCTTAAAAACAAGTCAGTTTCTTCAAATCAGCAATAGTTTCTGTTGGGTTTACTGCTTTAAAAACAAAACTTCCTGCTACTAAAACATCGGCACCAGCTTCTACTAATTGTTTTGCATTTTTATTGGTAACGCCACCATCAATTTCTATAATTGTATTTGCGCCTTTTCTAGCAATCAATGCTTTTAGTTTTTCAACCTTAGCATAAGTGTTTTCAATAAACGATTGTCCGCCAAAACCAGGATTCACACTCATAATGCAGACCATATCGATGTCATTAATTACATCTTCCAGTAAATCAACATTAGTATGTGGATTTAAGGCAACTCCGGCTTGCATTCCTTCGGCTTT
>CAMCTL010000008.1 GCA_945878515.1 Flavobacterium psychrophilum | reverse complement strand
TAACCCGTTGGGTGTAATTAGTTTTTGATGATAATTTTTCGTCAGTTCGAGTGATTTTCGATAGAAAATCGTATCGAGAACAAGAAGAATTTCATTAAAAACGGTTCTCGATACATTTTTTGTTCCGTTTTACTACACAAAAAACACTCGAACTGACGTTTTTAATAATTGCACCCAACAGGTTTAGAAAATAATTTATCAATAGCAAAGAGGAATATTTTTTTGTTGGATGTCAGGATGTGTATTTTTATAGGATTTGTAAAATCTTTGTCAAAATTTTGAACTTTGACAAAGAAATGTCCCAAACTGATCACTAATTCTTCACAGCTTCAACCAATTCCAAAAGGTCTAAACTCACTTTAGAAGTAAACATTCCATAATTTACGGTGGCTTTATTTTTTTCAATGTTATGAATACTTCCCACGGCTTTTCCGTCAAACATTCTCACCCTATCCCCTACTTTAAGGATGGGTTTTGGTTTTTCGATAACAGGTTTTAATTTCTTTTCTTTTTTTTCTGTCCTAATTTCTTCGACTTTAACTTCAATTTCTTTGATAACCTCCTTTTTCTTTTCTAAAATTGCCTTAGCTTCTTTTGGAGTGGCTTTTATTCTTTTTGAATTTTCAATTTCGATGATTTTCAAAAATTCGCCAATGAGTTCTTTCTTATTTTTATTATTGAAATAGTGCTGCGCGATTGATTCAATTTTTTGTCCAATGTAAATCGTCTTCTGGTTACTGTCAAACAATTCCTGATAACTTTCCAGTTTTTGTTTGATTTTCACATTGATATTTTCCATTTTCTTGCCTTCTTCACGCGCTTTTGTTTCTTCTTCCTTAAGGGTTTGCGAGGTTTTTTCTAATTTCGATCGTTCTTTTTGAAGCGTGGCAATGGTTTTATCAAATCGCACTTTTCCGACTTCAATTTTCTTTTTTGCTCGATTGATTAAGCTAAAAGGTATTCCGTTTTTCAAAGCTACTTCAAAAGTAAACGAACTTCCGGCTTGGCCTAAAACCAATTTATACATTGGTTCCAAAGTTTTTTCGTCAAACAACATATTGGCGTTTATGGCAAAAGGCAATTCATTAGCCAAAATTTTTAGGTTGGAATAATGTGTGGTAATAATGCCAAAAGCTTCCCGATGGTAAAATTCTTCTAAGAAAATTTCAGCCAAAGCACCACCCAATTCTGGATCGGAACCTGTACCAAATTCATCAATTAGAAACATGGTTTTCTTGTTGCATTTCTTCAAGAAGTAGTTCATGTTTTTCAGTCGGTAACTGTAAGTACTCAAATGATTTTCAATAGATTGATTGTCGCCAATATCTGTTAGTATTCTATCAAATAAAAAGGTTTCACTACGTTCGTGAACAGGGATTAGCATGCCAGATTGTAACATCAATTGGAGTAATCCAACGGTTTTTAACGAGATGGTTTTTCCGCCTGCATTGGGTCCAGAAATCACGATAATCCTTTTTTCTTGATTCAATTCGAAAGTTTGCGGATGCGTAATTTCGTTTTTTTGTTTGTTGTTCAAATACAAAATTGGATGAAAGGCATCTCTAAAAAACAATCTTCTGTTGTCCGTAATTGTGGGCAAAATTCCATTGATTTTGTTGGCATATTTAGCTTTTGCTGCAATCACATCGATATCGCTCAAGAAATCTTGATACTGAATAAGCAAGGGCAAAAACGGACGAATCTGATTCGATAATTGTTTCAGTATTCGGTTTATTTCCTCTTTTTCTTCGTATTCTAAATTGCTCAATTCACGGGAATATTTTAAGGTAGTTTCTGGCTCAATGTAAGCGATGCTTCCAGTCTTGGAACTGCCTAAAATAGAACCTTTCACTTTACGTCGATACATGGCTAAAACCGCTAAAACCCTACGATTTTGCACAAAACTTTCCTTAATATCATCCAAATAACCTAATGAATTATATTGTGTCAAAGCCACACCAAAACTCTGATTGACTTTGCCTCGAACGAGATTCATATCCCGACGAATGTTTAATAAATCAGGAGAAGCATTATCTTTAATTTCTCCATATTTATCAACCACCACATCAATCAAACTGCTAATTTCTTTGGTAATTTGGATTTCGGAAGCTTTCCTATTTAAATAGGGATAATAATCCTCAAATTTCTTGAAATAATTCAACATAAAATTGGTAGTATCTGAAATGCTAGCAATTTTCCGGAAACCGCCTACTTCGAGAAAACTATCTTCTATAGCCAGAAACTTGATTTCATAAGTTATAGCATCAAAACCGTGATTGGGAATCGCGTTGTTGTTCTGGAAAGAAGAAACATATTCCGAGGTTTGCATCAAGGCATTCATCAGGGTTTCCTTGTCTTGAAAAGGTTTGATTTCTAGTGCTTTTTGTTTGCCAATATCTGTATTACAAATGGCTGAAAGGGTCTCGAGAACGGTTGGGAATTGTAAATCTTGGAGTGTTTTTTCGGTAATGGATATCATTTTTATGTCGGAAGTCTATTGTCTCAGGCTCAAAGTTACGAAGTTTCCTTTGCATATTATTTATTTTTGGAATTTCTCGCATGAAAAACGATGAAATACAAAGCATATTAAAAACGGACAAACCATTTTTGAAGGATAATTTGGGAGTTGAAGCAATCGTTTTGTTTGGTTCGTAAACAAAATTGGTAAAAAAAAATCGAAAAGAATCTTGATATTAATGTTTAAATCGACATAAGTAAAAATTTTACTTAAAATTATTGCAAACCACATTTTCACAAATAAAGACAGCATTATAAACAATTGAGGACTAGATTTGAAAAGGAATAACAGCATAGGAATTAGATTTTTAAATTTTTTCTATACATTTGAGGAATTAAGTCTGATGTTTGTCGGGCTTATTTGTCCAAATTTGGGTAGATAAGTTGGGTTTTGTTGGATTTATGAACGAATTAGTGGCAATTTTACATCTGAATCAAAGAACATTTAATATTCTTAATTTATCAAAAATGAATTCATTACTAACGGAAAGAGAAAAACAAGATTTTTTTATCAAACTTTATTTCAAGATAACTAATGGATTTGAACTTGGTGGAATAAAACGAGCGTATTTGGATTTTAATAGAACTTTAAAAATTATAGATAATAACAGATTATTTCTAAAACAAAGTGCTGAAAATTATCTATTTATAAATTTAAAAGTTGGATTGCAAAAACAATTTCTTAATCAAGAAGAATTTGATGAACAACATAGAATTTGGTGTGAAGAATTAATGCAGACTTGGACTGAGCTTTCATACGGACAATCTCAAAAATGGGTCAATATGACTCTGAAATATTGGTTATTATTTGGCAATGAAAGAATAAATAACGTTGAACTCAATGCAAAATATTTTCATATTCCTATTGACAGTTATGTTCAAAAAGGGATGTTTAATGAAAAAACACCAAAACCGTGGAGTAAAATTTCAGACTATAAGGACTATATGAGATATCAACTTGAACATAGAAAAAAGGAAACTGGAAATCACCCTATTGTTGATGAATTCAATTTTTTCAATAACTATAACCCAAATTAGGCTAAAAACTTCCAGAAAACTATAAAAAAACTACTGTCAATAGCTACTAAAACTGATTTGAGCAATTGGCTTACTGAAAAGTTGTTTTTTATTTGAGATAGCTGGGCGAATCTGAAAAAGGACTTTTATTTAGTCCCAAATCAGCAACAAGACTAGAACATTAAAGGCAAGAAAACGAAAAATAGCTAAAAATAATCGCAGATGAATTGTACAACATAATGTACATTTTGTAGTACATTTACAAAAATATTATATCTCATGAAAGCAATAACAATTTCTACGTTAAGAAAAGGAATGAAAGAATACTTCGACTATGTTTCCAAATCAATGGAAGTGATCATTGTTCCTAGAAATAAAGAAAATGAAGCAGTTGTTATTATGTCAATCCAAGAATATAATTCTTTACTAGAAACGGAACACCTTTTATCAACTAAAAAGAATCGCACAAGAATTCAAGAATCAATTGAACAAATGTCAGACGGAACAACTGTAGCATTTAATTTGGATTAGCATGAATATTGAATTTACTGCTCACGGTTGGGAAGATTTCAATTACTGGCTTGATAACGATGAAGCTGTTGTCAAGAAAATAAAAGAACTAATAAAATCAATTAGACAAGAACCGTTTAAAGGAATTGGAAAACCCGAACCTTTAAAATTTGGACTTAAAGGTTTCTGCTCAAGGAGAATTACTGGAGAACATCGTTTGGTTTATTCGATAAATGGAACAAAAGGAATTAATCAAAAATGTACCATAATTCAATGTCGATTTCACTATGATGATAAATAAGAAGTTTATCTATAACAAACAGAAAATATCAGTGCTAGTTTTCGGTAAATTGATTGTTTGCTTTTCTATAAAGCGTTTTACAGTTATTAAGTTTAAGATGCCAATTTATTATTTTTTATATTTGCTGTATGAAAAAAAATGAAATAATCAATACTTTACAAACAGACAAGCAATTTCTTAAAGACAATTACGGTGTTGTTACTATTGCTTTGTTTGGTTCTTATGCAAAAGGATTGGAGAACAAAGACAGTGATATTGATTTCATTGTCGAGTTTAAAGAGCCATCTTACAGCTTACTTATGGGTTTATATTCTTATTTAGAGTACAAATTAAATTCCAAAATTGAAATTGTTAGAAAAGGTCCTCATTTGTCGGATCGGTTTCTGAATAACATCAAAAACGATTTGATTTATGTATGATGCCATTTATAAATATTCGCTAGAAACTATTTTGGATCATATCAGCATTTGCAATAAAAGATTTTCTGAAATTCATACTGCCACTGATTTTATTGCTACAGATTATGGAAAAACCTTACTCGATGCCATTGTTACCAGGCTTCAAGCTATTGGAGAAAATTTGAAAAATACTTCAAGAAAAAATAATTTGTTGCAAACTAATTAACCTGAAATGGAGTGGAATAAAATTATTCGATTTCGGGATTTTATTTCTCATCATTATGAAATGCTAGATTATGAGATTGTATATGAAATTTGTGAAGATTATTTACCAAAATTAGAAGTTGTTATAAAAACGGAACTAGGTAAATTTTGAATATGCAACCCAACTTCAATCCTTCCTGGCAAACTAATTTATCTGAAGAAATCCAAAAACCGTATTTCCAAGATTTGATGCAAGCCGTAGATTCTGAATATCAAAAAAATATTTGTTTTCCGCCAAAGGAATTGATTTTCGCCGCTTTCAATCATTGTTCTTTTGATGATTTAAAAGTGGTTATCATTGGTCAAGATCCATATCACGGAACTGGAGAAGCCAATGGTTTGTGTTTTTCGGTAAATGATGGAGTTAAAATTCCACCTTCTTTGCGTAATATTTTCCGGGAATTGAATGATGATTTAGGAACTATTTTTTTGCCCAATTCAGGCAGTTTAGAGCATTTGGCAAAACAAGGCGTTTTACTTTTAAATGCTGCTCTTTCTGTTCAAAAAGACAAACCCAACAGCCATAAACACTTGAAATGGAATCTTTTTACCGATGCTGTTATTCAGAAAATTTCGGATGAAAAGCAAAATGTAGTTTTCCTACTTTGGGGAAGTTTTGCACAAAAAAAAGGTGCTAGAATTGACCGAACCAAACACCTGGTTTTAGAATCGGGACATCCATCGCCAATGAGCGCAAATCAAGGAAAATGGTTTGGGAACAAGCATTTTAGTCAGACAAATGAATATTTGAAAGTGAATAATAGAACTGAAATAAAGTGGAATTCTGATATTTAAATATAACCAATTGAAGATGAAAATCTGCCAAACTTTTATAATACTGACACTAATTTTTTTGGAATTTGGATGTTCGACAACGAAGAAAAACATCTTGCAGCAGACTTTGGCTTCTGAAAATTCGAAGATAAAAACCGTAATGTCAAATCCGGAAGCATTCGAACTTCAAATTATTTATACCCAAATTCTGCGTGACAAAAACAACAAAGTAAGTTTTAAAGACTTTACTTATAATCTAAACGCGAACAACTATTTTTATCCAGCAAGTACAGTCAAATTCCCGATTGCGATTTTAGCTTTGGAAAAATTGAATACTATTGATCATACTTCAAAAGATACGCCATATTTAATTGAAGGAAAACCAGAAAAACTTCGATTTTCGGAAGAAATTTCTAAAGTTTTTGCCGTCAGTGATAATGAAGCCAGTACTAATTTGTTTGAATTTATTGGATACGATTATTTAAACGAAAGTATGAAAGCCAAGGGTTTGTCGCCTTTTAGAATATCACATCGATTATCAGCACCAAATGCAACTGAGCCAAAATCAAAATCAATTACACTATTTAAAGACGACAATTCAGTTGTGATTTTGCCAGAAATTACAAACAAATCTAGTATTCCTTTGACAATTAATAAGCTCAAAAAAGGAATTGGATTCATGAAAGATGATGTTTTGATACATGAGCCTTTTGACTTTTCGAACAAAAATTATTATCCACTAGAAACGCTTCATAATACGCTGAAAAGAATTGTTTTTCCCGAAGCTTTCGCAGCATCAGAACGGTTTAATTTAACCGAAAAAGATAGGGAATTCATATTGTTTTCGATGCAAAATCTACCCAAAAATGCGGGTTATGATCCAATTGAATTTTACGACGGCTACTGCAAATTTTTTATGTTTGGAGACACCAAAGAAAATATTCCAGCTAATATAAAGATTTATAACAAAGTGGGAAATGCTTATGGAACTTTGATTGATTGTGCTTATATCGTTGACAATGAAAACAAGGTTGAGTTTATGGTTTCGGCAACGCTGTTAGTTAACAAAGACGGGGTTTTCAACGATGATCAATATGAATACGATACAATCGGTTTACCTTTTTTGGCTGAATTAGGAAGACAACTTTATGCTAAAAACTTGAAGAGATAATACTACTTTAAACTCTTATTTTCCAATTCATACCAATTCCAAGAAACACCATCTGCTAAATATTGTTCCGTCATTTGCATTCCAATTTTTTGAAGAATTCTATTTGAAGCTTCGTTTTCAGAGTGAGCAGCAGCTTCTATAGTTTTAATTTTCATGGTTTCGAAAGCGTACTTTAGCCAAGCAAATGTGGCTTCAGACGCATATCCTTTCCCCCAAAATTTTTCGTCCAATCGATACCCAATATCATAGAAATTAACTTTGTTATTCACCATTTCAGTGTTGTACTTTAACCCAGCCCAACCTATAAACTCATTGGTATCCTTTAAAATTATAGCAAATCTACCAATGCCATTTTCCACATATTGCTTTCTAACAAACGTAATTACTTCGATGGTTTCTTCTATTTTTTGAACGGGTTTGTTCCATAAATACTTGTGAACATTGGAATTGGCATCCATTGCAAAAAAAGCCTCCGCATCAGAAAGTAGTAGTTCACGGATAATAAGTCTGTCGGTTTCTAGGATTAAGTTCATTGGTTTTTGCTATTGTTTCTACAAAGCATACTCAAAAAATTCAACGACATCTTTCCAGAAGTACTAGTCAAATTATATTTTGAGCTTCATATAAATTATTAAAAAAATTAATTTACTCTAAAATAATAGTCTCCTTGTTTATCGACATGACTTATAGTTGTATAAATATTCACTGAAATATTACTTGAGTTAGTATCAAGAGGATATAAATTGCTAGACATTCTTAATCTAAATTCTCCAGTTTCAAGTAAAGGAATTCCAGCTCTAAATTCATATTTATTGTTTTCGGGATTGAATACGCAAATTCCAATATTGGAATTAATACCGTAGAATTTTCCATTATTCACAACAATTTTATTTCCAATGTCAATGGTAGTCCAAGTATCGTAGGCTGATTTCTTTTCTAAAACGAAGCCAAAAGAGTATTCTTTTGATTGAGTTGTCTTATAAATATCCAATAAATCTTCAAAACCTTCTTCTGGTAAATATCTTGAAAAAGAAGCGTTGATATAAAGCAGATCATTCAATTTGTAGCTCGAAAGCGTTTCAATTTGAATCAAATTAGAAGCTTTGATATCTTTGCTTCCCATATAAATATCATCTGGCTCAGAGCAATTTAAAAATAATGCAATAGATAGCATTCCAAAAATATAGTTGCAAACTGTTTTCATTTTCCTTCTACTTATTAAAACCTGTATCCTAAGTTAATACCAATTTTAGGTAATGGTTCTGTCTCTCTTTTACTATAAACAAAGGACGACAATCCAAAATTAAAATCCATACAAAAATGTTCTTTTACATAGAATTTATAGCCAATACCAACGCCAACTGCAACATTTGTAAAGTTTGAGTTTGTCCAATCATAAAACGCATATTGACCATCTGATAGCCGTTTAATTTCTTTATAATCTCCAGTCCAAATTGTTGAAAATGTTTCAACATAAAAGAAACGTTGTACATTTTTTGATATTGAATAGCGCACAAAAGGTTCAATTTCGAACTTTTTCTCTGCATTCGAAATATCAAAAATGTTGTCACCATAATTATTTCCAAAATAAATAGCACTTATTCCAATAGAAAAATCTTTGTTTAAAAACCGTTCGTAAGCTACCTTTAATCTCGAGCTAAAAAGTAGTTTTCCAATGTCTAAACGAATTTCATTTTTGTTATTTGAAATTAAAGTATCATTTTTTACGGAGTTATTCTGCGCCTGAAACAAGTGTGCATAAATCAATAAAAACAAGAGTAAATATTTTTTCATTTGGCAAATATAAAAATACTATCCCACTTTTTTAATCCTTGAAGTGATTTAAACTAGGGCCTGAAGACAGCTGTTTTTCAAAATTAAATGGCATTCCAAATTACATCATTGGGAACTGGAGCAACAATTTCTATTTTTTCTTTGGAAACGGGATGAACAAAAACCAATTTTCGAGCATGAAGATGAATACCCCCATCAGGATTAGAGCGGTCGAATCCGTACTTTAAATCACCTTTGATGGGGCAACCAATAGCCGAAAGTTGAGCCCGAATTTGGTGGTGTCTTCCTGTGTGCAAATTTATTTCGAGGGCAAAATAATTGTTTAATTCTTTGATCATTTTATAATCTAAACTTGCCAATTTACTATCAGAAACTTCTTTTATGTGCGCTTTTGAAGTGTTGTTTTTTTCATTCCTTTTGATGTAATGAACAAGTTTTTCTTCGTTATTTTGAGGCTTATTTTTCACTATAGCCCAATACGTTTTCTGCGTTTCTCGATTGCTAAACAATTCATTCATTCGAGATAAAGCTTTACTAGTTCTTGCAAAAACAACAATTCCAGTTGTAGGTCGGTCTAACCGATGCACTACGCCAAGAAAAACTTCGCCAGGTTTATTGTATTTGTCTTTAATGAATTCTTTAACCACTTCAGACAATGGTTTATCACCCGTCTTATCGCCTTGCACAATATCGCCAACACGCTTATTGACGACGATGATATGATTGTCTTCATGCAAAACTTGGAGGTTTCCTTTATCCGATATTTCTTTTTTCAAGAGGAAGTATTGTTGGTAATTATTACTTTAATTTTTAATAAAATATGATGTTTGTAAAATGTTCATCCAAATAAAAAATTAATACTGCTCTTTTTCATTTGGAAAATCGCTAGACTTTACATCAGCAACATATTGTCCAATTGCGGTGGTCATTTCTTCGTATAAAGACAGGTAACGACGCAAAAATCTTGGACTAAATTCATTATTCATGCCTAACATATCGTGAATCACTAAAACTTGACCATCAACGCCTCCGCCAGCACCAATGCCAATAACCGGAATCGATATGCTTTTGGCTACTTTTTCGGCCAAATCAGCGGGAACTTTTTCGATAACGATCGCAAAGCAACCTAGTTTTTCAAGAAGTTTTGCATCTTTAATTAGTTTCTCGGCTTCTTGTTCTTCTTTGGCTCGAACGGTATAGGTTCCAAATTTATAAATGGATTGTGGCGTTAAACCCAAATGTCCCATTACGGGAATTCCAGCATTTAAAATTCGTTTGATCGATTCTTTTACTTCGCTTCCACCTTCCAATTTTACAGCGTGTCCACCACTTTCTTTCATTATTCTTATAGCGGATCGCAAGGCTTCTTTTGGGTCAGATTGGTAACTTCCAAAAGGCAAATCAACCACAACCAAAGCGCGATGAATGGCTCGGACAACTCCAGAAGCGTGATAAATCATTTGGTCTAAAGTGATTGGCAAAGTAGTTTCATGACCAGCCATAACGTTAGACGCAGAATCGCCAACCAATATTACATCAACATGAGCAGCATCAACAATTTTTGCCATTGAATAATCATACGCGGTAAGCATAGAAATCTTTTCTCCATTAGCTTTCATCTCTATCAATGACTTTGTGGTGATTCTTTTGTAATCTTTTTTGGCTACTGACATTTTACTTTTAAATTTAAATTAGGGTACAAAATTAGACAAATATTCACAAATCTGTAAAAATTAACTTTTTAAATACGAATTGAACATTTTAATTTGAAATGAAATAATCTATAATTTTTATCATTGAAATAGATAGTATTATATTTGTAAAAATATCAAAAATTAAATGGCACACTTCAAAGAAAACGATTTACCAAAATCGAAAATTACCTCATCTTCAATCAATAAAGCTATTCTCATTTTTAAATTTTCTGGAAATCATCGTTGGAAATTTTATATCGGACTAATCTTCTTGTTGTTGACAGGCGCAACTGCATTGGCTTTTCCAAAATTAATGGGCATGTTGATTGATAGTGTAAAAACTAAAAGTTATGATCAAGCCAATAATATCGCCTTGATGTTGATTGTAATTTTGTTTTTACAATCTATTTGTTCGTTTTTTAGATTGTCGTTATTTGTCAATTTTACGGAACATACCTTAGCCAATCTACGCCTAAAATTATATAGTAATTTGGTAAAATTACCCATGTCTTTCTTTTCCCAAAAACGAGTGGGAGAATTGAACAGCCGCATCAGTGCTGATATTACTCAAATTCAAGACACTTTAACCACTACAATTGCCGAGTTTTTAAGACAATTTATTTTAATTATTGGAGGCGTTATTTTATTGGCTACCGAAAGTGTTAAACTCACATTACTAATGCTTTCTGTAGTGCCACTTGTAGCAGTTGCTGCCGTAGTTTTTGGTCGTTTCATTCGGAAATATTCTAAAAGCGTACAAGATCAAGTAGCCGAAAGTCAAGTTATTGTCGAGGAAACAATGCAAGGAATCAGTATTGTAAAGGCTTTCGCCAATGAGTGGTACGAAATTGCCCGTTACGACGGAAAAATCAAAGAAGTAGTCAAACTCGCCATCAAAGGCGGAAAATACAGAGGCTATTTTGCCTCATTTATTATTTTTTGTCTTTTTGGAGCCATCGTTGCCGTGGTCTGGTTTGGCGTTAGATTGAGTATTAGTGGCGAAATGAGTGTGGGTCAATTAATTTCTTTCGTCTTGTATTCCACATTTGTTGGTGCTTCTTTTGGTGGTATTGCCGAATTGTATGCCCAAATTCAAAAAGCGATTGGAGCTACAGAACGTGTTTTTGAATTATTAGACGAAGCTCCAGAAAAAATTGATGGCAATAAAAATTCAAATTCCGTTCAAAAGATACAAGGCAATGTTACTTTTAATAATGTAAGTTTCACTTATCCTTCCAGAAAAGAAATGCAAGTGTTGAAAGGGGTAAATTTCACCGCCAACTTTGGTCAAAAAATAGCTATTGTTGGACCAAGCGGTGCCGGAAAATCAACTATTTCGTCTTTATTATTGCGTTTTTACGATATTGACAGTGGCGAGATTTTGGTCGATGGGAAAAACATTTATGATTATGATTTAGAAAATCTTCGTGGCAATATGAGTATCGTTCCGCAAGATGTGATTTTATTTGGTGGAACTATCAAAGAAAACATTGCTTACGGAAAACCTAATGCATCCGATGAAGAAATTATTTTAGCCGCAAAACAAGCCAACGCATTGAATTTTATTGAAAGTTTTCCCGAGAAATTCGAAACCATTGTGGGAGAAAGAGGCATTAAACTTTCTGGCGGACAAAGACAAAGAATTGCCATTGCACGCGCTTTATTAAAAAACCCAAGTATTTTGATTTTAGACGAAGCCACTTCTTCATTGGATAGCGAAAGCGAAAAACTGGTGCAAGAAGCTTTAGAAATCCTTATGGAAGGAAGAACAAGCATCATCATTGCGCATAGGCTTTCTACAATACGAAGTGCCGACCAAATTTTGGTACTCGATAACGGTATAATTGCCGAACAAGGAACGCACCAAGAATTAATAGGCTTAGATAATGGCATTTACAAAAACCTGAGCAATTTGCAGTTTAGTCATTCTTAAAAATTTGTTCATACCTTCTTGCAATTCACACCTGCAAAAATTGTTGAAACCATTTTGTTTTATTTATTTTTACAAAGTAGATGTAGTAAAGGACAACACGCAAATAAATATAGTTCAATACATTAGAGTGTGTTAATGTTGTAATGGTTCTAAAAACAAATTTCATCATGAACTTATTTTCGTTATTTCCTAAAAATTTTAAAAATAAATTAACAAAACCTGCATGAAAAATTTAGTCTCCCTTCTTTACTTAATATTGATCTGTACACACTCCTATTCTCAAAAAGAAATCACTAAAAATGGGCAAAAAATTAATAAAATAGATAAGCAAAATAAAAAACAGGGTAGTTGGTTTTTATTTGACGAATATGGCGACTTGGCCTTATCTTGCTATTATAAAAATGATACTATAGTAAAACCTATGATTTTTTATAAAAATAACGACAGTATATTTATTCGATATCCTAAAGTTGAAAAAGAAGAAATATTTTTAATAAAATCGTCTAATAAATGGGTTATCGGAAGCATAACTACCGAAAAGACTGATTCGACTAAAATCGAAATTCTGGGATTATATAAAAAATTATCCAAAGAGGACTTTGAAATAGTAGCAGATTCATTAGTATCCAATTCACCAGCTATTTTAAAAGAAATTGACCACTGGGCCAATAAAGAAATTGCACCTATTTATCTATTTGACCCTAAAGAATTGGGTAATTTTCAGTATAAATTATTCAGCGAAATAAATATTGTATTTAATAAGAAAATATATGTAGAAATAGAACTAAACCTATCAGGAATTATTGAGAAAATCAATATTCCGAAAATGAAA
Organism: Flavobacterium psychrophilum; assembly: GCA_945878515.1. Taxonomy (GTDB): domain Bacteria; phylum Bacteroidota; class Bacteroidia; order Flavobacteriales; family Flavobacteriaceae; genus Flavobacterium; species Flavobacterium psychrophilum_I. The sequence goes on along the minus strand of CAMCTL010000008.1, from coordinate 24,396 downwards.
AGTAACTTATCGCAGTATGAAATAGAAGAACTTTCTTTTTTGTATTCAAAGATGCAACGCTGGCAACCTTTTTTTTCTAAAAACAAGACCGAAAAATATACCGTGGTTTTAAACACTTCTGCACAAATTAAATAGTCATTTCTAATACAAATTATTTATATTAAAGAGATTCAAAACCAAGATGATCTGACACAAAAAAAATCTTATTCCTGTATCTCATTTTTATACTCTGCTTTTGTAATAAAAAATCTGGTTTATAGAAGAAATTAGATCCTATTAGTATTTAAAATTGGGGACAAAAAAATAAAATCATTCCAAAATCCTATTACCAATTATGATGTTGCTAGCCTACAAAAAGGAGTTTATATCCTAAAAGGAAAAACAACGGATGGGAAAAGTGTTAATGAGAAGTTGGTTAAGGAGTAATAAAACAATCTTTGAACGGCAACAATTAGAAACAACTTCGCATCTGGGCTCCCCTCTCCTTCGGAGAGGGGCTGGGGGTGAGGAAAAACAAAACTTATGAAATGAGCAGTACCTAAATTTGGTCGCAAACACCAATGAAGATATGCGAATTACATATTCCTTTAAAAAACAAATATTATCTATATATGAAAACAAAAATTACTTTTTTAGCTATCTTATGTAGCCTTTTCTCTTTTGCACAAGTTGGAACGATCTTCACAGCGGATGGTCTTAAATACAAAATAACCGAAGCGACAACTGTTGAAGTCAGCACGAATCCTGCCACTATTACAGGTGCAATAGTCATCCCTGAAACCATTTCTTACAATAGTGTAAATTATCAGGTAACAAGTATTGGCGATGGCGCCTTTTCTGCGTGTATAGGTTTAACTGCGGTAACTATCCCCAACTCCGTAACAAGTATTAACAATGGTGCATTTTCTAGTTGTACAGGTTTAAAATCGGTAACTATCCCCAACTCAGTAACACGTCTTGGCCACAGTGTATTTTCTAGTTGTACAGGTTTAACTGCGGTCACTATATCCAACGCTGTAACGAGTATTCTTTTTTATACATTTTATAGCTGTACAAGTTTAACTTCAGTTATTATCCCCAACTCAGTAACTGATATAGGCTTAAGTGCATTTTATAATTGTACAGCTTTAACTTCGGTAACTATACCCAACTCACTGACCAGTATTGGCAAAAGAGCATTTGATGCTTGTAGCGGTTTAACTTCAATAACTTTCCCAAACTCCGTTAAGAGTATAGACGATTTCGCATTTTTGGACTGTACAGGTTTAAGGTCTGTAACTATGTCTGATTCATTAACGAGTATAGGCGACGGCGCTTTTTCAGCGTGTACAGGTTTAACTGGAGTAATTATCCCCAATTCAGTAACGAGTATTGGCAATGATGTATTTTCTTTCTGTAGATCATTAGCCTCGGTAACGATCTCCAATGCACTAACGAGTATTGGTGAACGAACATTTTCTAATTGTAGTGCTTTAAAATCTGTAACTATCCCCAACCTAGTAAAGAGTATTGGTAGACTTGTATTTTATAGATGTGTAGCTTTAACATCTGTAACTATAGCCAATTCTGTAACGAGTATTGACGGTCAGGCATTCTCTGGTTGTAAAGGTTTAACCTCAATTGCAATACCGAACTCAGTAACAAATATCGATGAATTTGCATTTTCTGACTGCACAGGTTTGACATCAATAGAGATCCCTAGCAAGGTTACTAATATAGGAAGGTACGCGTTTTCTTCTTGTAGTAGTTTAACTTCTGTTACTATTCCCAACTCGGTTCGTAGCGTTGGTGATGCCGCATTTCAATTTTGTACTGGTTTAACTTCGATAACGCTTTCAAACTCGTTAACCAACATTAGTGCAAAAACACTTGAAGGATGCGTTAAGTTAACTTCAATTAATATCCCGGTGTCGGTAACAAGCATTCGTACAAGTGCATTAGATACTGGTGCCGGTTTAACTTCGATAACCGTAAATTGGACAACTCCTCTAGCCGTAGATCGTAATATCTTTGGTGCTCTTAACCTTTCTAGCATTGTATTAAATGTACCTTCGGGCACTGTACCGGCATATAAATCTGCCCTAGTTTGGAAAGAATTTGGCACAATTCCAGAACCACCAGTTTTAGGACTTTCTTTTAAAGTAAATGGCACAAATTATTATGTAACAAAAGCAACTTTGCCTTACGAAGCAGAGGTGGGAAACAATCAATATTTTGTAGGTGCAGCTTCTATCCCAACGACGGTATCATCTATTGGAAATTCCTTTACAGTAACAGCAATTTCAAATAATGCCTTTTTAAATTGCAGTGGTTTAACAGCAGTTACCATACCCAACACGGTAACTTATATTGGTGATTCTGCATTTGAGTCTTGTCGTTTATTAAAAACGGTTATTATTCCAACGTCAATAACCAATATTGGAAATCATACATTCAACGACTGTCAGATTTTATCAGCCGTTACAATACCCACCTCAGTAACGACTATAGGCAGGAGTGCATTTCAAGGATGCCTTAAATTAAAGTCAGTGACTATTCCAAACTCAGTAACAAGCATTGGTGATCTTGCATTTTATGGTTGCTGGGCATTAACTTCAGTTATTATATCCAATGCAGTAAAGAGTATAGGTGTAAGCGTGTTTGCACATTGCAATGTATTAACTTCTGTTTCAATACCTAGCTCAGTCACTAGCATTGGTTCTAAAGCATTTCAGGGATGCACCAGTTTAACTTCGGTTACTTTCCCAAACTCGGTTACTACTATCGGCGAATTAGCCTACGAGCTATGCAGTAAATTAACTTCGGTTACAATACCCAACTCAGTAACTTCTATTGGCATTTATGCGTTCGGTTATTGCTTTAGTTTATCGTCAGTAACTGTAAACTGGACAACTCCTTTAGCCATTTATCGTGATGTTTTTAATGGTTTAGGTCTTTCTAAAGCTACTTTAAATGTTCCCCAAGGAACCGAACAAGCCTATAGATCTGCGTTAGTTTGGAGGGATTTTGGTTCATTTGCTACTTTATCAACAAACAATTTTTCTGCAAAAAACGCTGTAAAATTTTATCCTAACCCAGCGAAATCTCAAATCAATTTCTCACAAGAAATCAATACCCTAGATGTTTTTGACATTGCAGGCAAAAAAGTAAAATCGTTCCAAAATCCTAGTACCAATTATGATTTTGCTAGCCTACAAAAAGGAGTTTATATCCTAAAAGGAACAACAACGGATGGGAAAAGTATTAATGAAAAGTTGGTTAAGGAGTAATCTTTTTCTATACCTGACAGGTTTATAAAACCTGTCAGGTATAGAAAATTCAAAACTTTGACAAAGATGATAAGAACAACAACCCATTCAGGGTTCAAAACCCTGACCGGGTTAAAAACAAAGTCTGACACGACACAAATGAAGTCTGAAACCTCAAAACAGAGTATGGAAGAGCATAAACGGAGTATGGAAGAGCATAAACGTAGTATGGAAGAACATAAATGAAGTCTGAAACCTCAAAAAAGAGTATGGAAGAGTACAAACGGAGTATGGAACAACATAAACGAAGTCTGACACTACATAAACGGTGTTTGTAACAAAAAAGTAATAACCTTAAAAACTAATATTATGGCATTTTCAATCAAAATCGAAGAATACGCACCACTAGCAGACATTATTCTTTTCAACTTCACCCGCGATTTACCAACAATCGTAGCACGCTACCCAAAACTCAACGAAGCATACAAAACGAGTTTTGCCGCAAAGCTAGAAACCATCAAAACCCAAGAAAAAAATCTTGTAACTACCAAACAAAAAACAGCGATAACCAAAAGCCTCTACGAAGAAGCCGATAAACTAGTCGAAGAATTAATCTTTGTTAAAGACTACATCAAAGACGCAGGACTAGACAACAGCATTGTTACCACCCTAATCCACGACCTTCGCAGCCACAACATCGAAGGCGCTTGCGACAAAATAGAAACCCTAAAACAATACATACAAGCCAACCAAGCCCTAATTGTAGAAGAAGGAATGGCACCCGAATTCCCAAGCATACTAGCAGACCACAAAACAAGCCTAGCACAAAAAAACAAAGACCAAAAAACAACTAGCGATAGCGGAAAAATAGTAACCGAAGACAACAACAGCAACTACACCGACCTCTATAACGACATTACAAACATAGCCGACAAAGCCAAAAAAGTCTTCAAAAACACCCCTTTCGAAGACCAGTATGTCATTTCTAAAATCCTAAAATCCATGCGCTCTTCCAACAAAAGCAGCGATGCAAGCGCGCCAACCACATAATACCAAAAACGCTTACAAAATAGTCCAAAATACAAGGCTATTTGTCAATCTGTAGGATTCTCACCGCACGAGAGTAAGGACGCTTTACAGCGTGACAAAGGTGTAGTAAAATTGGATTAAGTTTTTATATTGTTTTGTATAATGTAACCTTACATAATAACCACAAAACCATCAAGAAAAATTTTGATGGTTTTTTTATTTTGAAAAAAAGGCGATGCTTTTAATTTTACGTTTTCTGTTTCTTTTTTCTAGCTGCAGGAAATAAAACATTATTCAAAATCAATCGGTATCCTGGTGAATTGGGATGCAAATCAAGAATGGTCGGCGCATCACCTACACGATGCTGATAATCTTCCGGATCGTGACCGCCAAAAAAAGTGTACATTCCTTTTCCCTTTTCGCCATGAATGTAACGTGCCTCGCCATTGAGTTCGCAAGTTCCCATAGTTAAAACATTCGATTTAATTAAATTTTGATCAAAAGCGGTGGTTTGCCCCATAAAACCTTTAACCAATTGGGTATGATTTTGACACAACATACTCGGAATTGGATCCCATTTGGCTGAAAATTCCATTAAAGTAAAATAATCCTTCTCCATCGGAATCATCATTCGCTTTTCGGTCATATCAATGTTCGAAAACTCATAATGTTCTGGTTTTCGATCTAAAATAAAATCCTTAAAAGCAAAAGTATTGGCATAATTGATCTTGGATTGATAATTGGATTCACTCGGATCGCCATCAAACATGGTTTCGCAAATATCAACACCATCGGCTGACAAAGCAATATCAAAACTATCCGTTGCAGAACACATCGCAAACATAAAACCGCCTCCGATAACGAAATCCCTAATTTTTTTGGCTACGGCTCCTTTTTCCTCCGAGACTTTATTATAACCCAGTTTGGTTGCCAAAATTTCGGAATCTTTTTTTTGTTCAATATACCAAGGCGAATTCCTGTTGGATCCAAAAAATTTCCCGTATTGTCCCGTAAAATCTTCGTGATGCAAATGCAACCAATCGTAAAGCAAGAGTTGGTCTGCTAAAACTTCTTCGTCATAAATGGGTGTAAAAGGAATTTCAGCATACGTCAAAACTAGCGTAACAGCATCATCCCAAGGTTGTTTGCCTTTGGGCGTATAAACCGCAACTTTGGGTGCTTTTTCTAAGACAACTGCTTCCATATTTTGAGAAGGACTTGCTATTTCGGCCAAAATTTGATTCGTTTCTTCGTCACTCAATATTTCGAAACTTACGCCTCGAATTTGGCACTCTTTCCGAATTTCGGGAGCATCGGCCAATAAAAATGAACCGCCACGATAATTGAGTAACCAACTGGCTTTGTATTTTTTCTCGACGCACCAATAAGTTATTCCATAAGCTTTTAGATGATTTTGTTGTGTGGTGTCATCCATTGGCAACAAAATAAACGAAGCTTTCGCTGAAAATGAAATCAGGATTAAAATAACAATGAACTTTTTGAATAGCATTTGTAGAATTTTATTTTCAAATATACTAAGCTGAACTCAATAAATAGTATAAAATTTTAAACCACATAGAAAAATAATTCTTAATAGACTGAAAGGCGCTTTGCTTCAGGGTAAACGCATTAAAATTGTTTTTTATGATAATTTTACACGAATTGCACTAATTTACACAAAACAGGCACCACATAAATTGCACGAAACTGCCTAAGGCAGCTAAAATTTGTGTAATTGTTAAGATAAATAAAAATAATTCGTGACAATTAGTGCAATTCGTGTTTAAATATTTTTAATGCTTTTGCCTTGCACATTGCTTAAAATAGATTGGGTAGCTATGAGTAAATAAAATGCCTATGCAAACCTTTTTAAATTATCAACTTTGAAAATCTATGTGGTTAAAAATTACTAATCTCAGGAGAGCATTTCTAGTTTGACCTATTAAATAAAAAATTCGCTTGTTCAGCGAATTTTAAATTTATTTCTAAAAAGGCATATCATCATCATCTTCCTCATTCAAATTGCTTCCAAAAGCCTCGTTTGCAGAAGGAAGACTTTTGGTTTGAAATGGATTTTCGTCATGATTCATTTTTGATGGTAAATCATCAAAATTACCGCCATATTCTTCAATATTATCAAATTTACCAAGGTGTCCAATAAACTTCAAACGAACGTTTTCCAGAGAACCATTACGGTGTTTGGCAATAATAAATTCCGCTTGTCCAGCAGATGGTGTTTGCTCATCATCGTCCCACTCGTCTATTTTATAGTATTCTGGTCGGTAAATAAACGATACAATATCAGCATCTTGCTCGATTGCACCCGATTCACGAAGGTCAGAAAGTAAAGGTCTTTTGCTCGATCCACGTGTTTCAACAGCACGCGATAACTGAGATAATGCAATTACAGGGATATTCAATTCCTTTGCCAATGCTTTTAAGTTTCGGGAAATGGTTGAGATTTCTTGCTCTCGATTTCCACCGCCTTTTCCGTTTCCGCCCGCAGTCATCAATTGCAAATAATCGACAATGATAATTTTAATGCCGTGCTGAGAAGCCAAACGTCTGGCTTTTGCTCTTAAATCAAAAATAGAAAGCGATGGCGAATCATCAATATAAAGTGGTGCTTTTTCTAAATCTCTTACTTTCACACTCAATTGTTCCCATTCAAATTTTTCTAATTTACCCGTTCTCAATTTCTCAGAAGATAAACCCGTTTCCGACGATATTAACCTTGTAATTAATTGAACCGAAGACATCTCTAGTGAAAATAATGCCACTGGATGTCCAGAATCGATTGCAATATTTCGCGCCATTGAAAGTACAAACGCAGTATTGTGTGTCACGGTCATATCTTCAAGAAGGAATAATTTATTGCCGTCTATTTCAAAACCGTAATAGTCATCAACAATGTCTTCTTCTACTTTAATTCCAGTAACTTTCCAATCAACTGTTGCGTTCCAAGCTCGCGCTTTTTTTCTTTCAATTTTGGTTGGAATAGCATTTAAATTTCCAAAAATTCTAATTCTGAACGCTTCGCCAACAAAACCAGTCGATTTAATTGAAGATTTTTTCTTTTTAAATGAAGCTCTAAATCCCAAAGAATCGCAAAGAAATTTTATTTGTTTGGCTAATTTTTCGTTTTTTTGAACAATTTCAAAACAATTAAATTCCGATGTATAATATCCATCTGAGTCAATAATTCCAGCTAATAGTTCCAGTCTATTGTTAGTAGAATTTATTAAAAAATCTTGCGGAATGTGTTTGTTTTGAATCAAATCTAATTGTCTCAATTCGCTCTGAATACATGTATTAAATTCTTCGGAAATGAATTTATTTCTATTTACAATAGAATGATTAGGTGTTCTGTTTTCTTGATTGTATGTTACCAATTCTGATTCTAATCTAGTTGCATATTCATCGAGATAATCAATAACCTCTTTGTCAATATTGGTAATTCTTTGGCTGTAAGAGTGTCCATCACCAAGCCAAAGTCCTAAATAATAAGGTTCTAATAGAAGTACTCTTTCTTCAAATTCAACGGCAACTTTGTACCCTTTATAATTCGATTTGAATTTATTCGATTTTTCAAGATAATCCTTAACAGTAATATTTAGAACTGTGCCTTTGATATGACCGCCTTCAATCCTGCTTCGTTTGAGCGAAAGAATATGACTTGCGTTTACACGATAAGACATTGCTTTATTTTGATGAATCCAATACATTTTTTCTCTTCCGCGCGCTATTGATAAAACTTTTCTAGGAGTCGAATCGTCTCCCATAAGTAAATCGCCCTCAAGAATATCTTCGACCTTTTGCAAAGAGCCATCAAACATTAACACATTAGTTCCTTTACCCAAACATTTCCCCATCCCCGGCCTAGCGGCAATAATAATCAAATCGCTTGGTTGCCAGCCAGATGTAATGGCATCCAATTTTGTAAAACCGGTTTCAACTCCGCTCAATCCTTTCTGGTTTGCAATTTCTTCAATTCGTTTTTTGGCTTGCAAAACTAGACTTTGAGCAGTCTCGGAACTACGTTTGATATTTCCTTGTGTTACTTCGTACAACTTCGATTCGGCTCTGTCTAATAAATCAAAAACATCGGTCGTTTCATCATAAGATTCTTCGATGATATCCGCAGAAATACGAATCAAACTGCGTTGGATAAATTTTTGAAGAATGATTCGAGAGTGAAATTCAATATGTGCTGATGATGATATCTTTTGTGTCAGCTGAATCAAATACAAATCGCCGCCTGCCAATTCTAATTTAGAATTTTTTCGCAACTGAGCTGAAACTGTTAATAAGTCGATAGGCTGCGTATCTGTAAACAACTGAACAATAGCTTCAAAAATATATTTGTGGCCTTCTTTGTAAAATGCATCAGGTTGCAAAATATCAATTACTTCATCTACTCCTTTTTTGTCAATCATCATTGCACCGAGCACAGCCTCTTCTAAGTCGATAACTTGCGGTGGTAATTTCCCTTTCTCTAGATTGATAATCGATGATTTCTGAGTCCGAATTGGGTTTATATTCTTAACATTTTCCATGAAACGAAAGTAGGTAAAATTTAAAAAAAAAGGCAATAGAGTTATTACAAATCATTGTTAATAAACATCCTTTTTTTGTTAATAAGTCAAAAAAAAGTCCGAAACTATAAGGCTTCGGACTAAAATAAAATATATAGGATTTTACTCTTTAAATTCGCCCATTTTACTGTATTTGTCCATTCTTTGGGCTACTAATTCTTCTGTTGATAAGTCTTTCAATTCGTTAAAACCTTTGATGATATATTGCTCCACAGTTATAAAGGCAGTTTCTCTGTCAAAATGTGCGCCACCTAAAGGTTCAGGAATAATATCATCGACTAACTTTTGTTTTTTCATATCCGAAGAAGTTAGTTTTAAAGCCTCTGCGGCTTGCTCTTTGTAATCCCAACTTTTCCATAAAATAGAGGAGCAAGACTCTGGAGAAATAACGGAATACCATGTGTTTTCCATCATATAAACTCGGTCTCCAACACCTATTCCTAATGCTCCGCCCGAAGCACCTTCGCCAACAATTACAACAATAATAGGCACTTTTAATCGAAGCATTTCAAAGATATTTCTAGCAATAGCCTCACCTTGACCACGTTCTTCGGCTTCAACACCCGGAAAAGCTCCTGGAGTATCAATAAAAGAGACTACTGGAATTCCAAATTTTTCAGCCATTTTCATCAATCGCAAAGCTTTTCTGTAGCCTTCAGGATTTGCCATTCCAAAGTTCCTGTATTGTCGTGTTTTAGTATTAAATCCTTTTTGCTGACCAATAATCATAAAAGACTGTCCGCCAATTTTTCCTAAACCGCCAATCATCGCTTTGTCGTCTTTAAATCCTCTGTCTCCGTGAAGCTCAAGGAAAGTATCACCACAAAGAGCCTTAACATGATCTAAAGTATAAGGTCTATTGGGATGTCTTGACAACTGAACTCTTTGCCAAGCCGTTAGGTTTTTATAAATTTTCCTTTTGGTTGACTCTAGTTTTTTGTTTATTTGTTTGCAAGTATCCGTAACATCAACAGCTGATTCTTGCCCTATCACTAGACATTTATCTAACTGATCTTCAAGTTCTTTTATTGGAAGTTCAAAATCTAAATATTCCATGGGTTGTAGTAATTTATGTTTTTTTTTGAGATGCAAATATAAAATTTAAAATTGTGTAAAACATATTTTTGTTTCTAAATACAGATAAATACACTCTTTGATTGCTTCAGTTACTATTTTTATAAAGATAATGTTTGACAACTCCGTTTAAAATGACCGTTATTACTATTAAAAAAGCACCAAAATAAAATTCTTCGCTCATTTTTTCCTTTCCACCAATTATAAAATAAGCTAAAACAATACCATAAACGGGTTCTAAACTAGTTGTTAGCATCACTGTGTATGGAGAAAGTACTCGCATTACTTTTACTGAGGCTGTAAAGGCATAAGCAGTGCAAACAGTGGATAAAATGAGGAGATATATCCAATCATTTAAGGTTAAAATAAAGAAGTCTTCATTAAATTTCTGAGTAATTAAGAAGTAAATTGTAATAAAAAAAACACCCGCAAGAAATTCGTAAAAAGTAATTACAGACGGTTCGTGCTTTTCAATTAATTTTCCATTTAAGAGAGTGAATAAAACTCCAATCAAAACGGAAATTAAGGCATATGCAATTCCATCGAAATAATTGATTTCGACTTTCAAAATCATTACTAGTGCTGCAATAATTATCAATCCGAAAAAAACTTCATACCACAGTACTTTTCGGCCATAAAAAATGGGCTCTAAAACAGAAGCCAAAAAAGCACCTATTGAAAAAACGGCCAATGTAATCGATACATTAGAAACATTAATAGCCTCAAAAAATAAGATCCAATGTAGCGCAATTAACAATCCTACGAAAATTAATTTAAAAAATTCTTTGATTGGTATTTTAGAAGATTCTTTTTTGTAACGGATAAAAAGAAACAAAAATGCTGAAGCAATAAGCATTCTATACCAAACCAAAGCATCGGCAGGTATTGAAATCAGAGCCCCTAATACGGCTGTAAATCCCCAAATGAATACAATCAAATGAAGATTCAAATAGCTTTTTAAATTATCTCTTTGCATTTCGTAGTAAAAAAATGGCTAAAATCCCGAAAACCATATTTGGAAACCAGACCGCAATTAATGGTGGAAAACTTGATTTCTCGGCTAATGTTCCGAAAATTTTATCAAAAAATACGAATGCAAAAGCCACTGCAATTCCAATGGCCAAACTCAATCCCATTCCGCCTCTTCTCTTCATTGATGAAACCGCTACTGCAATAATTGTTAGGATAAATGCCGAAACAGGAATGCTGTATTTTTTGTACAAAACCACCAGATAAACATTAATAGTCGATGAGCCGCGTTTTCTTTCTTTCTCTATAAATCGGTTTAGTTTTCCAAGTGTCAATGTTTCGGCGATGTAAACAACTGGAGTAAGGTCTTCTAAATCAAAATTAAATTTTGCATCCTTTTGGTCGGCTTTTTCTAATTTATCGTCCAAGCCACCAACAGTCCTTTTAACATAATCATACATGGTATAATTTTTAGTTTTTGGATTCCATTGTATTCTTGAAGCCGAAATTTTATAAGCTAATTTGTCTTTGGTAAATTTCTCGTAAGTAAAATTGTATGCCGTTTTTGAAGTTACATCAAAACTATTGACATAAATATATTCGTCATTGCTAATTTGCTGAAAAACATCCGTATTTTTTCCGAGCATCGCCTCTTTTCCATTGTTATTGAAATAAGTATATCTGAAATTATTAAATCCTTCGCTTGAATTTGGAACTATAAAAAATCCCATGATCAACATAAAAATCGAAACAATAGTTGCTCCAATCATAAACGGTCTCAAAAATCGGGTAAACGAAATTCCGGAACTTAAAATAGCTATAATTTCAGTATCATTAGCTAGTTTTGAAGTAAACCAAATCACGGATAAAAATAGAAATATCGGAAATAATAAATTGGCAAAATAAATGGTAAAATCAAAAAAGTAAATTAAAATTACCGTCAACGGCACCTTATTTTCGATGATTTTATTGATTTTTTCGGAAACATCAATTACAATTCCTATAGGAGCAAACAATCCCAACATCACCGCAAATGTGGTCAAGTACTTTTTTAGGATGTATTTGTCGAGTATTGTTAACACTGTTTATGGTTTATGATTTGGAATTTCTTTTTTGGAATTTGGAATTTCTTTTTTGGAATTTGACTAAAGTCGCTGGCTCATATTCCTTACCATCATCTCTTTCCAAGTTCTAAAATCTCCTGCAATTATATGTTTTCTTGCCTCACGAACCAACCACATATAAAATCCAAGATTGTGTATCGTCGCAATTTGTTTTCCAAGGTATTCATTGGCAGCAAACAAGTGACGCAAATAAGCTTTGGTATATTCTGTATCCACAAAAGTGTGCCCCATTTCGTCCACTGGCGAAAAATCGTCTTCCCACTTTTTGTTTTTAATATTGATGGTTCCGTTTGCAGTAAACAACATTCCGTTTCTGGCGTTTCGTGTTGGCATAACACAATCGAACATATCAATTCCAAGAGCAATGTTTTCTAAAATATTGATTGGTGTTCCCACACCCATTAAATATCTTGGTTTGTCTTCTGGAAGGATTTCGCAAACTACTTCTGTCATGGCATACATTTCTTCCGCAGGTTCTCCTACTGATAGTCCACCAATAGCATTTCCTTGTTGACCTGAATTGGCAATATATTCCGCTGATTGTTGGCGTAAATCTTTGTACGTACTTCCTTGAACAATTGGGAAAAAAGTTTGTTCATAACCATATTTAAACGGCAATTTTTCCAAATGATTGATACATCTATCTAACCAACGATGCGTCATTTTCATCGAACGTTGCGCATAGCGATAATCGCAAGGATACGGCGTACATTCGTCGAAAGCCATAATAATGTCTGCTCCGATGGTTCGTTGAATTTCCATAACATTTTCGGGTGTGAAAAAATGATAAGAACCATCGATATGCGATTTGAATTTTACGCCTTCTTCCTTTATTTTTCTATTGGCCGAAAGCGAATACACTTGGTAGCCACCTGAATCGGTCAAAATATTGCGGTCCCAATTCATAAATTTGTGCAAACCTCCCGCTTTTTCCAATATTTCGGTTTGCGGACGCAAGTACAAATGATAGGTATTCCCGAGGATAATATCAGGGTTTATTTCTTCTTTCAATTCGCGTTGGTGCACTCCTTTTACGGAAGCAACGGTACCAACAGGCATAAAAATTGGGGTTTCAATAACGCCATGATCAGTGGTAATACTTCCTGCTCTGGCTTTGGTATGTGGATCTTTTTGTAATAAATCAAACTTCATTTATCGTTTTTTGAGTTGGCAAAGATAAATTATTTAAGATTTAAGAATTGGGATTTAGGATTTTATTTAACATTCGACTTTTCATTAGAAATTTATACTTATTTTTCTTTGAAAAGAATAGTCATTAGTATGGGAAATCTATAAGTTTGTAAAAAATAAACATAACTTTTATGATACATAGCCAACTAGTTTTGCATATAATAGTATATTTATTATCCCGATTAATAAGTTAGCGACAAAATTATGGAAATACCTAATATACCTACAGATAATTATTATAAGTTCCTTTCACTTTCTGGAGTTTTAATTATGGTTACAAGTTTGTTTATTGGTTTAACTGAGTACAATTCTATATCAACCGACATTGACAACATTGATTTAGAGGTAACCAAATTGAAATTAGATAAAAAATTTTTAATTGAAGATTTAAAAAAAGTGGAAATACAGATAGACGATTTACAGAAGTCTACTGATGTCCATAACTTAAATGATTCTTATGAAGAAAATTTTATCTTTTTGAAATCCAATCAAACTTCAATTCAAAATGATAAAAATTTCAGAGACTATATAGAATTTATTTTCAAATATAAAAGAGAGTTGATGCCTGAAATTATAAAAGCGGAAAAAATTAAAATAGATATCGCTAAGCAAAAGAAGTTTGATCGAGAAATACAAATTAAGCAAGCTACTATTGAATTCAAGACAAAACTATTACGAAGTAAAGCTAATACTTGGTATTTTATGAGCATTACTTGCGTAATATTCTTTATTAGCGGACAATTTATTTCAAAAAAAGGATTTAAAAATTGGTATTTATTAGTTCAAAAACCATCAGATGAAAAATTAAAATTAGAAGTTGACGAATTAAAGAAAAAGATAAGGTAATTAAATTCTCATATAAATAGCATTTGTTATCCCAGCTTGTCAGAACAACAAAAGTGTATCTGTGGTAAGGTTCTATTTCGCACGTCAAGAATTTCTCGTTTATTAATACTTCATCAAAACCTCTGGATTAGCCCGATTAAGCCAAAAAACTCTATATCAGATAACTTCTAATAATCCTGTCTTCCAATTATGGTAACAATTTCTATTTCTTTTTTATTGATATTGTAATAAATGGTATCAACGCCACAAACACAAAATCGCTCCGCATTTTTATAATTTATTACAACTGGAAATTGATATGGATTAGAAGCAATTCTATCAAAACTGTCATATAACATATCATAATATTTGGTGGCTTGTTGCAAACCAAATCTACCCAAACCGTACTCAAAAATGCGTATTACATCTTCTTCTGCCTCAAATGACAACTTATAATGATACATTTAATCGCTTTTTAATCTCTGCTAAAAGTTCTTCTTTTGTTTTAGTGCTGTATCCACTTTTAATACCTCTGTCAATTTTCATTTGAACATAGTTATGATATTCTTCACGCTCGCGAGCTTGTTTGATTAAATAATTAACCGCTTCGCTCTTACTCGTAAATTCCTCTTTACTGATTTGTTGTTTCAACCATTCATCATTTTGATTGGCTAATGTGATACTTTGTCGTGCCATAACAATAATTTTAGTTGGTGTAAATTTACACCAAATATTTAAAATCGCATACTTTACTTTAATATATAAAGTTTCCTTTTACTTCTTGATGGGCTTCTTTGTGGGCTTTTTTGCCGGAGTTGCTTTTGGTTTGGCTACAACTGGCATTTTCTGCACGTATAATTTATAAAGTCCTTCTTTTTGAGCTCTTGCTTTAGCATTTTCGGCACGAGATTTTGGATCTGGATGCGAACTCATCATTCTAGATAGAAAATCACTTTGGGCACCATTGCTCATTTTTGCCAAAATGTTAAAAGCCGATTCAACTGCGTTTACATCATAACCATTATTTTTCATGAAATCATAAGCAAAAGTATCTGCTTCCGATTCTTGTTTTCTACTGTGCTTACTGTCTATCATTGCACTGCCTATTTTGCCTAATTGACCATCTGTTAAAACAGCTATTTTAGTCGATTGCGACGCCAATCCTTCAAGCAAAGCCTCTTTCTGATAAGCAGCCTTAATGGCATCTCTCGAATCACTATTTATAACGTGACCTATTTCGTGACCAATAACAACTAACAATTCGTTGTCGTCCATAATATCCATTAAACCTGAATATACACGCACGCTGCCATCGGCTGTTGCAAAGGCGTTTACCTCTTTTAAAACGTAAACTTTGTAGTTGAAATTTACACCATTGGTATTAGCGTGTTTGCCAAAAATTCTATTTAAACGAATAGCATAAGGGCTTGTAGGGCCAGCAATTACGTTTGCGGCATCCATTTTCACAACTGCTTCTTTTGATAATTGCGCTGCCTGCTCGTCGGTAAAGGTGAATCCAGCAACTCCTTTTTGCAGAGCGCCTAAAGCGCGTTCTCCCAAATTAATTTGAGCATTACTAATCGAAAAACTGAAAAAGACTATAAAAAAAATGATTGGTGGGAATTTTGTTTTCATTATGTAGATATTTATTGTTTTTTATCGGTCTCCCGATAGCTGTCGGGAGTAATTCGCAGAACTTAGTTGGTGATTGCTACCAATATAGGCAATGCTCATTTCATATATATTATTTTAAAAAATTTAGCAAGCAAATGTAATAAATTTGGCGAAATTTAAACCAAATTATCTCGTAAAAACCAAACGATTCCCTTTCGATAAATTAGTGTCAAATTGATAGCCTTCATAGTTAAACCCTTTCAAATCTTCGATGGTTTCAGCATTTGTATCAATGATGTAACGCACCATCATACCCCGCGCCTTCTTGGCAAAAAAGCTAATTATTTTTAGTTTACCGTCTTTATAATCTTTGAAATCTGTTGTAATTACTGGAACTTTCAAAGCTTTCTCATCTACAGCCGAGAAATATTCGTTGCTAGCCAAATTGATGAACAACTCCCCTTTTTTGAGTTCTTTGTTCAATGCTTTGGTAATAATTGGTTTCCAAAATTCATATAGATTTTTGCTTTCGCCAATGGGTAATTTCGTTCCCATTTCTAACCGATAAGCTTGCATCAAATCCAAAGGTTTCAAGAGTCCATACAAACCCGATAAGATTCGCAAACGGTCTTGTAACACATCTAGTTTTTCAATCGGAATCGAATATGCATCCAATCCTGTATACACATCACCATCGAAAGCAAAAACAGCAGCTCGTGCATTTTCTGTCGAGAATGGCGTTTTCCAATCTTGGTTGCGTTGCCAATTCAAATCGGCCAAATTATCTGAAATTTCCATTAATTCAGATAGTGCTGCAGGCGATTTTTGCTTCAATATTTTGTGCACTTGACGTGACTCTTTTAGAAACAAAGACTCCGAAAAATCTACCGTTGGTAAAGCTTTTTCGAAGTTTAAAGATTTGGCTGGCGATATAACGATTTTCATAATTGTTCACTCTAAATTGAAAGTTTCAAAAATACAAATTGAAAATCCGAAAATGAAAATTGTTTTCATTTTATTTGCGTATTTTTGAATGAATTATAATTTTATAATCCGATACGTTTATGAACCCAGTTACCATTAGAAAAGCAAGCATTTCCGATCTTGAAACCATTCAAGAAATCGGCAAGCGTACTTTTATTGAAACTTTTACAGAAGTAAATACGCCTGAGAATATGGATAATTACATTCAGGAAAATTTTAATGCTCAACAAATAGCCTTAGAAATTAACAATCCAGAATCGGCATTTTATCTCGCTATTTTAGATCATCAAGCGATTGCTTATTTAAAACTAAATTTTGGAAATGCTCAAACCGAAATCCGCAGCTCGCAAGCAATGGAAATTCAAAGGATTTATGTTTTGAAAAATTTTCACGGAAAGAAAATTGGCCAATTATTGCTCAATAAAGCTGTAAAAATCGGACAAGAATCTGGCGTAGAAACGATTTGGCTTGGCGTTTGGAAAAAAAATCACAAGGCAATACAATTTTACAACAATAATGACTTTGTCGAATTTGACCAACATAATTTTACTTTGGGCAACGATGTACAAACCGATTTGTTAATGGAACTCCGAATAATCAATCAAGCCAATTACTTATAATAAAGTAGATTTCTTATTTTTGAAATAGGTTACAAATCATACAAATTTTCACTAAAGAATTGCGGTAATTCTTGGCGAACATAAAAAATTAATCTCCAAAACTTATTCCAACGCCTTTGGCGGTTTTTACCAAATCACAGTCTGGATCAACTAATTTAATTTTATCAATCGCAGCTGCAAACGGAACAGATACAATATTTGAATGACGATAAGCTACCATTTCTCCATATTTGCCTTCCAGCACCATTTCAAAGGCTTTTACACCAAATTGTGTAGCCAAAATTCTGTCGTAAGCTATTGGGCTGCCGCCTCTTTGCAAATGTCCCAAAACGGTTTCACGCATATCTGGCTCAAAATCCAAAGCTTTTAAATCATTAACTAATTTACGGGCAACTCCGCCCAATCGCACATTTTCATAACCTATTTCGTCACTTTTTTCGGACAATAGAGTTCCGCCTTTCGGCATGGCTCCCTCAGCAATTACAACGATGGCGTTTCCTTTTCCTTTGGAGTTGTAACGACTTTGCAATCTTTTGGCAACCAACTCTATATCATAAGGGATTTCTGGAATCAAACAAACTTCTGCTCCACCGGCAATAGCGGCATTCAAAGCAATCCATCCCGCATTACGACCCATAACTTCAAGAACCAAAACCCGATTGTGACTTGCGGCTGTGGTTACTAATTTATCAACTGCCTCAGTAGCAATTTGAACAGCAGTTTGAAAGCCAAAAGTAAAATCGGTTGCGGATAAATCATTATCTATGGTTTTTGGAACACCAATAATATTCAATCCTTTTTCAAAAAGTCTTTGTGAAATTCGTTGCGAACCATCGCCTCCAATACTTATCACGGCTTCAACGCCCATCGATTGCAACTTGCGAATCATTTCCTCAGAGCGATCAACTGAACTCCAAGTGCCATCTTGATTTTTTACAGGCCAAGCAAAAGGTCCACCTTTATTGGTTGTGCCAATAATAGTTCCACCATCAACATGAATTCCTGCTACTGCTTTGTCATCTAAAGTTACTATTTCCATCTCATCTTGAAGTATTCCATCATACGATTGAATACTACCAATAACTTCCCAGTCTTTTTCTTTTGAAGCTCTTTTTACAACCGCTCTGATAACGGCATTTAATCCCGGACAATCGCCTCCCCCAGTTACTATTAAAACTTTTTTCATGCTATATTTTTAAATTATATTATAATCTTTAGACGCAAATTCGACTGTAAATGTATTGGGAATTAAAGTGCTTAAAAATGATTTATATCAGTTTTCAATTGATCAAAAATATCGGGTAACACTAAATCACAACTCAAAATAAAAAAAATCCACTTTTATCTTCGAAAATCCGTATCATCCCAGGCTCAAAATCCGAATATAGTTCGGTCGCTTGACGTAATTGCGAGCTTCGGTACTGACTATTTTCTGTAAAAATAAAATCCTTACGAAACGTAAACGTGAACCTACTAGAAAATCCCCAATTGCGAGAAACAGCTGCTAGTGGATCGCCGACCGTTTTCTAAATGTACCAATTAGTAAATTTACAAAGTAAATTGGTATTCCAATAAAAATTATTAGAAAAAATATAATCACTAAGCTTTGATTAATTAATTCATTATCGTCAGACAATGGGAAAGGAGTTTTTACAATTACCTTTGAATAAAAATAGACTGACCAGTAAACTAGGAAACTTCCAAACAATATTATGCAATGAATTGCTGTCAAATAATTTATCAGTTTCTTTTTCAATACTTTTTGAACTAGCCAATATCCTGTTCCGAGTAAAAAGTAAAAAAACGACAGTAATAATGTTAAATCTCTATGAGCAATAACATAATAGGTATCTCCAATATTTAAATCAAATACTGAATCAAAGGAGTTCTTTCCCAAAAAGCCAATTGTCAAAATTAGTAAAGCAACAAACCAGAAATAATGGTAAACTTTCAATTCCTTAAAAATCATATTTTATTTTTTATGCAGATATTTCTAAAGGCATTCCGCTAACTACTCCTCCTCCTCACTAGCATGCGTTTTCGAATAGCCTCGCCATTTCTCGATGCAATCCTGAAAATCTTTTGGCAATTCCGTATCAAAACGCATCATTTCTCCCGTTGTGGGATGCATAAAACCAAGCGTTTTGGCGTGCAAAGCCTGACGCGGCAAGGCCTTGAAACAGTTTTCTATAAATTGTTTGTATTTCGTGAACGTTGTTCCTTTTAAGATTAAATCACCACCATATCGAGCATCATTAAAAAGAGGATGACCAATGTGTTTCAAATGCACCCGAATTTGGTGCGTTCTACCCGTTTCCAAATTACACGAAATCAAAGTCACATAACCAAAACGTTCCAATACTTTATAATGCGTCACAGCAGGTTTACCAACTTCAGGATCGGCAAAAACCGCCATTTGCATACGGTCTTTTAGGTGCCGCGCAATGTTGCCTTCAATCGTTCCTTCATCAGCAACGACATTTCCCCAAACGAGTGCAATGTATTCTCTTTCGGTAGTTTTAGCCTCAAATTGTTTGGCGAGATGCGTCATTGCGGCTTCTGTTTTGGCAACAACCAAAAGACCCGAAGTGTCTTTGTCAATTCGGTGCACCAGTCCGGGACGTTCGCTACTGTTCATTGGCAAATTCTCAAAATGAAACGCCAAAGCATTCACCAAAGTCCCAGTATAATTACCGTGACCGGGATGAACCACAAAATCAGGCGGTTTATTGACCAGCAAAAGTGCCTCATCTTCGTAGACAATATCCAACGGAATATCTTCTGGGTCAACTCTGTTTTCGAATGGTGGATGCGACAACATAATCCGAATCACATCCAAAGGTTTTACCTTATAATTGGATTTTACGGGAATATCATTCACATAAATATCGCCAGCAGAAGCGGCGTTTTGAATTTTGTTTCGAGTCGCGTTCGGAATCATATTCATCAAATACTTGTCGATTCTCAAGAGCAATTGCCCTTTGGGAACATCAAATCTGTAATGTTCAAATAATTCGTCTTCTAAATCTTCGGTAGGTTCAATATTATTGTTCATTTGCTGGCACTTCCTCAGTTGGTATGGCTGTACTGTCCACTTCTTCTGCATAATTTTCCAAACCATCGCCTAGAACAATATCAATCTTAGAAGATTTCATAACACGGTCTCCAATTTTTAAATTTCTTCCGTTTAAGCGCAATTCTTGAACCATATCTTTCCCTAAATTAGGAACATAAGTAACTGTTCCTTCGTCAAGTCCCAATGCTTTCAAAGTTAGTACAACTTCTCTGTAAGTTTTGTTTACCAAGTTGGGGAGTCGTACTGCCGAATATGCAGAAGGATTAATTTTAATATATACTTTTCTTCCTTCTTTTACTTTTGCACCTGGAAGTGGATCTTGCTCAACTACACTAAATTGAGGGTAATCACTATTAAAATCTGTACTATCCAAAAGCACATAATCTAAATCCAAGTCGTTCAACTTTTCTTCCACCTGCTCCTCGGTCAACTTTGCTAAATTGGGAACTGTAATTTCATGACCGTGATCCGTCGTGAAAGTCAACCAATGCATAAACAAATAAGTTAAAACAACAAGAATAACAAGAGCGATTGCCAATTGTCCGAAAAACACGCGACTGCTAAGATATTTACCTAGACTCATAAATTTATTTTTATAAGTCACAAAGATAAACCTATTTCGTTTCAAAAAAAATTCTAATTTTGTTTAATGATATTTTGGTGTCATCCTGATCAGAGTCGAAGGATGGAGCTTTTTCCCGCTATCCGTTGCAATCTTTCGTGCCGAACACCGGCACAAAAGGATTTCCACTACTATCGGGGCTAGAAACAATTGGTTTTCAAAGCATTCTTGTTTTTGTATCACCACCCGACACTTTTAACTTATAACGTACAACTAAAACTATGAAAAACATTGCCATCATAATGGGCGGATATTCCAGCGAATATAAAATCTCTTTAATCAGCGGAAACGTTGTCTATCAATTTCTGGATAAAACCAAATACAAAGGATTTCGAATTCATATTTTCAAGGAAAAATGGGTGTATATAGATGAGAACGAGGCAGAATTTCCAATCGATAAAAACGATTTCTCGACTACTGTCAATGGAACAAAAATTACTTTCGATTGTGTTTTCAATGCCATTCACGGAACGCCAGGAGAAGATGGATTAATGCAAGCCTATTTCCAATTAATTGGAATGCCGCAATCTTCCTGCGATTATTACCAGTCGGCTTTGACCTTCAACAAGCGAGATATGCTTTCAGTTTTAAAACCGTACGGAATCAAAACGGCTACTTCTTTTTATTTAAACAAAGGCGAGCACATCGACACTGCCGAAATTGTAAAAAAAGTTGGCCTGCCTTGCTTTGTAAAACCAAATAAATCAGGTTCTAGTTTTGGAATTTCAAAAGTAAAAACTGCCAACGAATTGCCCATTGCCATTGAAATAGCCTACAAAGAAGACAACGAAATCATCATCGAAAGTTTCCTAGACGGCACCGAAGTTTCTGTTGGAGTTATCAATTATCAAGGAAAAGTAATCGTTTTACCGATAACCGAAATAGTTTCCGAGAATGACTTCTTCGACTACGAGGCCAAATACCACGGGAAATCACAGGAAATCACGCCTGCCAGAATCTCCGACGAAATGACCCAAAAAGTGAGCGAAGTGGCCAAACGCGCTTACGAAGTTTTGAAAATGAAAGGTTTCTCCAGAAGTGAATTTATCTTTGTGGACGGTGAACCATATATGCTCGAAATGAACACCATTCCTGGCTTGACGACTGAAAGTTTAATTCCTCAACAAGCCAAAGTAGCGGGAATTTCTTTGGAGGATTTGTTTACGAATGCAATTGAATTGGCTTTAGCTTAATTAGACATTTTTAGGCCACGGATTAAACTGATTAAACTGATTTTCGCGGATTAATTTGTTAAATTTATAAAGAAAAAAAATCTGTGGAAATCTGTGTAATCTGTGGTGGATTTTTTTTTGAAAAATAAATAAACATTTAAACTATGAACAAAAACCGACTCGAAGCCTTTAGCGATGGTGTTTTAGCCATCATCATTACCATAATGATTTTGGAAATTAAAGTGCCTGAAGATAGTAGTTTCGAATCCTTGAAACCGCTCATTCCTGTCGTTTTGAGTTATGTTTTGAGCTTTGTTTACGTTGGGATTTATTGGAATAGCCATCATAATATGTTGCAAGCTGTTAAGAAAGTGAATGGTTCAATTTTATGGGGAAATCTTTTTTTACTGTTTTGGCTATCACTAATTCCTTTTGCTACCAGTTGGATTGGTTCGCAACATTTTGCGGCAGCCCCGATGAGTGTTTATGGATTTATTCTTTTAATGTGTGCTGTTTCTTATACATTGCTTCAAAATCAAATTATAAAACTCGAAGGCAAAGATTCCATCTTATACAAGGCCGTTGAAAAAGATGTTAAAGGTAAAATATCATTACTATGCTATATTTCAGCAGTTCCATTAGCATTTGTTTCGCCTTGGATTTCAGGATTGCTATACACGACAGTTGCTCTAATGTGGATTATTCCAGACACTAGAATTGAAAGACAAATCAATAAAAATTAAAATGAAAAAAGCCATATTTCCTGGGTCGTTCGACCCTATTACCTTAGGTCACGAAGATATCATAAGAAGAGGAATTACTTTATTTGATGAAATTGTGATCGCCATCGGAATCAATGCCGAGAAAAAATATATGTTTTCACTCGAAGAAAGAAAAAAATTCCTCGAAGAAACTTTCAAAGATGAACCTAATGTTTCCATTATTACTTATGAAGGTTTAACCATTGATTTGTGCAAAAAAATAAAAGCCAACTTTATCCTTCGTGGTTTGCGAAATCCAGCCGATTTTGAGTTTGAAAAAGCCATAGCCCATACCAATAGACGAATGTCAAAAATTGAAACCGTGTTTTTATTAACAGCTGCAAAAACGTCATATATTAGTTCCAGCATCGTGAGGGATGTAATTAGAAACAACGGAGAATATGAATTATTAGTACCTGATGCGGTAAGAATTAAAAAAAACAAATAGAAAAAAAATACTAGCGCTTAGTACAAATTAAAAATAATGAGCATCGAAAGAGAATTAATCAAACGTAGTGGCGGAAAATGTGAACTTTCTGGACTTGCTGAAGATTTAAAAGTGTATCAAATCCTTCCCACCCGAAAAGGCGGAATGGACGATAGTATTTTAATAAATACAACGCTAATAGACCAAATCGAGCATCCAGAAAAGATGGATGTCAATCTTTGGCGATGCCTAAATGACAGTATGTGGAGCGAACATCTACCCGTTCAAGTGGTTTCTTGGCGAATGTTGAGCCGTTTGGGCAACCAAGAATTGCTAGAGCAAATGTATCTTGACGAAGATGATTTGGCTTGGGCGCAAGCCACTGGCGAAGGCGAAGAAGATGAAAATAAAGTAATCCACAGAGACAGCAACGGTGTTATTCTATCGACAGGAGATTCCGTAGTTTTGATTAAAGATTTGAAAGTAAAAGGTTCTAGTATGGTCGCCAAACAAGGTACTGCGGTAAGAAACATTAGACTAGACCACGAAAACGCCGAATATATTGAAGGTCGTGTTGATGGTCAAACGATTGTCATTATCACCCAATATGTAAAGAAAATATAGTTGCTTAGCAATTTATAAGATTGTGATGGAAGACAAACTCTTAAATTATTTTTCAAGAATAATGCCTATTTCAACCGAAGAAGCCGATGCTATCGCTGCAACTATGGTAATTAAGCACTATAAAAAAGGGGATGTTTTACTAAAAGAAGGACAAATTTCAACAGAAGCTTATTTCGTTTTAGAAGGTTGTGTTCGACAATATTATATTGTGGATGGAGAGGAAAGAACGGCAAATTTTTTTACTGAAGAACAATGGGTAATTTCTTTAAATAGTTTTAGTAATAGCCTTCCATCAAATCATTATATGGCTTGTTCTACCGACTGTTTTCTGGTAGTTGGTAACAGAGAAAAAGAAGAGGATTTATACCGTCGTTTTCCTAAATTAGAAACCATTTCCAGAAAAGTAATGGAAAAAGTGTTTGCTGAACAGCAGGAGCTAAT
>CAMCTL010000007.1 GCA_945878515.1 Flavobacterium psychrophilum | reverse complement strand
AGTTTTATTGAATGGGTTTCGCCAGCCGTTTTCACGATTTTTTCTGCGACTACTTTGTCGTTTTTATCATACGCCACTACTTTGATTTCTCCTGGTTGATAAATTACGTCGTCCCACATCAATCGGTATCTTTTAAGCATACTTGATTTGTCTTTTACTCTAGTACCCATACTTTTTCCGTTGACAAATAATTCTGCTTTTGGATAATTGGTATAAACAAAAACAGGCACTTTTTGATTCAAACGGTCAGGCCAAGTCCAATGTGGCAAAACATGTAATACTGGTTTATCGCTCCATTTGCTTTGGTATAAATAATAACGGTCTTTTGGAATTCCTGCTAAATCTACTATTCCAAAATAAGAACTTCGTGCTGGAGTTCCTTCGTTATAAGGTGAAGGTTCTCCTAAATAATCAAAACCTGTCCAAACAAATTCGCCTGCAACAAATTCTAAATCGTCTTGGTATTGAAATTCAAAATCAGGAAGGTCTGCCCAGCTGCAGGTTTCTAGGTCATAACTTGTTAATTGATAGTCTGTGTACCAAGCTTTTTTTGATGCCACGACAGGAAATTTATATTCTCCACGAGAACTAACTGTCGAAGCGGTTTCGCTACCGTAAATGGTGAAGGTTGGGTTTTCTAACCGCATTTTGTCATAGAAATCGGGTGCATAATTAAAACCAACCAAGTCAACCTCGGCTGCTAAACCGTTTTTGATGGCTCCTTTCCAATTATTGAATCCCGCTGAAACAGGTCGAGTTGGGTCAAGATTGTGACTAATTTTCGTCAAAAATTTTGCCATTGCTGCACCTTCGGGCATTCCTTGTTCTCTAATTTCGTTTCCGATACTCCACATAACAACCGATGGGTGGTTGCGATCTCTTTTAATCATGGCTGTCAAATCTTTTTCGGCCCAAGCATCAAAGAATTCGCCATATCCATTTGAATTTTTGCCATTTTTCCATTCATCAAAAGATTCTACTTGAACCATCAATCCAATACTGTCACATATTTTTAATAATTCTAGTGAAGGCGGATTGTGCGATGTACGAATGGCATTCACGCCCATTTCTTTCATCATGACCAATTGACGTTCAGTTGCTCTGTAATTTACAGCTGCACCTATTGATCCTAAATCGTGATGAAGACATACTCCTTTGAATTTGGTATATTTCCCATTAAGGAAAAAGCCTTTGTCTTTATCAAACTTGATGGTTCTAAAACCAAAAGTAGTTTTGTATTCGTCTTTTTGAATTTTTCCAACAAATACTTTTGAAACTGCTGTATATAAAACAGGCGTTTCAGGACTCCATAAACTAGGTTTGTTGACTTTTAATTTTTGTTCAAATGCTTTATTTCCCTCACTTTTTGTCGATGCTATTTTCTTTCCGTTGGCATCAAAAATTTCAGTAATTAATTGTACCGTTTCTCCGCCATCAATTTCGGTTTTAATATTGACTTCTCCTTTTTGTTCAGTAACTACTGGAGTGGTAATGTAAGTTCCCCAATGTGCTACTCGAACTGGAGCTGTTTTTACCAATCTCACATTTCTATAAATTCCAGCACCTGAATACCATCTTGAGGATTCTTCTTTGTTTTCTAGGCGTACTGATAAAATATTTTCCTTTCCAAACTGAATGTACTTTGTCAATTCAAATGAAAAAGAGGAATATCCGTAAGGCCATTCGCCAACGTAAATACCATTTAAATACACTTTAGATCGACTCATTGCTCCATCAAATTCTACAAAAATTCGTTTGCCTTCATCTGCTTTCGAAATTGTTAATGCTTTTCTATACCAACCTATTCCAAAACAAGGCAAAGCGCCAGTTCTTCCGGTTCGCAATTTTGCACCTCTATCGCCATCTTCAATGACAGTAACTTTTTGCATATCGATAGTCATATCAAAAGGACCCGCTATTGCCCAATCATGAGGAACGGTAACGGTTTGCCAAGAAGAATCATCGACTTGACTTAAATTTGTGGGTGGGATTTCTTTATTGAGAAAACGCCAACCTGTGTCTAGCAATTGAACTTCTCTGTTTTGAGCTTTTGCTTGAAAAGCGATAAAAATTAAAAAAACAATAATTATACTTTTTTTCATAATGCGAATTGATTTGTAAATGTGGAACACTTGATAATAAATAAAAATGAAACTTGTTATATTGAACCTTGATTATATTACCAAGAGTCGGTTCTAAATGGTGAAGCGGGTATGCCTTCAGTATTGAATAATTTTTCGCCATCGGGATTGTCAGACCAAGCATATCTGACGGCAACCGGATTTGGAATTGCTGCACTCCAAACCGTAATTTTTCCGTTTTCGATTTTGGCTTCAGCCCAAACAAATTTTTTGTCTTCGCCAGCAATGGCAAAATTAGTATGCGTTCCTTCTCCTTTGAATTGCATTGCGCTTCCAAAATTGGAAAAGGACAACACTATTTTATTGTTTTCGATTTGCATTGATTCATATTTTGGGCCATAGCAAACTACTTTTGAATCGCCATAAACTAGATTCTGTGCAACAAGTGCTAGTCGAGTTCCCACTTCTTTCTTTTTATGGGGATGAATGTCATTCCATTGTCCAACATCAATAGTGGTGGCCATTCCTGTAAATGGAAGTGACAGCGTTTTTAGTTGTGACTCTCTCAATCCAGCCCAATTACTTTCGGATGGTTCTGGTTTCGAACTGCCATAATTGGGTAATTGTACAAACAAAAAGGGCATATTCGGATACTTAAAAACACTTCTCAATTCTCCAATAAGTGCTGGAAGCAGTTGAGCGTATTCTTTTGGTTTTCCAGAATTTCCTTCGCCCTGATACCATAAAGCGCCTTTGACAGTATAATTTTTCAAGGGCTGTATCATTGAGTTGTATAAAGAGGTTGGCTTCCATCTTAAATTTACGGTATTTGGCAAAGCGTCTTGTTTGAAACCTGTTTTAAATTTCCAAATTCCTTTCAAATTGACTAACTCCTCATTGCTGCCAACCAATTCATATTGCAAGCCTTCGACAAATCCACCATTTCCTCTTATTTTAACCATACGAATTGTGATGGTGTTCTTACCTTCTATAAATGTGTTGGCAGGAATTGTATATTTTCGTGATGACCATTGGTCCTTTGTATAACCAACAAATTTTCCGTTGACATAAGTAGAATCAGCGCCCATTATAGTTCCTAATTTTAATATTGACTCCTTCGAAGCGAAATTTTTAGAAACCTCGATTTCTTTTTTGTACCACACCACACCATTCACTTTCTCTAATGAAGTGCCATTCCAGAAACCTGGTACTTTAGCTTCTTGCCAATCTTGTGTATTGGTTAAGTTAGAAGCCCAATTCCCTTTGCTTGCAAGACCTTCATCATTTGACAGAAGATTTGCATTCCAATTTTTTTCTAGTTCAATATCTTTATTCTCGAGGTTCTTTACAAACTCAGGGTTTTTCAAAGAGGCAACTTCGTTGTAACTTGCAGGGAAAGGTTTTAATGCTTCCTCGCTCAACCAAGCGTGAATGGGAGTTCCACCATAACTGGAATTTATCATGCCAATTGGGATTTGGTATTTTGCGTGGAGTTCCTTTGCAAAAAAGTAAGCTGCTGCCGAAAATTTGATAACTGTTGTTGGGTTTGCAGATGACCAGGAACCTCCACTTAAATCAGTTCTTTGAACATTGAATTCGTATTCTCTGGGAACTTCAAAGTTTCTTATAAATTTATTTTCAGAACTTGTAATTTCATTTTCGTATAAATCACGTACAGCACCAACAGTCATCGCCATATTGGATTGACCAGAACAAAGCCAAACGTCACCGATTAAAATATCATTGATTTCAATGGTATTGCTAGCGGTAATTTTCATAGCGTAAGGTCCGCCTGCTTTTAGATTTGACAATTGCAGTTCCCATTCTCCTTTATCATTGGAATTAATTTTATACTTTTTATTGATAAAATCGATGGCGATTTTTTCATTCGGTGCCGACCAACCCCAAATTTTAATTTTGGTGTCGCGTTGTAAGACCATTCCATTGCTAATTAATTTTGGAAGTTTAACTTGGCAAAAGGCAACTGTTGTTATTAGTAGTGAAACTAAGACAAGAAAATATTTATTTAACTGTTTCATCTGTTTATTTATATTGTTTTTTATCGGTCAGATGGAACGCCTATAATCAGAACCCTGTTTGTCATTGACGGTTGTGGCGGGCGTTTCATTTTGGTTTGAATTACTCTTTATTGTCTTTTACTTTTTTTGACTTTTTTGCCATAATCAAGCCTGCAAAAATTGGTTCGATTAATTGGGAGTCCCATTCTTTTCGGATGTCTTCTAATTTTTTAACTTCGTTTGGAAATTGATTAGCAATATTCTTTTGTTCGCCGATATCTTTTTTCAAATTATAAAGCTGAGGAACGCCGTCCTTTTTTAAAACTAATTTTAAGTCTTTATATCTAATAGAATATGACTTTTCATCAAATTTTCTTAGATAAATCGTTTCGTGAGGCAATGACTTATCTTTTCCAGTAATGAAAGGCATCAAATTTACGCCGTCCAAGGGTTTATCTTTGTTGACTGGCGATTTTGAAAGTGCAGCGATGGTTGCAAAAATGTCTAATGACGAAATTGGATTGTCATAAACTAGGGGTTTGACTGTTCCTTTCCATTGCATGGCAAAAGGAACTCTATAACCGCCTTCATAAATAGACGATTTCCCTTCTCGTAAAACACCGTTGTCAGAGCTATTGTCTTTTTCAGGACCACCATTGTCGGATAGGAAATACACCAAGGTGTTTTTATCTAAATTTAAAGATTCTAATTTATCCAAAAGTCTGCCAACACCATCATCAACAGCGCTAACCATAGCGGCATAAGTTTTTCGTTTTATATCGGTAATATTAGGAAAACGATCTAAATATTCTTGTGTCGCTTGAAGTGGTGAATGAGGTGCGTTGTAAGCCAGATACAAAAAGAAGGGTTGTTTTTGGTTCTTTTCGACAAATTGCACTGCTTCATCCGAAAACTCGTCGGTCAGGTATTTTTTAGTTTGTATGGGTTCATGATTTCTCATAATCCAAGTTTTATAACTTGTTCCCTCATTATTGTCAACTGCGTAGCTGTCTTTTATTGTTAGATTCTCAGGGAAATATTGATGCCCACCACCTAAATGTCCAAAAAAATCATCAAAACCTCTATTCAAAGGATGGTTGGAAATATCCACACCTTGATGCCATTTACCAACAATTCCCGAGGTATATCCCACTTGCTTTAAGGTTTCTGCTAAGGTACTTTCGGATTTTGGCAAACCCATATTGGGATCATTTGGACGATACTGAGGGTTTCTTTCGTATCCAAAACGTTGTGGATAACGTCCTGTTAAAAGCCCTGCACGGCTGGGTCCACAAACTGAATAGGTAACATAACCGTTGGTGAATTTCACTCCGTTTGAGGCAATTCTGTCAATGTTTGGCGTTGGAATGTCTTTGCATCCATTAAATCCGACATCGGCATAGCCTAAATCATCTGCTAGAATGATTATGATATTTGGTTTTTGAGCACTCTGACCGTATCCATTCCATTGGAATAGAAGTATAACAAAAACACTAATTATTATATTTTTTACTTTCATTTTTTAAATATATCTAAATTCCAAGAGTCATACCATTTCAAAAAAGGTATGCCGTTTTCAAATTGAACAGGTAACAAAACATAAGGACCTTCGATGTGATTTTCTGGTTTCCAACGATCTCCAACATAAATAAATGCACCTTTCTCACCTTCAACTGGCAAAACATAAGTGCTTTGCGAATGAAACGTGGTTTTAATTTCTTCTTCGGTACCTCGACACGGATTTTCTAAGGCTTTCCAACCCGACATCATATTGTCAGAAACGGCTAAACGTCCAGGATTTGGTTTCCAACCTGTTGTATAGGACGAAAACATAAAATACTTTCCGTCTTTTTTAAAAATGGCTGGCGCTTCATTTGTTTCTCCTGGAAACACTCGAACATAATCTGCTGTCACAGACAAATAATCGTCGGCTAGCTTTGAAATTAGTAGTGTTTGATTCTCTTCGGAAGCTGTTATATGATAGGCTTGTTCATCGTCATCGACAAATAGTGTCATGTCACGTGACATTTGTCCTTGTTCAAAATCTCGAACCATTATGGCACCATCGATGTTTTTTTGCTTTAAATCAATTATACCAGAATTTATTTTTTGATAAACCGCATCTTGTTGTTCTTTGCTAAAATTTTTCGCCCAAACTTTAGGATTCAACCTAAAACTATTAATGTATCTATAAGGCCCAGTTACATTATCGGCGATAGCGACACCAGTAAGGGCTGCTTTATAACCTTGACCTTTTAACTCATGATGAAACCACATCACAAATTTTTTAGTTTTTTTGTTGTAAATCACTTTTGGACGTTCTAAAACACATCCTTTTTGTAACATCGAGTTTTCATCTTCTAACATTTTTAGAGCAATACCTTCGTCTTTCCAGTTGTAAATGTCTTTTGAGCTGTAAACGTGCACTCCTACGATAGCCGTATTTCCTTCTTTTCCTGAAGTTTTATGCTCACCAAACCAATAATAGGTATCATTATAAAATAAAAATCCACCGCCGTGCGCATTGATGTGATTTCCTTTGTCATCGAGCCATAGTTGGCCCGGTTTGAATTCGTTGTAAGTGGTTTGTGCCATCATTGAAACAGCAAAAAACCATATATAGATTAAAAATATCTTTCGCATTTTATTGGTTTTTAAAATTCCAAATTACTTCATCCTTTAGCTTCTTGTTTTTTGAAACTACTGCAATCGTGTTATTCCCTTCCGCCAATTTGATGTTGTCAAATTTTATGACATCAATGTCTGATGTTAGCTTTTGAGTGCCAACTTTTTCATCATTTACATATAAAACAACTTCCTCCTGATTGGTATACACTTTAACGGAAATAAGATTAGTTTTCCTTTCTATATTTCTTCTCTCAGCTATATAAAGTACTGGTTCTTTAGACCAATTAGCCTTGTAGAAATAAAAGGCATCTTTTTTTACCGTTCGGTCAAACGTGACTAATCCCTTTTGATTCATGTGTGGAACTCCACCTCTATTCCAAACATTAACAGAAAAATCAAACATGGTCCAAACAAAAGTTCCCCAAACGTAGGGACGATCTTTTAAGATTTTCCATGTCAACTCGTGGTAATTGGACTGTTCCATTTCTGGGAAATAATTTCCCACCGGTTTTTCTAGTTTTGAAGCGTCCTGATGATAAATATTGGCTTCGACCCCATACTCACTGATGGCTAATGGTCTATCTGGAAAGTCTTTGTGCGATTTATCAAGCCAAGAACCCATATCTTTGTATTGACCGTAATACCATCCGAAATATTTATTCCAAGCCTGTAGATCCGTAATATTTCCCATATTCGACACCATACCTTCATCAGTAGCCGAAGTGGTAAGCCTAGATTTGTCTAGTTTATGCGCCAATTCGTTCAGTTCTTTAGTCAATCCTACACAAGGTTCATCAGGGCTTTTGTAGGCTCTGACCTCATTCCAAAGTCCCCATACAAAAATGCTAGGATGATTGTAATTTTGCAGAATAAGTTCAGTCAATTGCTGTTTTGCATTTTCTCCTTCTCGACCACTATAATCGTGCACAAAAGGTATTTCTGCCCAAGCAAGAATTCCTTTTTTATCTGCTAATTCATAAGCGATATCCGAGTGCTGATAATGAGCAAGTCGCAATACAGTAGCTCCAATTTCATCGACCAATTCCATGTCTGTTTTGTGCTGTTCATCAGTTAGAGCTGGACCCACTTGCTTCCATTCTTGATGCATATTTACACCATGTAAACTATAGGGCTTGTTATTTAAAATAAACCCTTTATTGGCATCAAAAGAATAGGTTCTGATACCAAAGTTTTGCACTACTTGGTCAATAGAATTTTCAGTTATCAGTTTTGCTTCAACAGAATAGAGATGTGGATTTTTGCGTCCGTTCCAAAGTATTGGATTTTTAAGTTCTATCGTTGAACTAATAACTTGGTTCGATAGGTTTACATCAAATAATTCCTTGTGCACCACTACATTTTTGCCTTTTGCATCTTTAATAGTATACTGTAGTTGCACATTTTTTTGGTTTAAAGTACTTGAAACCTGTGTTCGTATTTCCAATTTGGCAGTCTGTTCTATTAACTCATTCACCTCTACAAATAGACCTGACGAAGCGTTATAAGTTGGTGAAATATTGCATATTGGCGTACTGAAAATACATACGGGGCGATAGATTCCGCCATAAATATTAAATAAATCATCATCTACAGGTATTCTTTTGAAGTTTGAAGCATTAGTTGCTCTTACGGCAATTAGATTTTTTTGACCCATTTTTACCTGATTCGTAATTTCAAAACAAAAGGCCGAATATCCACCTGAGTGTTTCCCCACATTTTTTTCGTTGACAAAAACCTCAGCTTCCTGTCCTACTCCTTCAAATCGCATAAATAGGCGTTCCCCTGACATCGAGGGTGGAATTTCAAATGTGGTTCTATACCAGGCATCTCCCTTGTAATATCCAATGTTTTCGATAGCATCCATCGAAAAGGTATGAGGAACTTTTACCTTTTCCCAATCACTTTCAGTAGTTGATAGTTTTTCGGCATAATTCAGTTTTCCTTTTTGGAATGACCATTCTTCAAGATTGATTGCCTTTCTATTTTGCAAAGCAGCGGCTTGCCCATTGCATGGATTTTGCAATAAGAACAAAATGAAGAATGGAATAATCTTTAACATTTACTGTTGTTTTGGGACGAATATTGGTTTGCCTTAAATAATCTTCGGTAATTACAAATGCATTTTACTTTATAGTTTTACAAATAATTTTACTTAATTGGAATTATCTTATATGAATATTCCAAATTACCAGCGTTTACTCTATATTGTTTGTGGGCAAGTCCAGAAGGACTCCAGCTGTTATCTCCGCCAACGCCTGTTTGTCCATAATCAATATTGATATTTACTAAATCCCGTTTCTTAATATCGGTTGAATGGCGTTGCATTTTCTTTTCACCATCATCAAAATCATCATTATATTGATGGTGTGCGCTAAAGCTTAACAATTCTGGTCTTTCAATTCTAACTCCTTTGCCAGTATTGTTGGTAAAAGTTACCCAACGAACCTCTGTTTTATACCCATTTTCTTGTGGACGGATGTAGGAAAAATACAAATCAGAAACACTGGCTTTGTATTCGCCCACTAAGGCTGAAGTTTTACGGTCATTATAATTCTCGTGTGGTCCTCGCCCGAACCAGTTTACCGTTTGGTATTCGTCTTTTAGGATCAAATTATTTCCAAATCTTGGTAAATGTGGCAGATCTGTTTTTATATTTTGTAATTGATTATTTACCGTTATTTCCCCCGAAGCATTTATGGTATATGAAACTATGATTTGCCCAGCGACGGCTAGTAAATCAAATGTAGCTTGAATGGTAAACTCATCCTTTATTTGTGAACTAAGTTTTATTTCTTTCGAATCCTTTAAAAATTTCACGCCTTTTAGAACTTGATTTTTAGTAGCTTGTTTCCATATTGCCAATGTTTTTTGTGCTTTTGCTCCAAAATCATTATCGGTGGTTGCTCTCCAGAAATTGGGTTCAATGCCTTTGAGCAATATATTTCCGTTTCCATAATCTAAAGAACTTAGTGTTCCCTTAGTATTATCAAATTCTATCTTGAAATTGGCATTTGAAATTGAAATGGTTGCGTTTTTCTGAATTACTGAAATTACACCTTTAGCCTCTTGTTTTACTATAACTTTATTATCATTAGGCAATTGAAACTGTTCGTAGGCTACGATATGACCTAATGGCATTAAATCAGTAGCAACTTTATTTAAGGCGTAAACATTTAAATGGTATTCCCCGTTTTGAAATTGAATGTTTGGCAAATTAATTTTTACTAGTTTGGTTTCGTAGGATGCAATATCCAATGTTGGTAAACTTCCAGACGCTATTTCGATTCCATTCTCCAAAAGTTTCCAAGTAAATTGAAATTGATTCAAGTTCGTGAAATCGTATATATTCTTGATAGAAATTTCTCTTTCTTTAAGATTTGATTCCTTGAATTTAATGTATTGATATACTTTTTTTACTTCATAAAGCGCAGGATGAGGCGTTCTGTCAGGAGCAATGATTCCGTTAGAACAAAAGTTTTCATCGTTTTGAAAATTGAATCCACCAAAATCACCGCCATAACCCCAAAACTTTTCTCCAGCTGCATTTTTGGTTAAAATCCCTTGGTCTACCCAGTCCCAAATAAAACCGCCTTGCATAGTAGGATGACTTTCAATAACATCCCAATAATCCTGAAAATTTCCTGTGCTATTTCCCATAGAGTGCGAATATTCGCATTGAATTAATGGGCGCGTTTGTTTATTTTGAACATATTCAATCATTTTTTCAATTGGCCAATACATTGGTGCTTGAATATCGCTGTTGGCATATCCTGTGGCGCCTTCATATTGAGTTGGTCTTGTTGTATCATTATCTTTCAACCACTTGTAGGTTGTAAAAAAGTTCTCGCCGTTTCCAGCTTCATTCCCTAAAGACCAAGTAACAATACAAGGATGATTTTTATCTCTTTCGAACATTTTGATGGTTCGATCTAAAAATGTGCCTTTCCATTGCGGTAAATAAGCTGGGTGAACTGCTTGTTTTTTCTTGTTGCCATCCAATCCTTGATTGGTGGCGCCCATACCATGAATTTCAATATTGGCTTCATCTACAACATAAAAACCATATTTGTCACACAATCTATAAAAATGAGCGTTCTTAGGAAAATGTGCGCATCGAATAGCATTCAAATTGTTTTGCTTCATTATTTGTAAATCCTTCAAGGTAAGTTCTTCCGAAATTACGTGTCCTTCGGTTTCGCTATGGTCGTGAATATTTACACCTTTAATTAAAACCGGTTTCCCGTTCACTAAAAACTGGTTGTTCTTGATAGCTACATTTCTAAATCCAACTTTTATAGAAGTAGCTTCAGTTACTTGTCCTTTTTTATCTTTTAACTCTATTAGTAGCGTATACAAATTGGGCGTTTCTGCATTCCAAGTTTTAACATCCGGCAATTTTGTATTAAAGCTAATGGTAGTATTACTTCCTTTTTTAATGTCAACCGATTTATTTTCAGAATAAACTATTTTTTCAGCGTCCAACAATTGAATTGAAACGGTATTTTTTGAACCACCATTAGAGTTATTGCCTACTTGAAGCGATAGATTAAAAACACCATCTTTGTAGTTATTTTCTAAATCTGAAATCACACGAAAATCTTGGACAGTAACTTTATTAGTAGCGTAAATAAAGACATCACGCTCGATACCGCTAATTCTCCAAAAATCTTGATCTTCTAAATAGCTTCCGTCGTGCCAACGTAAAACTTGCACCGCAACGGTGTTTTTTCCTTTTTTGACTAAATTAGTAATATTAAAAGTAGATGGTGTTTTACTGTCTTCATTATAACCCACTTTTTCACCGTTTACCCACACGTACATTGCGCCACTAACACCTTCAAAATTGAGGTAAATATCTTTTCCACTCCAATTTTCAGGAACTTCAAACTCTCTTTTATAACTTCCGTTGTTGTTGGTATTGTGAGGAATAAAAGGCGGATTGGGCGGAAACATATAAATGATATTGGTATAAAACGGAATGCCATATCCTTTAATTTCCCAATTAGAAGGCACTTCAATTTTGTCCCAACCTGTTAACGAGAATCCTTCTTTATAGAAATCCGTTGGTCTTTCTGTTACACTATTAGCATAATAAAAATCCCAACTACCATTTAATGATTTGTAAAAAGGAGAATTATTCCAACTTTCATTTTGTAACGAACTCGATGCGCTGTCATATCTATAAAAAGAAGCCGTGGGTTTCTCTCTATTGATTTGAAAAATCTCTGGATTTTCCCACTCAGGATTCTCCCATTTTGGAGCGGTGTACGTTGGTTTTTCTACTTTTTGCGCTTTAATTGAAAAAATGTGCAGCACTAAAAATAAAATGACTAAAGGATTAATCTTCATAATGAATGAATTTGTAGGTTATAAAAATCTATTTTTTCGGGCTAGGAATTACGGTTGCATAATTTTTGAAACGCAGCCACTCTTCACATTGTATTGTCCAACTCTTGCTGGTTCCGCTATTACCCAAACCAAAACCGTGTGAACCTTTTTCGTATAAATGAATTTCGCAAGGGACTTTATTATTTTTTAAAGCTAAAAAATAGTTGATACTATTTTCTACAGGAACCGACTTATCATCCACTGCGTGCACAATGTAAGTTGTAGGAGTTGCGGCATCAATTTGCTTTTCATTAGAATATTTCTCTATTAGCGAGTCAGAAGGAGTAAGTCCTAGAAGATTATTTCTAGAACCTTTGTGGGTAATTTTTTCATCCATTGAAATTACAGGATAAATCAATATTGAAAAATCGGGTCGTGCGCTGATGGTGTCTGTTACTTTATAAACTTCATCTTTATAATGCGTGGACAATGTAGAAGCTAGATGTCCACCTGCAGAAAATCCCATTATACCAACCTTTTCTGTATTGATAGCCCATTTTGTTGCATTTCTTCTTACATATCGCATGGCTTCTTGTGCATCTTGAAGCGGCCCAATGGTTTTGTCTTTCATTATCTCGTCGCTAGGCAATCTATTTTTTAAAACAAAAGCAGTTATTCCTAAAGTGTTGAGCCATTTGGCCACTTTGAATCCTTCTTTATTTATAGCCAAATAGGCATAACCTCCTCCAGGACAAATGACAATTGCTGCTCCATTTGGGTTATCTGGCACAAAAACAGTCAATGTTGGTGTGGTTACTTTGCTTACATTATTGACTATTCCGTTCTCTAAAACGGGGATTTCTTTGTAGCTTTCTGAGTTTATAGCTCCGGGAATTGCTGTACTCCAAAGTGGAATTTCTATTTTTTGTACTTGCGAAAATCCTGGAACACTTAAAATGAAGACAAGGAATAGGAATGATTTACTAATATAATTATTTTTCATGTTTTTTATAATGTTTGAACATTTTTCGATTACGTTTCTTTTTAAAAGATAATTTCGACCCTAAACTATTAAGAAATAAAGGTTCATTAGTTTAAAAATCAATCATTTAAATTGAAACACTTCCGATTCTGTTCTACTTGTTTCTAGTATTTTTGACAAATCGGCAACTTTTTTGGGCATTTTAGAAGCCAAATCATTCGTTTCAGAAATGTCATCTTTAAGATTATATAGCTGATAACTGCCGTTTTTATTCACATTGTATTTTATCAATTTCCAATTTTCTTGTCTTATAGCTTGTCTTCCACCCAATTCGTGAAATTCCCAATACAAATAATTATGTATTTTTTGATTGCCTTTATTCAAAAGTGTAGGAAGAAAAGAAATTCCATCAACTGTAGCACTGATATTTGTGTTTGTAAGTTCTGCAAGCGTTGGCATCACATCCCAAAAAGCGGAAATATGATTCGATTTGCTTCCATCGGCAATTTTGCCTTTCCATTTGGCAATCATTGGTACACGAATTCCGCCTTCGTATAAATCTCTTTTGTATCCTCTAAGAATTCCATTACTATTGAAATAATCGGGGTCGGCACCACCTTCTTTATGCGGGCCGTTATCCGAAGTGAAAATAATTATAGTATTATCTTCAAGCCCCAATTCTTTAATCTTTGACACAATTTCGCCCACTTGATTGTCCAACAAGGTTACCATAGCAGCAAATGCCGCGTGACTTTGGGGCTGAGATGCATATTCTCCTTTTTTTAAGCCTTCGCTATTGGGTTTGGCTTTATATTCTTTCTCAGGATTAAATTTTCCAGTAAACCTATCCATATAATCTTTTGGTGCTACCAATTCAGCGTGAGGTAAAGGACTTGCATAG
Source organism: Flavobacterium psychrophilum (assembly GCA_945878515.1). GTDB lineage: Bacteria > Bacteroidota > Bacteroidia > Flavobacteriales > Flavobacteriaceae > Flavobacterium > Flavobacterium psychrophilum_I. The sequence continues at coordinate 25,628 of CAMCTL010000007.1, read as the reverse complement.
TACAAGAAGAAAGATTCTTTTTGATGTTTCTCTATAAATGAAAGTGCTTTTTGATGAATTAAATCAGGCGCATATTGCCCTTTAGCAGTGCCTTTATTTTCTGTAAGTATCACTTTTTTTTCATTGTCCCATAAGTGGTCTGGATAATAATGATGTGCCAAAGCTTGACTATTATAACCATAAAAAGTGTCAAATCCCTGCTGTAATGGATCTCCTTCGGAACTTGGAAATCCCAAGCCCCATTTTCCGAAAGCTCCTGTGGCATATCCTTTTGTTTTTAATAATTCAGCAATTGTAATAGTAGCTTTAGGCAAGGGCCAATCTCCTTCGGGTTCAACGCCCTTATTTCCTCTAATTGCTGTGTGTCCAGTGTGCTGACCTGTAATTAATGCTGATCTAGAAGGTGCACAAACCGGCGCTCCTGAATAATGCTGGGTAAAAAGCATTCCCTCTTGGGCAAGTTTGTCAATATTTGGAGTAGTAAATTTTTCCTGACCGTAACAACTCAAATCGCCATACCCCAAATCATCGGCTAGGATGTAAATGATGTTTGGTTTTGATTTCTTTATTAAACTTTCCTCTTGAGCATTACACAAAACAGGAACAAAATTTAATAAAAAGAATAACATTATTTTTAATGAGGTCATGATAATTGTAGAAAAAGTTTATAAAATTACTCTAACTTAAGCTCTTGAACATTCTTGGGCATTGCTCCATGAATTTTACTAAAGCAAGTAATCATTTCTTCTAATTTTTTTGTATTTGACTGTGCTAAATTGCTCTTCTGCCCTACGTCTTCTGTCAAATTGTACAGTTGGTATTCCTTACTGATGCCTAGTTCTATGTTAACTTCTTTATTAACTGCATTTCCTTTGTAAGGTGGAATTAATACCCAATCTCCGTTTCGGTAAGCCGTTTTAAAATTGGCTTCGAGAACAAGATCTTTCCTGCCTATTTTACTCTTTCCTGTAAATGCTTTAATTAGGTTTTCGCTATCATTGGTTTGTACATTACTTCCTACCAACGATGCCAAAGATTCCAACAAATCAATCTGACACACGAGCGCATCTGAAACTGCAGGTTTAATTTTTCCTTGCCAATGTACAATAAATGGTACTCTTGTTCCAGCATCAAACATACTGTATTTTCCGCCTCTCAAAGGGCCAGCAGGCTTATGCTTTCCTAATTTCTCTACTGCATCATCATAGTAGCCATCATTTAAAACCGGGCCATTATCACTCGACAAAACAATCAAAGTGTTTTCTAAAAGTCCTTCGACTTCTAGCGTTTTGATAAATTCTCCAATTGTATAATCGGCTTCCAAAATTACATCTCCTCTTGGTCCCATTCCTGATTTACCAGCAAAACGAGGATGTGGTATTCTTGGAACATGAGGTTGTTGCAAGGCGTAATATAGGAAAAATGGTTCGTTTTTGTGATTTTTCACATAAGCATTAGCTTCTCCTAGAAAGGTATCGGCCATGTCTATATCGTTCCAAACAGCTGATTTACCGCCAGTCATAAATCCTATTCTCGGAATACTATTGACGACACTGTTGTTATGACCATGTGACCATTTCATTTTAACCAATTCTGGATTACTGATTGCTGTAGGTTGTCCTTCAAAATTTTTATCGTAACTCACCTGAATTGGGTCTTTTGGGTCAAGACCAACCACTAACCCATTTTGAATGTAAACGGTTGGAACCCTATCTTGGGTCGCTGCCATAATATAAGAATAATCAAAACCAACTTCGTTTGGACTTGGACTGATTTTTTTGTTCCAATCTAAAATTCCTTCGCCAAGACCCAAATGCCATTTGCCAACAATTCCTGTATGATAGCCCTTTTCTTTTAACATTTTGGGAATAGTCATTTGACTGGTTTTGATAATTAGTGGTGCGGTGCCTGGTAAAATTTTTGCATCTTTTTCTCGCCAAGGATAAATCCCTGTTAGCAACCCGTAGCGGCTTGGAGTACAAGTAGCAGATGTGGCATAACCGTTGGTAAAACGAATACCGCCATTAGCAAGCTTGTCCATATTTGGGGTTTTGATTTCGGTAGCACCATACGCGCCAAGATCGCCATAACCCAAATCATCCGCATATATAAAAACTATATTGGGTAATTTCTTTTTGGCATTTTCTTTTTGTGCTTTTGCTATTCCAAAGGTCAAAAAAATAATTAAAATTAATAGACCTCTCAGTTCGTTTTTCGGCATTTTCATCAAATTTATTTTTGCGTGTTTATTATAATTACACTAATTAAATTTCAATACGTTCTCGTACATACTTTCGTTTTCATTGAAATAAAAGTTAAAAGAATAATTCAATTATGTAAATAATTGATTAACTTTAGGTCATACAAAATGATCTTAACATTATTCTAAACAAAAATAAACTTTAGAATTATTTCAAAGGGGTGTAATTAGTTCAATAAATAGGTCGGTTAAAGCATTTATAAGAACAAAAGGGTTATGTTCTAAAAATTCTTCTACTTTTACGAATTAGAATCAATTCTGCTTATCTTGAAAATTTTTTATAAAATTGCATTGTAAAAAATTATGTATTAACCTATAGTATTTTGTGTTTATACTAATATTAAACAACTAACAGAATCAACCTCAATTTAAATTATAAAGTGACTATAAAATGCAAAAGACAATTCTAATTTTTCATTTACTTTTTTTCTCCATAATTCAGGCTCAAAATGATGATGCAAATTATGTTGTGCAATACATTACAACGAATCAAGGTTTGCCTCACGATTATGTCACCTCAATAATTAGTGATGATCTTAATGCAAAATGGATAGGCACTGAAAATGGTTTAACCAAATATGATGGCTATGATTTTGAAAATATAAAACCAGGTAAAAATTATAAAAAACTAAAAAATGAAAATATTGAGGTTATATTTAAGGACCATACAAACATTATTTGGATTGGTACAAAGAGCGGAGGAATTTCATCTTTAGATCTAAGAAATAATAATATTAAAAATTATAATCATTTATTAAATTTAAGTAATAATGGTGACATTAATGTTACTGCAATTGCATCGGATAAAGCTGGAAATATTTGGGTTGGAACATGGGAAAATGGTGTCTTTATCATTAACCCAACAACAAACAAACTAATAAAACATATCAAAATAAAATCGGTTGTAAACGCTATCATAAAGGATAACGATTCTAATGTATGGATTTCTTTTCATCAAACGCTGTCAAAATACAATTCTTCTGGCGCTGCTTTGGCAAAATATGAATTTGGTCAAGGCATTTCTGATATAATTCTGGATAAAGAACGCAACAAAATTTGGATAGGAACAACAGCAGGAAGCACAAAATTATTTAATTATGACTTGAATATTCAAAAAATAAAATCGATAGAAACAGGAATAGCTACTGATTTTTATAAAACACTTTCGTTAGACGCAAAAAATAGACTTTGGATTGGTACTTGGGGCAAAGGACTGTACCGAAGTAATGATAATTTGTCTAAATTTACTAAAATAGAGTTAGCTTCTTTGAATTCTGAAAGGATTCGTTCCAATTACAATACCATACTTAAGGTTCATCATGATAAAAATAATCAAGTCTGGGTAGCCACTGCAAATGGTGGTGTCGTAAAATTAATTGAAGGAAAAGGCTTTGAAAATGCCAGTCAAAAAATTAATCTTACAACCGTAAACGGTGATTTAAATTTTACTGCGATTTATAAAGGTAAAAACAGCTTGTTTTTGGGAACGCTCAATAATGGACTTTATGGCGGTACTGATTTTACAAATCTGAAACTCATTGACGAAATTGGATTAACTAAAATAATTGTGCTGTATGAACATCAAAATAAATTATATATTGGTAGTAAAACTGGTTTTTTTATCTATGACATTTCGCTAAAAAAAATCATTTTTCGCAATAAGAATATCTTAAAAGCTACCGCATTTTATGTTGATAAGTCGAATACTTTATATATAGGAACCCAACAAAACGGAATTGCCATTGTTGCTCTCAAGGACATTGATAACAAAGACGCTTATTCTTTTTACTCAGACAATGACAAAGGGAATTATAAAATTGAAAACAACCGAATAACTAGCATTAAAGAAGATTCCAAAGGGAATATTTGGATTGGAACCTATAATGGCTTGCATTTATATGACAAATCAAAAATAAAATTCAGTGCTAAATCATTAATGATAAATGATAAATTGCCCAGTGTAATTATTAATTCAATTGCGATAAAAAATGATAATATATGGTTAGCAACGCCTAGTGGTTTAATAAAATTAGAATATAAAAAGAACAAATTAACAATAAAAAACAAACTCACAGTTGAGGAAGGTTTAAATAGCGATTTTATTTGCGCAGTAACATTTGATGCAAAATCAAATGTCTGGTTGAGCACCAAAACACAAATTGTAAAATACAACGAACAAAAACATTCTTTTGTAAGTTACAACAGAAACGACGGAGTAAAAACAACATCTTTCAATAATAGAAGCTCTTGCAATTTTGAAAATAATCAACTCTACTTTGGAGGTGTTGATAACATCACTTATTTTAATCCTAATGCATTAAGCGGTGCTAATGTTATTCCGGAAGTGATTTTTACGAAACTACGAGTAAATAATAGTTTAGTTCAGTTTTCGATTGATAAAAAAGAGAGCAATATTATTGATGAAAATTTTAGTTATGTTAAAAAAATACAACTCACCGATGCGGATAAGTTTTTCTCCATTGGTTTTATTACCAACGATTTCTCAGGAAGGGTAAATAGTAAATTCCGATACAAATTGGAAGGGTACCAAGAAAAATGGTTTGAAATACAAAATCAAAATGAAGTCAATTTTGCGGGACTCAATGCTGGGAATTATGTTCTAAAAGTCTCGGCTACAAGAGATAATCAAACCTGGAGCAAATCTAAAAATCTAGAAATTGAAATATTGAATTCGCCGTGGAAAAGTCCTTTAGCTATTTTTATATACATGGTCATTCTTGTTGTAATTTTTATATATATTTTAAAGTTCTATAACAATCAATTAAAACTTCAAAACAATTTAGAAATTGCTAAAAAGGACAAGGAAAAAGAAATTGAATTGAGTGAATTAAAATTAAACTTCTTCACGAATATATCTCACGAATTCCGAACCCCGCTAACGCTTATAATTAGTCCGCTCCATGAACTCATGGAAAATCTTGAAGTAAGTCCAAAAGTTGCCAAAAAACTAAGTGTCATTGACCGAAATGCAAATAGACTTCTTAATTTAATTAATCAATTGCTTGATTTTCGAAAAGCAGAATACGGACTTTTACAATTAAATGTATCCGAAGGGAATATCGTTCGGTTTACAAAAGAAGTACATCTGTATTTTAATGAAATGGCAAAATCCAAAGAAATCAAATACAAGTTTAAGCACAGCGAAGACGAAATCCTTTTTCCATTTGATAGAAACAAAATTGAAATAGTGTTGTGCAATTTACTATCCAATGCAATAAAATATTGTAAAGCTGGAGACAAAATTACGATAGAAGTTTCTAGAAAAGATGACTATTGCATCATATCGGTTAAAGATACTGGCTTAGGAATGGAAGCTGACTATTTAGATAAAATCTTTGATCATTTTTACCAAATCAAGTCGGCGGAATCAACAGAGATGATCGGAAGCGGAATCGGCCTGTCTTTTTCAAAAAAAATCATCGAACTTCATCAAGGAAGCATTGAAGTAATAAGCCAAATAAATAATGGTGCCGAATTTATAATTAAGTTACCGTTGAACTTAAATTACTACAAAAACCAAATAGATGCTAGTTTCATAAATACAGACAATATAGAAGCTTATGACACCAAATGGAATGAAAATCAAATAGAAAATTTAAAAGTTAAGACGAAAGAAAACACGCTGTTATTAATAGATGATAATCAAGAGATTTTAGATTATTTAAAAGATATTCTTTCAGAATCTTATACTATTCTCATGGCTAATAATGGAGAAGAAGGCTTTAAAATCGCATCCGCCGAAATCCCTGACCTGATCGTAAGTGATGTAATGATGCCCGGAAAAGACGGGATAACACTTTGCAACGAACTTAAATCTCAAATTATCACTTCACATATTCCTATCATTTTATTAACAGCAAGAACCTCGACAGTATTTGAAATTCAAGGACTTCAAACCGGCGCCGATGACTATGTTACTAAACCTTTTAATCCAACAATAATCAAGGCGAGAATTGCAGGATTACTAGAAAATAGAAAAAAAATTAGGGCTTTATTATTAAATAAAATAAAGTTTGAACCCACGTTGAAGGAGGTTGAAAAAGAAACGAATACGGAAAGTGCTTTTATTCATAAGGCAATTCTGTTGGTTGAAAATAATATACAAAACAGTTCTTTTAGTATAGATAATATGGTAGATGAATTAAACATGAGCCAGTCCACTTTATACCGTAAAATTAAGTCACTTACAGGACTATCTTTAACTTCATTTATTAGATCTATTCGTTTAAAAAAAGCGGCTCATCTAATATTGATTGATGATTTAAATTTAAGCCAAATTGCTTTTGAAGTTGGCTTCAATGACTACAAATATTTCAAAATATCTTTTGAAAAGCAATTCGAATGCTTGCCCTCAAAATACAAGGCGAAAATGACTAAAAAAAACATATAGAAATTTGATTATCATCAATATCTCTAAAGAATTTTTTTATTGAAGTGATTTAAACTTTTTCCATTTGCTAAAAAATTTGTGTGATTATCACAATAATTTAATTTAAACCCAAATTATACCATTTAGAAATATAGAATAGTTTATTATTGTTATCCTCACCCCGACCCCCTCCCAAGGAGAGGGAGAAAAAATTGGATTGTTTTATATTTCTAAATGGTATTACGTACTAGAAAGAATTATTGTTTACCTGTAACCTTTGTCAAAGTTTTTATAAGTAACAATAACTTTGACAAAGGTTAAAAATGGATATTAGTTCTCTTGTGTAATTTGGGTTGAACAAACTTTCAAATAAAAACAGTATTGCGGTTGATTCAATAGATTTCGAGAAAACTTTTTTAGTCTTGAAAACATCATCACCACACTTTGCATGGTTTTTTTTGGTAAATGAGCTATTTAACCTTTTATTTGAATTATATGTAGTAATACGAAAACGTTATTCCTTCTTAATTTTGTGTTAACATTTAAAAGAAAAATTAACCTTAACAAGATGATTTGCGTTTTGTCATAAAAGCATATAATCTCTCCTAACCAAAACCAATAAATATCTTTTATGCTAAAAAAGATAAAATTAAGTAAGACAAATATTTAAAACGACTATCTAAATTATTAAAAAAATAACCAAGTAATTAACTACACGAAAATTTAAAACAATGAGAATAAAAAAAGCAAAAATTTATTTATTTATTAGCTTAATGATTGGATTAGGAGTGAGTCAAAGCTCATACGGGCAATCTTTACAAATAACAGGAAAAGTAATTGACAATCAAGGATTTCCTATTCCAGGTGTAAATATTATTGAAAAATCCACAAAAAAAGGTACAAGTACTGACATTGATGGTAAGTACAAAATTAAGGCCTCTTCAAAAAGCACACTTGAGTTTAGCTTCGTTGGTTTTGAAACAAAGAACATTCCTGTAAATGGTCAAAGCGAAATTAACGTCAAAATGGTTTCATCGTCTACCGAAATGGACGCTGTTGTTGTTGTGGCTTACGGAAAACAAAAGAAAATTACTCAAACAGGGGCAATCGGAACAATAACCTCCGAACAATTAAGTCGTTCGCCTAGTGCTAATATTGCCAACACATTAGCTGGTCAAGTAACGGGAATTTCTACTGTTCAGGCTTCTGGAAGACCAGGAGCTGACGATCCTAGAATTTTTATTCGTGGAATCGCATCCCTTTCAGAAGACAGATCGCAACCACTGGTTATAGTTGATGGAGTAGAACGTCCTTTTACAAGTTTGGATCCAGACGAAATCGAAACCTTTTCGTTACTGAAAGATGCATCAGCAACAGCAGTTTATGGAGTACGAGGTGCAAATGGAGTTATAATTGTGACCACCAAACGTGGGAAATTAGGTAAAGCGTCGATAACAGCAAGCTATTCGCAAGGACTACAACAAGCAACACAGCTGCTAGACTTTGCTGATAGTTACACCTATGCGCTAGCATACAATCAATCGCAAAGAAATGATGGAGTTCCTGAAAATGATTTACGATTTACAACAAGAGCACTTGACGCGTTTCGAACAAATTCTGATCCTATCATTTTCCCAAATACCGATTGGTTGGCTTATATTTTAAAGCCCTTAGCAAATCAATCAAGAGCCAATGTCAATATTTCTGGTGGTAATGATAAAGTAAAGTATTTTGCTTCCCTTGGAGTTCTTACGCAGGACGGTTTATTTAAAACTTTTGAATCCGCTTACGATTATAATTTTGCGTTTAATAGGTATAACTTTAGAACAAACCTTGATATAGAAGTTACAAAAACTACTAAGTTAGGCGTTACAATTGGATCCCAAATTGGCGTGCGAAATGAGCCAGTAACCAAAGACGGCATGGATCAATTGTTTAGATTGATCTATTGGGCAGCGCCTTTTGGTAGTCCGGGGATAGTGGATGGCAAATATATCGTTAATGATTCATTCTACGTTAGAGATCCTAAAAACGAAGGACTAGACCCATTTTACGGACGTGGCTATAATAACATCCTTGAAAACAGACTGAATTTCGATTTAGATTTGACTCAGCAATTAAATTTTGTAAAAGGTTTAAATTTTGGATTCAAATTATCAAATAATACATTTTACTCTCACACCAAATCTAGAAGTTCATCGGTAATCAGATATGCACCAATCTATTTAAGCGATATTGCTGGGAGGTCACTTCTACCAGGTGAAGACCCTAATACAATTGTATTTCAACCCTCTGGTTCCAAAGCAGATCTTGGTTACGCAGAATCACAAGGGCAAGGAAGAAACTGGTATTTTGAAAGTCGTTTAAATTACAATCGCAAAGTTGGTTTGCATAATTTTGGTGGCTTGCTGTTGTACAATCAACAAAAAGTTTATTTTCCGTCACAGTTTCCAGAGATTCCAAGTGGATTAGTAGGAATTGCGGCTCGTGCCACTTATGATTACAACAATAAATACTCTGCTGACGTCAACATTGGGTATAATGGTTCCGAGAATTTTGCAAAATCACAACGATTCGGTTTTTTTCCTGCTGTATCTGCAGGTTGGGTTGTTTCAAAAGAATCTTTCATGAAAGCGCTACCTGTTATTAGTTTCTTAAAAGTAAGATACTCTTATGGAATTGTAGGAAATGATAAAATTGGCGGACGACGTTTTCTTTATTTACCAGATAGCTTTGATCCTTTAAATTCTGGTGCGGGATATAATTTTGGTACAGCTTTGACAACAAATGATCCTGGCTCGATAGAAAATCCAATCGGAAACCCCGGTGTAACTTGGGAAAAAGCAGCCAAACAAAATCTAGGACTTGAGTTAAAATTATTTAGTGATAGATTTGGAATGGTATTAGAATTGTTCAAGGAAAACAGAACCGATATACTAGTTACTAATCGTGGTATATTTCCAGACTATATGGGTACTAATTTCATTTCACAAGCCGTAAACATAGGAATTGTTGAAAATAAAGGATATGAAATTGAACTCAATTGGAAAGAGCAAAAAAATAAAGATTTTGGATTTTTGTTAAACGTCAATATCAGCTATGCCAGAAATAGGATTATCTTCCAAGAAGAAGTACCACGAAATCAACCGTATCAATTCAGAACAGGACAATCGGTTGGTCAGCCATTTGGTTACAAGTACGATCGGTTTTTTACGCAGGCTGACCTAGATTTTGTTGCGCTAAACCGAGCAAATAATACCCTGATCTTAGTGCCTGACTTTTTAGAAAGTTTGAAGCCTGGCGATTTAATATATAAAGATTTAAACAAAGACGGCTTTATTGATGCTGAGGACGAAACGGCTATCGGATTTCCTGACTATCCAATGTTTAATTTTGGTATTAATTTAAGTTTTAATGTAAAAAACTTTGATTTTAATATGAATTGGGCTGGAGCCACTAACACATCACGTTTGCTTGATGAAACATTTAAAACGCCATTTGCTGGAGGAACACGAGGTTTATTGCAAACATTTCCTGATAACGCTTGGACTCCAGAAACTGCCGATACAGCAACACTGCCTAGACTATCATTTCTTGGGAACACCAATAACTCTCAACCATCTGACTTTTGGATACGTGATGCTTCTTACATTCGTTTGAAAACTCTTGAAACGGGCTATAATTTTAAAGGAATGTTTTTCAAAAAAATGGGTATTTCAACATTTCGTTTGTTTTTCAATGCTAATAACTTGCTCACTTTTTCAAAATTGAAAATTATCGACCCTGAATCAAGAACTAATTCAACCCCACAATATCCACTAACGAAATTGTATAATCTTGGGGTTAAGTTAAATTTCCTATAAAAAATAATCACACTAAAAAATAAAATAATGAAGACAAAATTAATATTTTCAACAATTGTAGTATTTGTGATGCTAATAATTAGCTGTGACAAACTAGAATTAGGTAATGAGTTTCTGGATAAAGATCCTAGTGGTGGTGACATAAGCAAAGACCAAATCTTTAGTTCTTTTGTACTTGCAAATCGTTACTTAACATCGGCCTATTCCTCTTTACCTTATGGACTGCCAACAGCACAAACAAACAAAGGATTTAAAATGGCAATAGATGTCCTTGAGTCGTTGACAGATATAAATCAAACCTATTCTTTAACTTGGGGCACTGTTAATAAGTTCTATTACAATATGGGCTATAATTCCACAGTTGAATCAAATAAACCCTTTGAAACAAAATACTCTTATAGCGGTAGAGGAAATTGGGCAGCCATCCGCGCATGTTACAATATCATAGAAAATGCCGATCGCATTCCAGCAGAGAATGCTACTCCAGAAAAGATTGAAGAAATGAAAGCAAAAATCAAAAAAATGAAAGCAGAGGCCAAAATGATCATTGCGCTACATTATTGCGATATGTATCGTCATTATGGAGGTTTGCCTTGGGTAGACAAAACCTATAGCGTAACAGAAATCCCTAATATTCCAAGATCAACCTCGCTAGAAACACTGAACAAAATAGTTGCTCTTATTGATTCAGCGCAAGCAGACTTACCTTGGTTAACAACAGCAATTGATGATGGACGCTTTACTAAAGCTGCTGCAATGGGTTTAAAAGCAAGAATTTTACTTTTCGGTGCTAGTCCGTTATTTAACAAAGGGGAAGCATATTTGCCTGGAACTGCCTCGACAGCCAAGCTCACCTGGCACGGCGGCTATGATCCCAATTTATGGAAACGTGCAGCTGACACATCTAAAGAACTGCTAGATGCTGCCGAAGCGAATGGATATAGACTAGTAAACACCAACAACCCACGAAAAGATTTTCAAGATGCCTATTACAAAAGAGCAAATGGCGAAGTTTTGATTAGCACTAGAGTAAGATTTGCGGGACTAGATTTTTGGAATGGAGCTTATATTTGGAATGCAGCTGCTTCTGAATATGGCATAGCCTGTCCAACTAAAGAATATGTTGACATGTTTCCAATGGCCAATGGCTTAAAAATTACTGACCCTAACTCTGGTTTTAATCCTAGATTACCCTATGCAAATAGAGACCCACGTCTATACGAGACGGTACTAGTAAACGGCGATCAGTATCAAGGCAGAACTTCAGAAATGTATGAAGACGCTTCTGGTGCTACCCCAAAGACTAACGGGCGAGAAACTTTATTTGGAGCTCCACTAACAAGATCGGGATTTAAAGTTAGAAAATTCTTATTAGATACAGACCGAAATTTTGCATCAAACACACGAGGTATACCAGTGCACTGGCCTTATTTGCGTTTAGCAGAAATATATTTAACCTATGCAGAAGCCTTGAACGAATTCAATGAAGGTCCAACAGCTGAAGCCTTTGCTGCAGTTAATGTTGTTAGAAATAGAGTCGGTCTTGGCGATTTGCCAACAAATTTAAGTCAAAAACAATTTAGAGAGGCAATCTTGACCGAAAGGGCTCTTGAATTTGGTTACGAAGAAATACGCTGGTATGATATTACTCGCCACCTATTGGATGACGTTTTTAAACAAAGATTACATGGTGAAATTACAAAAGCCACAAATGCAGATAAAACAATATTTACTTACCAGGTGGTACAGTTACCTATTAGAAATTGGACTACACAATTTTCTCGGAAATGGTATTTGAGTGCTTTTCCTGCAACAGAGGTTAATAAAGGCTACGGTTTAATACAAAACCCTGGATGGTAATTGAAACTTCTGAATTTAACAAACAAATCAAATGAAAAAAAAGTTAACCATAATTATACAAACTACCTTTATGTACAGTCATTTATCCTACCTTAAGGCTTGTAGTTTTTTTGAATTAAGTAGTTTAAAAAGATTATCTTCTGTCGCGACTATTTTATTTACAATCTTTTTATTGTTACCTGACAGTGTTAACGCACAAAATGGGAATGTAACAGTTCATGTGGTTGATCAATATAAAAAACCTATCGCAGGAGTATCAGTACGGTCCGTTAATGATATTCAAACAGCAGCAATTACAGATTCCGAAGGTAATGTAACTTTGGATATGAAACCAGCAGGGCTTCTGCAATTGAATTTTAACGATATTGAAAAAATAATAACTGTAAAATCAAACAAGGTAAGTGTTGAATTAAACAATATTGATAAGTCAGTAAATACTGGTTTTGGCACCTTTAAAACTATTGATGAAGTTAGTACTGCTATAGATTTAGTTTATTCCGATAAATTAGAAAAAAGCTCCTTATTAAATGCAAATGAAAGCTTATACGGCAAACTTAAAGGGCTCATGGTTTTGCAAAATGGCGGCGTGCCTTGGAACAGAAATCCAACAATGTACCTACGAGGAATCGCATCGTTAAACAGTAACCGAATATTAGTTTTAGTAGATGGATTTGAAAGAGATTTGTCATCATTAGCACTACTAGATATAGAAAGTGTTTCAGTGTTAAAAGATGGAACTGATGTTTCTAAATATGGACTTCGCGGGGCAAACGGCGTTATTCTTGTAACAACTAAAAGAGGAAAAAAAGATTCGTTTAACATAAGAGTGTCATACGATAAAGGCTGGAATACGCCTTTTCGCAAACCAAAATTCTTAGATTCTTATGGTTATGCAAAAGCAGTGAACCAAGCCAGTGCTTTAGATGGAACTGCACCTTTTTACTCTGATCAAGATTTATTAGATTATAAAAGTGGTGCAAACCCATATTCACACCCCAATGTCAATTGGTGGGATGAAACTTTTAGAGATTTTGGTTTTACTAATAATGTTAACACTAGTTTTCGGGGAGGAGGAAAAAGCAATACCTATTTTTGCTCCCTAAACTATCAAAACGATAGAGGGCTAATAGAAAATTTTAATTTGGACAATCGCTATGACAATAGCATGAAATATGACAGGTTAAATTTTAGAGCTAATTTAGATATCGATTTAACCAATACAACAAAATTTATTGTAGATGCATCAGGTTACATAGGCGGAACGAATGAACCTAACAGAAGAGCATCAAACATTGTGAATACGGTTTATAGCATACCCTCAGCATTATTTCCAGTTCGATACGAATCAGGTGTTTGGGGTGGCTCTCCTTTTTACGCTACCAACCCTGTGGCTGGTGCTTCTTCAACAGGAAATTACAAACCAAATGATAGAGCATCATATGCCAACGGTAAAATTGTACAAGACCTAGGTAGCTGGGTAAAAGGCTTGTCGGCAGAAGTTGCCGCAGCTTATGACAGCTATGCTTCTTTCTTTGAAACAAATTCAAAAACTTATTTGTATGGTGGCGTAAGTTTTACAAGAGATCCTCTTGATCCAACAAAAATTATAACTGTAAATGGCATACCTCTTGGAGCTGATAACGATTTAACTAACTCCCAAGTCTTTGGTGATCAAATTAGACACGCAACCGGATCTGCTAAAATAAACTATGAAGGTAAATGGAATCAACACAAGGTAAATGCTAGTGCTCTGTATCAAGAAGACAAAAGAGTATTGGATGGTCAATACAACACCTTTCTTCGAAGTAATTTGGTTACGGCTGCAAGTTACAATTATAAAAACCGCTATTTTATAGATGGAGTTGCGTCGTATAGCGGAACAAATCTATTTCCAAAAGAAAGTCGTTTTGGTCTTTTCCCTGCTGTATCAGCTGGTTGGATTGTGAGTAGAGAAAATTTTATGAAAAATAATACGATTCTAAATTATTTTAAATTACGCGGTTCTTGGGGAAAAAGTGGGAATGATATTTTACCAACAAACAGTGACGGCAATACATTTAACAATCTTGACGCTCAATTTTTTAGTAATAACGGCAGTTATTCTTATGGCACAGGAAATATAAGTAACACTGGAATTAGAGAAGGCAGATTAGCGGCAACAGGACTTACTTACGAATCTTCTGAAAAAATAAACCTAGGAGCTAACATCGAACTATTCAATAAATTAACAATAAATATTGATGCATTTCAGGACAAAAGAACAAATATTCTAGTTAGTACATCTGGCACAGTACCTTCCTTACTTGGCGTCAGCGCTCCGTTTAATAATGGCGGAGAAGTTCTCAACAAAGGAATTGAAGGTTCTTTTATGTACAAAAATAACGTAGATAAAATGAATTTCTTTATTGGTGGTAATTTTACTTATGCCAAAAATAAAATTATTAATATGAACGAAGATCTCAAAGCCTATGACTACCTTCGCCAAACAGGGCAGTCAATAGGGCAAAGGTTTGGTCTTCAGGGCATTGGATTTTTTCAAAGTGAAGCCGAAATAGCTAGTAGTCCAAAACAGTTATTCTCTGAAGTTAATCCAGGAGATGTAAAATATAAAGACCAAAATAATGATGGCGTAATTGATGGACTTGATAACATTGCCATCGGACATTCATCAATACCCGAGTTCTATTATGCAATAAATTTGGGGTTCGAAATGGATGGACTAGGTTTAGACATGTTATTTCAAGGCGTTGGCAACGAAACTTTATATCTAAACACAAAAAGTGTCTTTTGGCCTTTGGTTAACAATACAAATATTAGCGAATTTTCTGCTGGCGCATGGACTCCAGAAACGGCAAACACCGCATCATTACCAAGATTAACCAACTTAACAAATGACAACAATTACAGACCAAATGATATTTGGCTTCAATCTGGAAACTATCTTAAATTGAGACAATGTGAAGTTTACTATAAAGTATCAGAGCTGTTTGCAAAAAAAATAAAGGTAGATAAACTGAAATTATATGCGAGAGGTATGAATTTGTTTTCTATTGATAATATTAACATTGTAGATCCAGAGGCAATAGGGGTTAGTTATCCTTCATTATCCTCTTACCATTTAGGCTTTAATATTGAATTTTAAAAATTAATATCATGAAATTACAAAAATACATATACATTGTTGCAGCTATTATAGTGGTATTAACACTTACCAATTGCCAAGATCTAGACTACAACGAGGAAACGGGAAACACAAAAGAAGATATTTTTAATGATTTTGCTCGTTCCAAAAATTTCGTATCTGGAATCTATAATTATTTACCTACTGACTCCAACAGTATCGATGGCGCAATACGTTCTGCAGCTTCAGATGATGCAGAACATGTAAACGATGTGTCTAATATTCAAAATTTTAATAATGGGATTTGGAGTCCAATTCAAGAATTAGATAATGTGTGGGGAACGATGTATAGTGGCATTCGTGCAGCCAATGTGTACCTGAAAGAATCGGAAGGACAAAAATTTGAGGATTTACAATATACTACTACATACAAAAATTTAATTGAACAATATAACAATTACCCCTTTGAAGTTAGATTTTTAAGAGCCTATTTTTATTTTGAATTGGTAAAAAGATATAAAAATGTGCCTCTTATAACTACCGTTTTAACACCGGAAGAATCTGCCACCGTGAAACAGGCTACCTTTCAAGAAGTAGTAGATTTTATTGTAAAAGAATGTGACGAAGTTGCCGCTGTTTTACCTCGTGATTACACAGCTTTTGCTGGTGTCAACGAAACAGGAAGGGCGAACAAAGGAGCAGCTCTAGCACTCAAATCTCGCATCCTTCTTTATGCGGCAAGCCCGTTACACAACAGCAATCCTGTAGATGTAACATTGTGGCAAAAAGCAGCAGCAGCAGCAAAACAAGTAATTGATTTAGGCATTTATAGTTTAGTACCATCTTACAATAATGTCGTAAATAACGTTTCTCTTACTCCATTAAACGAATTAATACTTGAAAGACGGGAAGGTGTTTCCAACGGATTTGAAAGCAGAAACTTTCCTATTGGCTATCAAGGAGGCAACACGGGAACCTGCCCTACACAAAATCTAGTTGATGCCTACGAGATGAAAGCTTCCGGATTGCCAATAACTGATCCGGCGTCAAGATACAATCCGCTTAATCCATACAATGGTAGAGATTCAAGACTTGCCCAAACTGTTTTATTTAATGGTTCGCCTTGGAAAGGAACAGCAATTGAATCATTTTTTGGAGGAAAAAATGGTTTACCCATTACTAATGCAACAAAAACAGGTTATTACTTAAGAAAATATGTTGTAGAAAGCATTAATTTTGACCTGAAGCTAGGGCCAGTAACAACACGTGAGCGCAATTGGACTATATTCCGTTATGGTGAAATTTTACTTAATTATGCCGAAGCTATGAATGAATCTTATGGTCCAACGAATGCATCTACCTTGGGAGTCACAGCGCTTCAAGCAGTAAATGCTGTTAGAAGGCGAGCGGGCATGCCAGTTTTCCCTGCTACTATATCACAAGCGGATTTTCAAACAAAATTACGTAATGAACGCAGAGTAGAATTAGCATTTGAAGATCATCGTTTTTGGGATATTCGACGTTGGAAAATTGGTGATGAAACCAAAAATATTTATGCAATGAATATAACACGAAATACTAATTTGAGCCTTAATTATGAAATAAAATTATTAGAGCAAAGAGCGTTTGATAAACGAATGTATATTTATCCGATACCTCAATCTGAAATTTTTAGAAACAGCAATCTTAAACAAAATGCTGATTGGTAGAATAAATTTTTAAACCTAGTATTTGATCGAATCAATTAAGAAGAATAACATACTAAAATCGAGTGGTGTTTTGTTAAAAAAACACGCACTCGATTTCTTTTTTAAATATAAAAAAATAAATGTGTTGAATAAGAAAAATTACTGTCGCTTTACTTTTGCTGCTATTATTATTTTACTCCTACTAAATAATAAAATGATTGCAAAAGACTATTATTTCCACTCTACATTAGGAAATGACTTAAATTCAGGACTGTCTAAAAAAAAGGCGTTCAAAACGTTGCAGCGTATCTCATTGCTAAAACTAAGACCCGGAGACCGACTAGTTCTAGCAGCAGGACAATCATTTACCGAAGGTTTAAAATTGGTAAATCAGAGTGGTACTTCTTTAAATCCTATAGTAATAACTGCCATTGACTGGGATAAAAAAAATATAAAAAAAACTGCATTCATCGATTTTAAAAGCAAAGCTAATGGAATTTTGATCGAAGACTGCAGTTTTATTACAATCTCTAACATAACCATTATTGGTAACGGATACACCACAGAGGATAAATCCATAAAAATGCGTTGTGGATTACTATTGCGTGCAACAACTTCAAAATTGATGGAGCATATTAGCATTAAAGATATTATTATAAAAGATGTCTTTTATGAAAATCCAGGATTTGTAAGGGGAAAAGATGAAGTGAGAACAGCAAACGGCACCCAGAAATATGGCTGGGGAATTCGCCTGATAAATGATAATTCGGAAAATTTAATGGAAAATGTTACTATCGAAAATTGCAATGTCAATAGTGTTTGCCATACTGGAATAAAATTAACAGGAAATAATAAGAACATCAAAAAAGTACAGCTTTTAAATAATAAAATTGAAAACACCGGCGGTCCAGGAATTCAAATGTCGGAAGTAGAAGCTGTTTATGTCGCTAAAAATATTGTATCGCATTCAGGTTGTAATGATGATTCTAGAAAATGGGGTCGCGGAAGTGGTTTATGGACATGGGGTTCCTCTAATGTCTTAATAGAAAAAAACGAATTCCTTTATGCTAACGGACCAGGTGATTCTGCCGGAGCACATATCGATTATAATTGTGACAATATCGTTTTGCAATATAATATTAGTGCATATAATGCTGGAGGATTTTGCGAAATACTAGGAAATAATTACAATTGTATGTACCGATACAATATCAGTATCAATGACGGTCACCGCATAAAAGGCGTCAATGGCGCTTTTCAAGAAGGCAAAGTTTTTTGGCTGAGTGGTTATCAAGGACACAAAGAACCTAAAGGACCTGTAAACTCCTATTTTTATAACAATACCATCTATTCGGATGCCTCAATCGAAGCCAAATTTGCTATTGATAATACTAGTAATGGAATCGTAATAGCCAATAATATTTTTTACATCAAAGGACTTTCTAAAACTGTTTTAGGAGATCAAAATAAAAAAGATGCCCAAAAAGGGTTGCAATTAGAAAATGTTTTTTTTCAAAACAACCTATTTTTAAATGAAACAACTTGGCCCAAGGATTTGAAAATAGCGGATTCAAAACCTGTGATTGGAAATCCATTATATCGCAAGGAAGGTGGATTAAAAATGGAGGATTACATTCCACAGAATCTGGCTTTAATACAAAACAAAGGAATCGAAATACCCACTTTGCCAGAAATCAATGTAAAATTATTATTTGATTTAAAAATGGAAAAAGATATAATGGGCAATGACATTAAAGGGTCTCCAAGTATTGGCGCAACAGAATGTAATTAAGAATAAGCCCTCTAGAAAATTTAAACTAAACTTCCAGTTTGCAAAACACAGACCTAACAGGTTTTAAAAACCTGTTAGGTCTTATTACTTAACATATCCTGTTTGTATCCAAAAAGGTTTAGGTTATCTGTTCTTTTGTATAACCTTATTTTACTTCTTCTTTTGAATACCGATAGATTCCACCAAATTTCAACAACAACCAAGCTACTGGATGCAAGAAAGCCATAATTATAAACCACATTCCATAGCCTTGCCCTTGTACAGCATTTAATACTGGATCTAAAACAACGTGAAAAGCTGCGTCTAAAAATCCAGCTGGTTTATTGGAAGGGCCTGTAACCATCGAAGCAACAATCATATTCATTACAATTCCTCCTAGTGTACTACCTGCGGCAACTACACTAAATACAGTGCCCAAAGAGTGTTTAGGTACGATATCAACAATTAATGAACTGATATTGATTAACCAAGCCAAAGCCGCAATTACCGTAAATACTGTTAATGTCAACGAAGCGTTTAAACCTGTTGCAGAGGCTATAAAGGGTGATAAAGGCATCATTAAAGCACAAACTAACATTACCCACATTCTACTCGCAACGGGCAATACACCTTTTTTTACAATTTTACCCGATATAATTCCACCCAACAAACTACCAACGCCTGCCGCCAAATAAATTACCCAAGTAATTTTTAGATCTTCTTGCGACAGGCCTCTATCGGAACTTAAATATTTAGGAAACCAAAATTGGTAAAAATACCAAACAGGATCGGTTATCAAGCGCGCTATTAGCAACAACCAAGTTCCTCTAAAAGAAAGCACTTGTTTCCAAGACCACGGATCTACATTTTCAGTACTATCAGGATTCTCAGCAGTTGAAGCTGTTTGTAACATAGTCAATTCATCGGTGGTAATTAGTTTGCTTTTCTCTGGGCGTCTATAAATCATCATCCATGGAATAAGCCATACCAAACCGGCTAAGCCAGTAATAATAAATGCTACACGCCAACCTGTTCCGTTTCCTAGCCAATTTGCAATTTCGGGCACTGTTTCCGTATAATCATAAGTAGCCAACGGAATAACAATATAAGGTGCAATTGTAGCCCCGATAGTTGCTCCCATCGTGTACAAACCAATGGCCAAAGCTCTTTCTTTGGCTGGAAACCATTCTGATACTGCCTTTGAAGCCGCAGGCCAAATACCCGCCTCTCCTAGTCCTAATCCAAATCTATAAAAACTTAAGGATGTAACACCACGTGAAGCAGCAGTAAGCATATTGAACACAGACCACCAAGCTACAAAGAAAAATAAACTGGCACGAGTACCTATTTTATCTGCAACTCTACCCGAAATCAGGTAAGCTATGGTATATGCTATTAAGAATATATTGATAACATTGGCGTATTCTTGATCATCCATATTCAAGTCAACTTGTATCGTTGGCGCTAAAGCCGATAAAGTTTGCCTGTCTATGTAATTCAAAACCGCGGCCAGAAATAATAACACAATAATCCACCAACGCATCCCTTTAATTTTCATAAGTAAGTTTTTTAAGCAGTTAAATAATAGTTTTTCGTTTATATATTTTCAGTGATTACTCTTTTTTTCCTTTTGTGGCATCAGTCCAATCGTCTGTTCTAAAAGAAGAAGCCGGCAAAAGATTAGTATTAAATAGTGTTCCATTTACCCAATTGTTCCATGCGTATCTGACCGCAACAGGACTAGGAACTTTGTCACTGGATACCAATACTTTTTTTCGATCCACAATTTTTGCATTGGCTGGATAAAATACTTTATCGCTTCCCGCTATTTCAAAACATTCTAAACCATTATAGCTATAAATACCATTGTCTTCGTTTTTGAATTTTATCAAAAGCCCGGCATCTTTTACTTCCATAGATTCAAATCTTGGACCTTCATAATTTATAGTTTTAAAACTGTAGGTTTGATTAAGTGCATTGTACAATAAACGGTCGGCAACTTCTTTCTTTCTGGGCGGATGAATTGGACTTTCAGTACCCAAATCCATTGCTATAGCGATACCAGAATTAGGAATGATGTCTAAGCATTGCAACTGAACTTCTCGAAAAAAGGCAGAATTTTTATTTGCAGCAGTGAACTCATTTCCACCGTAAAGATATGGGGCAATCTGTGCATAATAAAATGGAAAATTCCCAATTCCCCAGCGTTTTCTCCAATCTTCGACCATTGCTGGAAAAAGTTCTTTATACTTTGCTGGTTGATCCACATTTGATTCACCCTGATACCAAATCGCTCCTTTGATAGTGTATGGAATTACAGGATTAATCATCGAATTAAACAAAGCAGTTGGAATTGAATTTGGTTTAACATTGATGTCTCTGTTGGTAAGATCTACATTTTGGTACGGACTCAAAGCCTCGGTGCTCATCCAAGCTTGAACGCTACTGCCACCCCAAGCGCTCAAAATTAAACCCACTGGAACATCCAAAATTTCTTGTAATTGCTGTCCATAGAAATAAGCCACAGCACTAAATTTTAAAACACCTTCAGGTGTTGCCTGTTGCCATTCCGAATACTTTAGTACTTCCTTCAAAGGTGTTTTCGAGCCACTAACTCTGGTTACCGAGAACAATCTTAAATTTGGATTATTCGCTTTTACAACTGCATCTGCTGCCCCAAAAATGGGTTGACCAGCATAACCTTTCATAGGCATTTCCATATTAGACTGCCCCGAACACAACCAAACTTCTCCAAACAAAATATTGTCTAATGTAATATTCGAAGTTTTACTTTTTAAAGTAATCGTTTGCCCTTCTTTACTGTTTGTTGTTTGCACTGCAATAGACCAATTTCCTTCTGCATTGGCTTGAATATTAATTGATTTTTTTAACCATGAGGTTTTAATGGTGATTTTCTCATTGGCATCAGCCCAACCCCAAAGTTTGACACTAGTATTGCGTTGCAAAACCATATTGGAAGAAACGATTGCTGGCAGTTTAATTTCAGCATAAACAGATTGAAATGCAATTAAATTAAAAGCTACAATAAATAAAAGTAAACTGATTTTTCTCATTGTTAAATTACTGATTAAGTGTTTAATTAAAAATACCATTGGAAGTTTAAATATATACATTTTTTATAAAAATAAATTTCTAATTTAAAACCTTTTTAGTCACTGCGTTTTTGTTTTCTCCTGTGACTTTAACAATCAAAACTTGATTTACAGACTTTAAATCCTTAATAATTACCTTTGTGCTTGCGCAGTTTTTTTTCTCAATAATTAATCTTCCTAATACATCGTAGACTTTAATATTGGCAATATTAATAAATTCTGAATTTACATAAAGTAAACCGTTGTTCTTATATATTTGAACACTATTTTCGTTAAATTCATGTGTACCAATATCTAATAGCCTTTGATACTTCAAAGAAAATCTTGTATTATCTACCTGAGCTGTTGATGAAAAAGTATATGAATTTTGCTTTAAATTAGTTTCAATTCCGGTTTTGCCATCTACTAAATAAATATCTACCTGTTTTTCAAAAACACCTTCTAAATTGCCAATTGATATAGTGTACTCGCTTACCACATCGGTTTTGAAACTTAATGCTACAATATCACTAGGATTGAACATCGGTCTTCCTTGAATAGAATATTCTTGATTGTCTATAGAAGAGGTTAAGGCTATCGGGCTATCGTTAATATACTTTGCATCGAAAGCATCGACTCCAGTTGTGGCCTCCGAAAAATATCCTATCAACATTTGACTAAAAGCTCCTGCTGTGCTGTTCAAATTCAGCCAAAATCGGTCTTTTGTGGTCTTTTCAGATTTAAAAAACTGGTTGTTATTATCTGCCACTCGCATAGCATTGTTAAAAGTAATTGTGCCTGCTCCGCTTTTCGCTTTTACAAAAAATCCCTGACCCACCTGAATAATTCCGTTTGGAATATCGCTCGAAAATGTTTTTGTTGAACCCGCTTTTGTGTAAACTGCATAAGCGGTTCCCGCAGCCGCATTTACTTTTCGCCAGAAATACAAACTGCCTTCTATTTGTGACGCATTTGCTGTTACAAACGCTTCTGCGCTAATGCTAGACGGATAAGGATTGCCAACCAAATTGTAACCAAATAAAGTGCTGCCAGAATAAGTAACAGGTTTACTAATGGTTCCGTTATTTGGTATTCCTGTAAAACTTCCTGCCCAAATTGTTGGTGTGTCTGGATGTGTGTTTGGGATGCGTATTAAATAACCTTTAGCTAAATCAAATGCTGTGGATGTTGGATTTGAAATTACATTATATAAATTAGTACTCTCATTATAGCTATAAAAACGCGTAGTCGTTGTTAATGGAGAAAAGGTAGTTAAAAACTGATTAGCGTTGGTTACAGGCGATGACCAAATTGTAAAATCCAAACGTCTTAAAGGATTACTGTTTCTATTGATTGTAATAATGCCCGAATTTCCAACATGCTCCATTTGAATCAAGTTAGTGTTATTTGCGAATGTTAAACTAGCTGTTGGAGCAACAGTTACTTTTCCAGAAATGTTGAAATTAAAACCTGTTGGAACAGTAACAACTGAGGTCCCTGTTATATCCAAACTACAAGCCGACACATTTGCAGCTTGTGAATAGTTGCCAGATATGATAGCTTTTGTATTAATATCTGGAAAGCCATTACTCCAAGATGCACCGTTCCATGTGGTTCGGTTGATAGTTAAATTGAGTCGTTCAGTTACACAGTTGGTGGTTGTTCCAGTGTAAATTCCCGTTGTGGTATAAGTTGTTCCATTCCAAACGTAACTGTCACAAGCAATTATTGTAGTGGTATTGACCGAACTTGGTGTAATGGTTAAGTTCAATCTTTGGGTAACACAATTGGTGGTTGTACCAGTATAAATTCCGGTTGATGTATAAGTAGTCCCATTCCAAACATAGCTGTCGCAAGCAGTAATTGCAGTGGTTTGAAACGAACTTGGCGTAATGGTTAAGTTCAATCTTTGGGTAACACAATTGGTGGTCGTTCCTGTATAAATTCCGGTTGATGTATAAGTAGTCCCATTCCAAACGTAACTATCGCAAGCACTTATTGTAGTGGTTTGAAACGAACTTGGCGTGATGGTTAAGTTCAATCTTTGCGTTACACAATTGGTGGTTGTGCCCGTATAAGTACCAGAAGCTGTATAAACTTGATTATTGTCTGGCCATGTGTAGTCGCCGCAACTTGTAACATTTGTTGTGTTAGTTGTCGAGGTGCTTGCGAATGTTGCGTGGATTGTGCGATTTGCTGTTATGCTCGGGAAAAAAAAACTTGTTTGAGTATTTCGATGACCTCCGTCAACAGCGACGCTAGAAACACGAAAACAGTCGTTAGGTGTTATGGTATAGGTTATACTACCGCCACTTACAACTCTAGATGTTCCTGATGGCGATATTGTGCCGTTGCTACCTGCGGTTGCTACTACAGTAAATTCTGATTGAACGATGTAAAAACCTGTGGCCGTAGCCCCAGATGCATCTGTTACGGTTACGGTATAGGTTCCTGCAGCAAGCCCTGTTATAGTGGGAGTTGTAGCGCCAGTGGACCACAAATAAGTATAGCCGTTTCTAATGTAATTTACATCTATCCTCGCACTTGCAAAAGTTGCTTCAACTCCTGTATTGTCCGAGTAGTTGTCATACATTAAGAGATTTATAGATCCTCCAGTAGTTATAAAATTAGGCAAATTTACCGTTGCAAGTGCTGCTGTAAGATTTGACACTGTTGTTATTTGTGTATACCCTAATGTATATGCCCCTGTTAGCGATGCAAGAACATCGCTGGCCCATGAAGGTGATATAGGACGTACAGTTGTTATATTTAATGCCGCCGAATTGATTGTTGCGCCAGCAGGAAGTGCGGGAAATGAAATAGAACCATAGGTTACTGGCGTATTATCAATATTAAAGTTACTTATTGTAAAAGATCGGGTTAAAGCAATCGGTGAAGAAGTTAATTTTCCGCCAAAAGTGGCCGCTGTTGCTGAACCTGTGGAGGTGCCACTCAAGGTATTTGTTCCCGAAACATTAGCAGTCAAAGGCTGTTCTATAGTAAAATTGACATTAGATATATCAAAAAAAACATTGTCTATAGCTTCTATTTTTATTCTCGCTAAGGTTGTACTTAAATTAGGTAAGGTAACGGACTGCGAACCATCGTTTGGCGTTGCAGATGCTAAAGTGATTGGCCAAGTAAAACCTCCATCTGTTGATAATGAGATTTTTATCAATGGTGTAGCAATGTTGGTGCCGTTGACACTCCACGTAATTGTTTTGGTGGAATAAGCCGCGTGAATACCTGATAAATTGGTTGTTTCTAAAAATGGACCTATATTACCATCTATAGTAACGTTTACATTAGCATTGTTTACTCCACCGCCTGCTGCATTGTTATCACGAACCGTGAAAGAGTGTCTGGTAACAATCCCAATAGATGGTAACTTATCTCCCTTATCTTGATTTGTTCCGTTCAAAATATATTCTAAAGATGGATAAGTTCTTGACGGCGAAGTTGATGGTGCATAACTCCTAAAAAAAGGTGGTTGTGCAGTATCGTCAAGTGTAGTTGCATCAGGCACAACTGTACCAATATCTGTTCCTTCCCAGCAATAGGTTAAAACATCAGTACTATTAAC